>JAAUPA010000142.1 GCA_012034615.1 Leptolyngbyaceae cyanobacterium CSU_1_4 | reverse complement strand
AAACCCTGCTTCAAGGCGTAAAGCACCACTGCCTGTTCCGCAATATCTCCAGTGAGTTTAGTCTCTACTCGTCTTCTAATTCTGTTTAAAATTTTTGAAGCCTCAGACTCAAAAGAATCTAAGGCTTCAAATTTGGTGGCGGGGAGCGGATTTGAACCACTGACCTTCGGGTTATGAGCCCGACGAGCTACCAGGCTGCTCTACCCCGCGTCGGCTTATCAAGTATAGCCATAGGTTCTATATTTTGGCAACTTTAAAGTTGCATCTTTAAAGCAAAACCGCCAGGGCTGAGGAAAACTCAAGGCTGGCGGCGTTTTGTAGAAAAACAGTGACTACCGAATTGATCCTTCCAACGACAGCGTGTCGATCGGCTTTAGGAAATAAAGCCGGATGAGCTGAGTTGCGGTAGAAGCGTAAACAGGCAGCTTCTGAAGGAACTGGAGAGGCTTGGGCGCGTTGGAGTTAGAGATTTTTGTTAACTTCTCAGTATTCTGAGTGCAAATATCTAGCCGCTCGAAAAACTCTGGCTTATCGACATCTAAGATGAGGGGGAACACGCGACCTGCCGTTTCATTGGTCTTGCGAATCACATGAATGTCGTACTCTCGCGCATCTAGACCGAGGGACTCATAGAAGCCCGATCGCTGAATGTCGTTGAGGTACATGGTGGCAAACACCGAAAGCAGGAAGAATCGGCACCACAACTTTGCTTTCCAATCATTGAGAATGCTGGGCTGAGATTTCATGACGGCATCGAAGAAATCACCGTGACGGTTTTCGTCTTGGCACCAGTTTTCAAAGAAGCGGAAGATGGGATAGATCCGATCTTCGGGGTGAGCTTCGAGGTGGCGATAGATGGTGATATAGCGCCAATAACCAATTTTCTCAGAAAGGTAGGTGGCGTAGAAAATGAACTTTGGCTTGAAGAAGGTGTAGCTGCGGCTTTGGGTGAGGAAGCCTAGATCCAGAGACAAGTTGAAGTCAGAAAGGGCTTTATTGAGGAACCCAGCGTGGCGAGCTTCGTCTCGTGACATGAGCGAAAAGCCTTCTGCTAAGACAGGGTTTTTACCCTTCAGCTTACGAGCTAGTTCTTTATAAAGCAGGAATCCTGAAAATTCAGCGGTGCAAGAGCGTTCGAGGAATTCGACGAACAGGCGACGGGTTTCGCCATCCAGGTGATCCCAAGACTGTTGAAATTCTTCGTCTCGGACGAAGTGATGGCGGTTGTAGTCTACCCGAAACTCTTCGATGATGGCGTTTAGTTCATCTTCGTTGATGGAGATGTCCATGGCTGCCATCTCATCGAAGTCTGTGGTGTAGAACCGAGGAGTGAGGATGGTTTCCTTGGCAGGAACCTTGACTCCGGGTCGAATTTCGTCAAGATTAGGTTTTTTAAGCGAATCTACCATTCTTTTGTATTACCTTTTTCAGTTCTGCGCCCAGACGGGTTCTGGGTTTGCCCCAAACGTGCGTCTTTATGTGGTCTAGTCTATCAAGCTGGCTTCTTGCAATAAAGCTGATTTTGTTAAGAGTTGCAACGAGGGGGGAGGGTTTGTGGGGCTTGAGAAAGATGGGCGATCGCAGACAGCCTATCTAGAACAGGGGGAGAGCAGGCTTCACCGAGTCTTAATAAAGGCTTTACATAGATTTACATAGTTTTTGTGCCAGAATCTCCAGGGTGTGTCAATTTAGTGGGTCGGTGGGTAGCTTTGTTAGTGGCGAAGTGTTTTGTTGATGACGAAGTTAAAGGTGAACGCTTTGAAGATGCACTGGTTAGCAGCAGGTTTGGTTGGGAGTACGCTTTGTCTGATGGCACCAGTGAGGGCGGGTGAACTGTCTTCTTGGCGGTTTGATTCCAGTAATAACCGGCTGGAGTTTAATACTGAAACTGGGGTGCAGCCCCGCGCCCAGCTAGTCACCAGTCCGACGCGCTTGGTCATTGATTTACCCGGAACGACTTTGGAGCGATCGCAGGTTTTAGAAGCGTTAAGCGGCGGCTCTTTCAAAAATCTTCGCATTAATCAATATGACGAAGACACTGCGCGGATCGAGGTTGAGCTGGCTCCGGGCTATACCATCGATCCAGAAAAAAATTCAATTTCGCGGTATTTCGCCGACGCAGTGGACGGTGCAGCTTCCGCAGCCCCAATTAGAAAACGGCGCGATCGGCACGGCAATTACTCAGGCTCCCACACCGGATGCCACTAGCCGTTCTACTTTTAGTTCGAGTAATTCGGCTACCGCTGCTCCGAGTCAGCCTGCTACCGCTTCGAGTCGCTCTGCCCCGATCGCCAGACCTGAGCAGCGAGTTTCACAGGCGGCAGCCCCAGCAGAAACCCAGGCAGAGGAGTCCATCACTCAGGTGGATGCGGTTCGCATGACTGGCGAGGGCTTGCTGGTACAGACTCGGGGCGCAACCCCAGATATTAAAATTGAGCCTGATGAGAACGATAGCCGTTTCGTGACTCTAACTATTCGTAATGCTCAATTGGCAAACCCAGAGCTCAACAATCAGCGCCTCACGGTCAATCAGTTTGATGTCCGAGATATAGAAATTGAACAGCGATCGCGCGATCGGGTTCGCATTAAGATTCAGGTCGCGCGGGAGAGTGGCGAGTGGCGAGCGACAAACATTAGTGGGGGAATTGCGGTCTTGCCCTCTAGCCGTCGGGTCGTTCCGACTACGGCAACTACCTCTCGTCGCGCTGCAACGGTTTCCCAAACGCCCCCGGCAGCTTCACCAGCTCCTACAGCCAGCGGGGAGGAGTCTGCGACCCTTGAAGAGATTGGGTTTAACGAAACCAACTCCCAGCTTTTGATTCAAGGCGATCGCCGCTCAGCGCCAACGGACAATGGAAAAATGGACTGTATGAAGTGACCTTGTCTCCGGCTCGGCTCGGCAGTGGCGTTACGGTGCCCCCGCTTCCTCCCAATAGCCCCCTGCTGAGAGCCCGGGTTTATCAAGCGGATGATCAGACCGTGATTATCTCTATGCATCCTCGTGCCGGAACATTATTTAGCGGGCTGACAACCGTGGGTTCTAACGGGGTGGCGTTAGGCATAGGGCGATCGACCACCGCTTCTTCTGCCCTCCGGCTGCCCAATACGCGCCCTCAGACTCCCAATTCAGACCCTAGCCCTTCTGCCCCTTTGCCCTCCCTTCAAAACGGGCGGAATGTGGTGATCATTGATCCGGGGCATGGCGGCAGCGATCCTGGCGCAGTAGGAATTGGGAATATTCATGAGGCGGATGTGGTGCTGGAGATTTCCCAGCAAGTGGCAAGTATTTTAGAACAGCAAGGCGTTCAAGCAATCATGACTCGCACTAGCGATGTTGACGTTGAACTTGAACCCCGGGTGGCGATGGCAGAGCAGGCGAACGCCAGCCTATTTGTTAGTATTCACGCTAACGCGATTGATATGAGCCGTCCTGAGGTAAATGGCACAAGCACTTATTATTTTTCGAGCGGTGAAAGCTTAGCTCAAACGGTTCAGAATTCCATTGTGCAGGCTCTAGGAATGAAGGATCGCGGCATTCACTCGGCTCGGTTTTACGTGTTGAGGAAGACTTCGATGCCTGCGATTTTGGTAGAAACCGCTTTTGTAACGGGAGCAGAAGATGCCAGAAAACTGGCTGATTCAAGTTGGCGCACTCAAATGGCAACGGCGATCGCCAATGGTGTTCTTCAGTATTTACAAGGGCGATCGCGGTAGGCTCCGTTCCTTCAATCAACGGTTGATTAGCTTGAGGGATTGACCCTATCTCTAGAAGGAGGAAGGAAGAGGGCGCTCGTTCTCTTTCCCCTAGCACTTCTTTCAACAGGAACCTACACGTTAAAACGAAACAACAGCACATCCCCTTCCTTTACCAAATACTCTTTTCCTTCACTCCGCACCAACCCCTTTTCCTTCGCTGCCGCCATAGAGCCTAAGGTCACCAAATCTTGATACGCCACTGTTTCCGCTCGAATAAAGCCGCGCTCAAAATCAGTATGAATCACTCCAGCAGCTTGAGGCGCTAACATTCCCGCTCGAATCGTCCAAGCCCGAGTTTCCTTAGGACCCGTAGTAAAATAGGTTCGTAATCCCAACAAATCATAGGTTGCACGGCTTAAGGTCTTCAACCCACCGTCTTCCACACCCAAAGAAGCCAGAAAATCCTTCCGATCTTCGTCCGGCAATTCTACCAACTCTGACTCAACCTGAGCCGAAACCACCACCACCTGAGCATTCTCTTGCGCCGCCACAGCCCGCACTTGCTCGACCCAATCATTGCCCGTTGCCAAATCATTTTCATCCACATTTGTGGCATAAATGATCGGTTTGCGAGTGAGCAACCCTAAGCCTTTGATCAGAAATTCTTCCTCTTCAGTTAATTCCACCTGACGGGCAGACTGACCCGCATTTAGGGCGGCACTCAGCTTTTCTAGCACTTCTAATTCTTCCTGCGATTCCTTGGTCACGTTGCGAGATTGCTTGCGAGTGCGCTCAATCCGCTTGTCAATTTGCGACAAGTCTGACAATGCCAGCTCCAAATTGATTACCTCAATATCCCGCACCGGATCGACGGAGCCAGAGACATGAATAATGTCATCATTATCAAAACACCGAACGACCTGAATGATTGCGTCTACTTCCCGAATATTGGCAAGAAACTGGTTGCCCAATCCCTCACCCTGACTGGCACCTTTGACCAATCCCGCAATATCGACCAACTCTACCTTTGCTGGAAGAATGGTGGACGACTGTGAAATTTTTGCTAACACCGACAATCGCTCATCGGGAACTGCCACAATGCCCACATTGGGCTCAATGGTACAAAAAGGAAAATTAGCAGCTTCTGCCTTAGCATTGGCAACTAAGGCATTAAATAGGGTGGATTTTCCAACATTGGGCAGTCCAACAATTCCAGCTCTTAGCATAATGATTCAAAAATAGGGGCAAGTTTAACAACTCATTCAACGGTAGCGAATCCAATCCTTAGGTTAATCCTTTAAAGACCAGAGGGAACCAAAAACAGCTCACGAATTCCAGCGCTACCAATTTCAACCGCCAATGCCGCTAGCAAAAATCCTAGTAGTTTTGTGGCAATGATTGCGCCTTCTGCGCCCATTAAGTGGTCAATGCGAGAGGCTTGGCGCATAATCAGCCAGGTAATGCCCATGGCAGCGATAATTCCGCCGATAACGCTGGCGTGGGCATTGGGAGATTCTGACACCATAATCATGACTGTGGCTAAGGTTCCTGGCCCCGCTAACAGAGGCAGCGCTAAGGGCGTAATGGCAACATCTCGCTCTTGTTCAACGATCGGCTCTGAGAGTTCACCCTGCAACATTTCTAGGGCAACTAACAGGAGCAACAAGCCGCCTGCCACCTGCATTGAAGCAATGCTGATGTGCATATAGCTCAGGATCGGCTGCCCGACAAAAGCAAACACTAGTAATACAACTGTGGCGACCAAGTTAGCGCGATCGACCACTTTGTTCCGCTGTTCCGATTCCATTCCCTTGGTCAAAATTAGGAAGATGGGGGTATTGCCCAGGGCATCGGCTAGGACAAATACTGCCACAAATGTCCTCACTAGAATTGAAATATCCATAGTTCTACCCTTTGCAGCTTGCCGCAATCAGTGCTTGCCTCAGCACCTCATTGTAAAGGGTATCGGGTCAAGGGTATCGGTCAGATCTGAGGGGAGAGAAAAGGGGAGGATGACGCGATCGCAGGGTTCAAAGAATCGGGCAAGGTAGAGTAAGATTTACAGAACTTCATCAAGTTATTTTAAATCCGTTTGCAAGGGTCATTTGTATTTCTTTTGAAGTCATCAAGAACCTACAGTTGTAAACCACCCGAGAAGACCGCTATGTCGCCTCAGTTAAAATCTCGCTTCAGTGCGATCGCCCTCATCATTGCTTCTATTTGTGGCACCTCTGCAATTTTTGGCTGCGTGCCGCTCCTTGCCCATCTCACGTCGTCTCAGCCTCGCTCAGCGGCTCGTCCGGCAGTTTCTCCTGTTCCCCTCTCAGAAGCTTCATCTTCCAAAATACCCCATGCCCTTTAAGGTTCATTCCTGCCAAAACAAAAGCAAAAGCCACACAACCCTAAGGCTATATGGCTTCTGCTGAATCGGAGCGACAGGATTTGAACCTGCGACCCCTACTACCCCAAAGTAGTGCGCTACCAAGCTGCGCTACGCCCCGATACACTCATTTAGTGCTTAGCCAGCATATCATATCTGGTACAACTGACACAAACAGTGCTTAAAAAACTTTGAGGCTTGGTGCGGCTTGAAGCAACTCCAATGCTGCCGAGGCGGTCCAAAAGCCCTCTCCGCGCCGCCCGGTTAAAACTATTAATCTCAGCTCATACGCCTGAGGATAGCCTTCTGCCTCTAGCCAAATCAGATCGGTCTCTACCTCGCAGTTGACTCGTTCTTCACTCATCAGTTCCTGACCCACCTGGAGCAGAGTTTCAGCCAATTGAGCCGCTAACCGACAAAAGTCCTCTAATTCCGCTGCGGTTAGCTCGATCGCCCACTCCTCTCCACCCACCAAGCCTTGAAAGGCGATCGCCTCATCATCCCAACCCAACCGCCACCCGACGCCCTGCTTCAATTGCCGAGCCATACTAACCTCCTCAGGCAACACCACTAAGGCAACATCACTAAGGCAACAATAGTTGCGCGTCTCCAGGTCGGGGCTCTCTCTGGGGAGCAGGCGCAATAGGAGCAACGGGTACAGCGTTCGGTCGCTGAGGTGTGGGAACAGAATTGGGTTCAGGACGATCGCTGGCTGTAAAAACATTAACCAGCGTTTGCACCAGCGCCTCTCGTTGAGCACGGTTCAAGCTGCGGACTACGGCAACATCGTTTTGAAACGGATTAATGCGGAGTGTATCGGCACTAGGATAGGTGGAGGCAGGCATCCGTTCGTTTGCACCCAAGTAGTCTGCTAGAGTGAGCTTCCAGTCTAGGCGATAGTTGACAGGACGAACTTTGATATAAATGTGATAACGAATTAAGCGACCGATCAGGGTGTTGTTCTCTGCAACCTTGCCATTTTCTCGGGAAATGTACTGATTTTCGCGAGGAAAATCAGGCAGCAATTCATAGACTTGCTGCCAAGCATCACCCACCCGAATTCCTTGTGCCACGAGGGGTTGAGCACTCATCAATAAGGCGGTGATCAAGGTTAGGAGCAATAAGAAGGGTAGGGGGGCGCGCTTAGAGCTATCCGCAAAGGGGCGCTTGAGGGTATCTTGAAAAGCACGCCTTAGAAAATGCAGCATCGTTCCACGCAACATCATTATTTACCTAAAAAGTTTATGGCTTACCCATCATTTCAGTGACCGCTCTCAGCCAAGCTACTCACCAATAATCTCGGGCTGCGTCAACTCATCCGACATTTCAATAATGGCCCGAATGACAGGCTTCATTTTCGGGTCATCAATGCTATCAAATTCTTC
This sequence comes from Leptolyngbyaceae cyanobacterium CSU_1_4, assembly GCA_012034615.1. Lineage (GTDB taxonomy): Bacteria > Cyanobacteriota > Cyanobacteriia > Elainellales > Elainellaceae > Timaviella. Next base: position 5,126 of record JAAUPA010000142.1, on the reverse strand, counting down.
AAAGCGGCGGCGCTGTGCTCGGGTGGCAACCTGAACAGTAATACGATAGCGATTTGAAGCAGCAGAAACCAAATCTTCAGCGCGACGCATGAGTTGGCTCGTGTCGAGGTTACTGTTGGTTCGCTTTAGCAGAGCGCTGTTACGGTTGTTGGTGGTTGTTTTACTTACAAACATTTAGGTTACTCGTTTGATGAACAATCGCAGTTAATCAGGCTTAGCAACGGGTGTTGCCTTCATTAGACTCGGGGAAGCCGGGATCTCGGTGACCTGAGGTCGCGGCTTTATCTTGAGGATCTCGGGTTGCGGCTTGCCTACTCCATAGGTAAGAGCATAGCTCTGAGTGAGCAGCCAGAGCCAGAGAGCGGGATTGCGAGGTTCTAGCCAAGACTGGGTGGAACGGGCAAAGCTGGGCAACCCGCTGAACAGCCAACTCAAGCAAGCACTTAAGGTGAAATTGACATAGCTGCCGACCCAGCGTAACAGATCTTTTGTGCCAGCGAGTTCCCAAATCCATAGCAGCAGGGAAGGATTAATGCGAGCCGCTTTTAGCGCCATTCGATTAAAGGCTAACCAGCCGGCTCGATCTTTAACAAATCGCTCTGCTACCTCTGGAGGTTCGCTAGCGAGAATGCCAAAGAACGTGTTCAGCATCGCATTAACTTTGTAGGGTGCTAGAAATCGGTGTGTGGGAACCATCATGCCTTTGGAAAACATCCAGGTGACAGCGATGTTGCTCTGAAAGGCTCGGATGGGGTTGAGGTGACTCGCTTTGAGGAGGTCATGACGGAGGGCGGTGTCGAGTAGGTCGGTGAGACGGGGCAGGTTGCGCACTAAGGAACCAAATCCGGTGAAGACGAGAGGAGATTGCAGGGATGCGGCATCGCCGATCGCCATCAAGCGATCGAAAGCAGTTTGGCGATCGCCTCCGCTAATGCTAAAGTGCCCTGGGATATAGCCAAAAGTTGCCTTCTTCCACTTCATCTGGTCGAGGTTACAGCGCCGATACTCGGGCAAAATCGTAAAAAAGTCTTCATACATTTCCAGCAGAGAGCCAGGATTTTCAGGATGAATCTGGTGATAGTGAAATAAATAAACAGTTATTTCACTGCCTCGTCCTGGAAACAGTTCCCAAATTAACTGCCGCCCCCGCGAAATGTCGCCATGGCTGTTCAAAACATCACCCCACTGGCTATCCCAAACCCCAGGTTCAAAGCCACTGTCAATCACTGCGCCTACCGTCGGACAAACACTGTCGAACGTCCGCCCGCCATTGAGCTGCCAGGCGATCGGTGAGGCAGTTCCCATCGCATCAATCAGCAATCGTCCTTGCGTCTGCCGAGGGGCTTGGGTCGGCAGGTGAATGCCCTGAACTCTCACCCCATCTGCGGCAATATCCGCCCGAACAAATTCTGTTTCATCCCAAATTTCGCCGCCCGCCGCCCGCAGCTTTTCGCCACAGACACGCAGCAACTTTTCCGCGTCGATCGCCACATTCAAAACGGTTGGCGTATGCAGCACCGGAGCCTTCGCCTGAGGAGGATTGTTCGCATCAAAAAACTTATGGAATCCGTCTACATATTCCCGCGCAATCACTGCCTCAAACTCTGCTGGCGTAAACAATCCTAAATCGATCAAACTCTGGAACTCGTTCCTGGAAATATTCCATTCTCGATTAATCCAGCCAAGGGTAATCTTTCAATCAGCAGCACACGATACCCTAACTGCGCCATCACCGCAGCATGAATTACCCCTAGCGCCCCACCCACATAAATCAGGTCATAATCGGCTGATTGCCCAAACTGATGCTCTTGCTCAAAAATCACGGGCTGCGGCTGCTGAGGACTACGCACCCCTTCTCGCCAGCGCTGCTCCCACCAATAGACCCGAGTCAGGTCATACTCACCGTTGGGAATAGCCCGAAAATATTGAACGGTACGGGGATAATGAGCCGCCAAAGCCTCAAAAATAGATTGCTGAGCCAGGTCGATCGCGGGCGGCTCGGGGTATTGATGGGGAAACTGCGCCTGCAACCCTTGCGTTAAATGCTGAAGAATCCTTGCTTCTTGAGGAAAAGGTTGATGTGTCCAACGAAACGCCTTGAGATAGGTTGTTCGTTGAAACGACCAGACGAAGATGGAAAGTTCCGCCGATAAGTCTTCTAACTGCCTAGAATCTGCTGGCTTAGGAACCGCTGCGGTTGAGCGCCTAGCGGCTAACCATAAACCCTCCCTCGTCGTTCGACGCTCAACGTTGGCGCACTCTAAATCGAAACCATGATGCAACCAAGACCGGACAGATGCCGTGTCTGGTGTCGGAACCTCAACGTACAAAACCTCTCTCATCTCAGACTTCATTAATTTCCCAGTGAATTCTAAATTTCTAATAAATTTTTTCTGAAATCAGTAAATTTCCCATGAGTTCTAGCTTGACAATCAACCAAAGTGCGTTACACTTCCTATCACTTTAAGACTTTGATAGTTTTTAAATCTACACAAAAAGCTTAACTCTCCGGTTTTCAGCAATGCATTATCCCATTCCCGCTAGTCCTCAAGAAATAGTTGCACTCCAGAAAAAAACGGTAAATGAAGAAGTTGTTGCTACTGCGATCGCCGGAGTCGTTCAGATAGCGCGCTCCAAAGGGCAATCTTTAGAAGAACTGACCGCCGAAGTTTTAGCGGATGACCGCGTCCTCGATCAAAAATCTCGACTTCGACTGAGCCGGATTGTGGTTCAAGCTTGGAAAACATTGCCCTAGGCATAGGTTTTGATCAAAATTCAACTTCTTGTCTCATCAAGGCGTAGCTCGAAAATACTCTGCCCAATTTTCCCTATTCTCTACAGAATATCGGATTGTGTTGTTGCAGTTCACATTTTGATTCATTCGGCAGCTCCAAGCCCTTGGCTCTAAATCAATTTTCGGTCGCGGCGGATTCTGACACTCAGCACGAGGATTATTGAGACAGGCAAAGGGAGCCGTAATTTGCCGCTCAGGATTCCGGCACTCAGGAGCCGGATTATTGAGACAGACGTAATTCCCGGGAATTCGTTGACTAGAATTTGCCTCGGATGCCCCACTCCAAGACATCAAAACCAGGGTTATTCCTATCCTTAAGGCCAGTTGCATTTAGCCCTCTTGCCTTTCTTCTAACGTTTGCCAGCCCGACTGCCAAAGCGATCGTTCCTTCAACTGCTGCGCATTGAGCCAAAATCGTACAGTCGGATCACAAGCCGCCACCATTTCAGCAAACACCCACTGACCCTGTTTTTTGCGATTCACCACCCGAAAATGCCGCCAGCCCCAGGTCGTTTGTTGAGAAGTCCATTTAGAACCTACGAGATAGGGAAACTTTTGTTTCTTGGGCATCGTAAATAATCTCAGCTAGGGTTCCTCAGAATTTTCCCACTAATGCAATACCATCGCTTATGATGATCATCATCACAGGCATTCGGTTCTTTTGGCAAACTCTTAGTGAGGTGAATCGGCAAATTTGCGTGTGAAATCCACTTAAAACTTAATAGTTTAATGGGGTGAAAAGTCTAGGCAAATTCAGATGAGTTAGAGCAAGCGTTAGGGAAGTTCAACCCTGGTATTGCAATCCGTGTTCGCTCAATCTGAAGATTGCTAAGAGGCTCGAAAAAATTGCTAAAAGATTGCTCAATCAACGAACTCGACTGATTGCAGTGATCCAAACTCAAGAAGCTGAGGTCACATTTCTGCAATGACCATGGGAAAAAGGGGTGCAAATCACACCCGTTGCCGAGCCTGAAAAGCCACAATACATCACCGATGTCATAAATGAAGCCGTTGGATACGGTGCAAGAGTTGTCAATACTGAGGGGGGTCTCGTCAGGAAAGAGAGCGAGATATTGCTGAATAAAATCTTGTTTTATGGGTATAAAACCAGCATCATCTTTAACTTGACAGCTAAATGGAAACCATAAAAAGGGCTACAAACACAATTTTTTTAAACATATTTTTAAATTTTAGGGTTAAAACTAAAAAAGTCGGCACCGAAAACCGATGCGACTTTTTTAAAAAATAAAGAAATATTACAATAAGTTATAAACTAAATTCGGTAAAATACCCAGAACCAACAGTAGCACGCAACCGACAACCAATAAGATAGTTTGTAATGGATTAATGTCAAAGCGGGACCCCTCAGTATCTTGCTCGAAAAACATGGCAATTATGACTTTGAAATAGTAGTAAACACCCACCAGCGACATCACGATTGCAAATAACACGAGCCATAAATAGCCTTGCTTTAAGGCATTGGCGAAAATATAATATTTTGCCATGAAGCCTGCCAAAGGAGGAATACCCGCCATTGATAGCATCGCTACGACCATTGCAACTGCCAAAACGGGTTGGCTGCGACCCAAGCCCCGAAAATCGGAAACAAGTGTCGTTCCCTTGGCATTACCAACGATGTAAAGCCCTAAAAACGCCACAATTGTAGCAACCGAATACGCCAAAGTGTAAAAAAGCAATCCGTTATCACTCGACATATTCAAACTCAAAACAGCGATGAGCATATATCCAGCGTGCGAAATAGATGAAAAAGCCAACATTCTCTTCACATCAGATTGACTAACCGCCACAACATTGCCAATTAGAAGCGTCAAAACTGTCATTGCCGCCAAAATATCGGTAAAAGTATCGGCTTTTACCGCCAAGCCAACATACATCAATCTGAAAAAAGCACCAATTGCAGCCGTTTTTACTACCGTTGACATCAAGGCGGTTATGGGTGTTGGCGCGCCTGTGTAAACATCGGGAGCCCAAAAATGGAAAGGGGCAGCCGAAATTTTGAAACCCAGACCAATCAGAATCAAAATAATACCAACCGTGATGATGTGTGAATCTTGATTTAAAACCACATTCGCGCACACTTGTAATTGGCATCGGAAAAAACTCTGGTCGGGCAATATTTTCGATGCTAAATGTGCCTGTATAACCATAAATGAGGGCGATGCCAAAGAGTAAAAAACCAGAGGCAAAAGCACCCATCAAAAAATATTTGAATGCTGATTCATTGCTCGCAATATTCGTTTTGTCGCTACCCGCTAAAACATAAAGTGCCACCGAAAGAATTTCGAGCCGAAGATTTTCGACAAAACCCTTG
>JAAUPA010000141.1 GCA_012034615.1 Leptolyngbyaceae cyanobacterium CSU_1_4 | reverse complement strand
ATGCTTACTTCTTAGTGGTGTGGGACTACATTAAATTTGCGCGAGACAACAATATTCCCGTTGGTCCCGGACGCGGATCGGCAGCCGGATCATTGGTGGCATATGCATTGGGGATTACCAACATTGACCCGGTACATCACGGCTTACTGTTCGAGCGCTTCCTCAACCCCGAACGCAAGTCTATGCCCGATATTGATACCGACTTCTGCATCGAGCGCCGAGAAGAAGTGATTGAATACGTCACCGAAAAATATGGCAGCGATCGCGTCGCCCAAATCATTACCTACAACCGCATGACCTCCAAAGCGGTGCTCAAAGACGTGGCGCGCGTGCTGGATATTCCCTACGCCGAATCGGACAAAATGGCGAAGATGATCCCGGTATCACGGGGCAAACCTGCCAAGCTGAAAGAAATGATCTCTGACACCAGTCCTGCCCCAGAGTTCAAAACCAAATATGACACCGAACCCCACGTCCGCCGCTGGCTCGATATGGCAATTCGCATTGAAGGCACCAACAAGAGTGTTGGCATTCACGCAGCCGGAGTCGTCATTTCAGCCCAGCCGCTCGATGAAATTGTGCCGCTTCAGCGCAATGCCGATGGCGCAGTTTTTACCCAATACTACATGGAAGATATTGAGTCGCTGGGGCTGCTGAAAATGGACTTTTTGGGCTTAAAAAACCTGACAATGATTCAAAAAGCGGTGGATCTGATTCAGCAAACTCACGGCATTGAAATTGATCTCGATCGTCTCTCCCTCGAAGATCCCAAAGCCTACCAACTTTTAGCCAAAGGCGAACTCGAAGGCATTTTTCAGCTCGAATCTTCAGGAATGCGCCAAATTGTCCGCGATCTCAAGCCTTCCGGCATCGAAGATATTTCCTCCGTCCTCGCCCTCTACCGACCCGGCCCGCTCGACGCTGGACTCATTCCCAAATTCATTAACCGCAAACACGGACGCGAAAAAATTGAGTACGAGCACAAACTTCTCGAACCCATTCTCAACGAAACCTACGGCATCATGGTCTATCAAGAGCAGATCATGAAAATTGCCCAAGACATGGGCGGCTATTCCCTGGGGCAAGCGGATCTGCTGCGGCGGGCAATGGGGAAAAAGAAAAAAGCAGAGATGGAAAAGCACCAAGAGCAGTTTGTTAAAGGAGCAGAGAAAAATGGGGTGAAGGCAAAAATTGCCTCTGATTTATTCGAGCAAATGGTCATGTTTGCAGAGTATTGCTTTAATAAATCTCACTCTACTGCTTATGGGTATGTAACCTACCAAACGGCATATCTTAAAGCCAATTATCCGGTTGAATACATGGCGGCATTGCTGACCGCTAACAGTGGCGATCAAGATAAGGTGCAGAAATATATTGCGACCTGTATGGCAATGGGAATTGAGGTGGAGCCACCGGACTTAAATCGATCGGGCGTGGACTTTACGCCGTTGCAAACCAGTATTTTATTTGGGTATCGGCGGTACGAAACGTGGGACAAGGGGCGATCGAGGCTATTCTCATAACTCGTGAAAAAGAGGGTTCAATTAAGTCATTATCTGATTTATGCGATCGCATCGATTCGCGCACGGTCAACCGTCGGGCGTTAGAAGCGTTAATTCTTTCGGGCGCAATGGATACGCTAGAACCGAATCGTAACCAACTGATGCACGATCTAGAATTGGTTCTGGAGTGGTCACAATCTCGTGCTAAGGATCGAGCGGTGGGGCAGGGCAATTTATTTGATTTGATGGGTACGGGTTTAGTGGGCGGCAACTCATCTGCCAATGGTAATAGTTTTGAGAGCGCCCCCAAAGCTCCGCCCGTAGCCGACTATCCGTCTCAAGAGAAGCTGAAGCTAGAAAAAGATTTGTTGGGCTTTTACATTTCCGACCATCCGTTGAAATCAATTCAGCAGGCGGCAAGAGTTTTGGCTCCTATTAATCTCAGCGATTTGGCAGACAAGCCCGATAGCATTACTCTGAGCGCGATCGTCATGATTAGCACCTTGAAACCTGTGGTCACTAAAAAGGGCGATCGCATGGCGGTTCTGCAAATTGAAGATCTATCGGGACACGCAGATGCTGTCGTCTTTCCCAAAACTTTCGCGCGCATTGGTCACTTAATTGAAGTCGATACGCGCCTGATGATGTGGGGCAAAGTCGATCGCCGAGACGAGCGCGTTCAGTTTATTATCGATGATGCCGAACCGATCGATGAAGTCCGGATGGTCACTGTAGAATTAACGCCTAATATTGCTGGGGATATTCGGGAGCAGCACCGTTTAAGAACGTTATTGTTAGAGCAGCGCGGTGAAGACGAAAACAGTAAAACTCCGGTAATTGCAGTGATTGGTGGGGGCGATCGTCGAGAAATTGTCCGACTAGGTGCACAGTTCCGAGTTCAAGATCATCAAGCAACGGTTGATGCATTACGACTCGCTGGTTTCCAGGCAGAAACCTCAGCCCTCACGAGCGTCTAGGAGATCTGAGTTAAGAGGTTATCTGAAAAATCTAAATTGCTGCCCGAACCGTCCCCTTCCCCTATTGTGTCTACACGGTAGGCACAAGTGATCGAATCTAGCCAAGTCCCTGGCGAATCGCCCCCCAACCCCCCAAATTGGGGACTTCCGATCCAGTTCTGTGCTTCAAAGTCCCCCAATTTGGGGGATTTAGGGGGCGAAAAAGCTTGGAACGAAGCCAGTCTAGACTCATGTATACACCGTAGCCCAGAGCGGGAGAAGGGAGCCAGAGAGGGAGAAGGGTGAGGGTGCAAAACTGGGATGCACCCGTCTCACTGTCCCCACAGTGAGCACGATGGTCAAGACCTGGTGTGAGAACGCTGGACTTAAGGGTAGCTATGGCAGTCACTCTCTTCGCAAGACTTGGGGCTATTGGCAACGGATAGAAAGGGGGACACGTGCCGTTGCTGATGGAGGCGTTTGGGCACGCGACCCAGCAGCAGACACTGGCTTATTTAGGAATACAAGCAGAGGAAATCGCTCAGATTTATGAGATGGAGTTGTGAAGGGTGTGCGCCTTCATATAGCAACGCCTAAATATGCCCGCTAGCCCATCAGGGCAAAGGCGGTAAGCCAAGTTCTTTGAGAAACTTGTTATGCTTCTTTGTTGACTCATCAATTTTCTTTTCTATTTCGAGCAGAGTGAAATTCACCACGCTTAGATCGATTTCTTCCTCCGACATCGCAGTACTGATATAGCGGGAAATATTTAGGTTATAGTCATTTGTCTCAATCTTTTCCATTGCGACACGACAGGAGTAACGCTCCTCTTCTTTGCGGAATTGGTAGGTGTCGATAATCTTGTCGATATGCTCTGGTAGCAAGCGATTTTGCCGCTTGCCTTTCTCGAAGTGCTTGCTGGCGTTGATGAACAGCACATCATCGGGCTTCTTGCACTTTTTCAGCACCAGAATGCATACCGGGATGCCGGTGGAATAGAACAGATTGGCGGGTAAGCCGATTACGGTGTCGATGTTGCCGTCTTTTAGCAGTTTGCGGCGGATACGTTCTTCTGCGCCGCCCCGAAAAAGTACGCCGTGGGGCAAAACGATCGCCATCGTGCCCTCTGGCTTGAGGTAATGGAAACCGTGCAGTAGAAAGGCGAAGTCGGCGGCGGATTTGGGTGCCAGGCCGTAATTTTTGAAACGCACATCTTCGCCCAGGGCTTCGGTGGGTTCCCAGCGATAGCTGAAGGGCGGATTAGCCACCACCGCATCAAAGTAGGGCTTTTTGGCGGGGTTGGCTTCCCGCAGCATGTCCCAGTCGTTGAGCAGGGTATCGCCGTGGAAAATCTCGAACTCCGAATCCTTTACCCCATGCAGCAGCATATTCATGCGAGCCAGGTTGTAGGTGGTGATGTTCTTTTCCTGCCCGTAGATTTTGCTGATGCTGTGGGAGTCAAGCTGATGGCGCACGTTGAGCAGCAGCGAACCGGAGCCGCAGGCAAAGTCGAGGACACTGTCGAGGTGTTTTTTCTTGCCAGTGGTGGGGTCTTGGCTGTCGAGGGTGACAACGGCGGACAAAATGCTAGAAATTTGTTGGGGCGTGTAGAATTCGCCTGCTTTTTTGCCAGAACCGGAGGCAAACTGACCGATTAGGTATTCGTAGGCATCGCCGAGGGTGTCGCTGTCGGTGGAAAACTGCTTCAGTCCTTCGGCGATCGCCTTGATGATGGTGCAGAGTTTGGCATTGCGATCGTTGTAATTTTTGCCGAGCTTTTCAGAATCCAGGTTGATTTCCGAAAACAAGCCCCCGAAGGTGCTGGCAAAGGATTCATCTTCGATGTATTTAAACCCATCGTGAAGGGTTCGCAGCAGTTCTTCATCTTGAGTGCGAGCCATTTCTGCAATGCTTCCCCAAAGGTGTTGGGGTTTGACCACATAATGCACTTTGCGGCGCATCTGTTTTTCAAATTCGGCAATGTCGTCTGGGTTTTGGTCGTACCAGAGTTGCAGCGACGTGGTGTTGGGCTGACCTTGGATATCTAAGTAGTCTGATCCTAGTTCTTTTTTGGCGGCAGCTTCGTAATTATCTGAGAGGTAGCGCAAGAACAGAAAGGAGAGCATGTAATCGCGAAAGTCGTCCGCGTTCATGGCTCCGCGCAGTTGGTCGGCGATCGCCCACAGGATAGTACCCAGTTGTTTTTGGTCTTGTTCGGTCATGGTGGCAGATACGAGTGAGATAGGCTTATTTAATGTTTACAGCAATGGTTTTTACACCTAAACGGCTGAAATCCAATGTGTTGTTGGTGACTACGGTTAAGCCGTTGACCAATGCCGTCGCGGCGATGATGGCATCTGGTGTTTTGGTCTTAAATTGCTGTCTTAGCAGTATGGACTGTTCAGCGATCGCCTCTTTTAGGTCGCATACCGTAGCATAGCTGATGAACTCTCTTGCTTTGGTATGCAATTCAAGGTCAGATGCAAACTGCCCCCAGCCCAAAAACTCGATTTTGGTGATAATAGAAATCTTGAAGCTATCGGCGAGTATGGTGTGGATAGCTTCGTCATCTGTCAACCCGTTGAAATAGTAGATGACGATATTGGTGTCAATCAAATAAGCCATTAGAGCCAACCCTCACGGATACTTGCCAAGTAGTCGTCAATGACTTGCTTCGACTGGTGGGCAACTCCGAAAAACAAGTGCGGATCAAAGGGTGCGGCAGGTTGTTGTGTGTCTTCAACTTCAGTACCATCTTCCTGCGCTAGTTGCGTCAATATCAACTGCACTAGCCGGAACTTGTCGGCATGGGATAAGGCTGCGATCGAGGGTAATAATTCTGTGATTGATGTAGGCATGGTGATTGATCTCTAGAGGTTAACTTTGCAGATATTGGCATCAGCCTTTTTTTGTGCTTTGAGCCTTTCGTTCTCTTGATCTTGTTAGTATCATGATTGTTCTGCCTCCTCGGACAACTTAGGGAATAGCTCAGGATTAAAGGGGTAACGGATCATGAAATGGTCAAGTATTTTTTTGAAGTAAGCCTTGTTATCTTCCAGCATTTCCTGGGGTTCATATAGTGAGTAATTACCGTGGCTTAGAATGTTGATTAGCCGTGCATATAAAATGCCATCTGGGTCGTCGTCATCCTGTTTGATGCAGGCGGAAAAATTTGGATAGCCGTGAAAGCTGGCTGATTTTTCGAGCAGACTCCGCAGCATATTAAAGTGATAGGTGTAGAGTTTGCCCGATTGTTGCGCTTGATATAGCTCAGTCAGCATCGCTACATGATGAAAGAACGGTGTGGCATTGGTATAGCGTAGTGCGTAGCTGCTAGTGCCTTTAGACTGAGATAAAAAATAGGAAGCTGTCTTTTTAGACTTTCTGGCATCTAGCTCGTTGTGGATGACATTGAAAAACAGCGCGTGATGAGAGGAAATAACGGCACGAATCGGGCTGTCTTTGGTTTTTAATAATTGAGCTAAGTCACTGGCTACGGCGATCGTATTATTGTCATCTAGGGAAGAAATGGGATCGTCAATATAGATATATTTGACCCAGCTATAGGCTTCTGCACCATCCATGACTAACTGAATAATGGCAAGAAAAAAGCACCAGATAAATAGATTTTCTTCGCCGCGTGACACTTTGATGTTGTCAATGGTTACGCCCTGAACTTCACGGGAGAAGCTAATGGTTCCTTGCTCGTAGTCGATGCTGAAATAGAAATCGGCATAGCGATGCAGAAAGGGGCGGATACGGTTTTCCATTTCCAATTCTTCAATGCCGGAGAAAAAGCGGGAGGATGCATTGATTTTTAGAACTCGATCGCTGTCGCCATCCAGGTCGTTATCCCAGGTGAACAGGTCTTCTGTAAATGCGTTGAAATAGAGTGTATCTCTTTGATCGCTTTGCTTCCCTGCTTCTTTGAATGCCATTGACAGGCGAGTTTTGCCTGTGCCGTTGTAGGCATAGAGCAACAGATATTTTTTGTTTTCCAGTTCTTGGCGTAGATGGGTGGCGAGTCTATCTAGGTCAGCAAAGGTTTCGCTCATTCCGCCCCCTCGTCAACCGATGGGAAAAGCTGCTGCATCAGCCCTGTTTTATGCAACTTCAGCGCCTCGATTTTCTGGGTTTGGGCGGTGATGATATCGTCCAGGGATGAAAGGCAATTAGCAATTTTTTTTGTTCGCAAATCTCTGGAATGAAAAATGTAACAGAATCTTTAAAGGTTGTCGGATTTATATTTGCCTGACTTACGGCTTTTGTAGCAAGATTTCTAATTTTTCCTTGATGCAGTGATGTGTTTAAAACATTATTGCAAAAAGTTGGGTTTATTTTCGTCTTATCGAGTCTATAAGTAACTATATAAGAAGCAGTAAGACACTCTATTTCCGACTCAAAAATTGAAATTTTGCCAACTAAGTCATAACTATTTGTTCTATTTAAAAGAATGTCGCCTTTTTCTAGTCTAAATTTCTCAAACTCACTGTCAATTAAATCAATGTATACCAAATTAGAAAAGCTTAGTTTCCCATTTGACATATCACCCATTCTTAAAACAGGATATTTTCCTGTGTCCGATGCTGGGCTTGAAGTGCCGTAAAATGACTTTATAGTCATATCTCTAAACCTTTTTTCTTCCCACTCGCCTGCATCGCTAAACTCAGGGAAGCGCAGTTTTGGAAGGGTTTCGCCTTCTGCGGGGAAAAGCTGCTGCATTAGCCCTTTTTTGTGGGCTTTGAGTGTGTCGAGCTTTTGGGTTTCTGCGGTGATGCGATCGTCGATGGAAGAAAGGCAGTCAGCAATTTTTTGCTGTTCGGGTAATGAAGGGTACGCAAGTGGGTATTTTTTTATCAAGGAAATGTCGCCCCTTGGCATTTTCACGCCTTTAGCGCCTCTCATAACATATTCAATGAATGAATCATTTTTAAGAATGAATGATAAATACTGGTGATTTACTTTACTTTTCGCTCGAACAACAATTACATCATTGGATGCACCACCATCTTTACTCGCAACGCAAACTTTTTTTAAATAAGGGCGAATATTTGAAATTAAAACATCATTTGTTTTGAACCGTATGGCGGTTCCTGATGATGGCAACTTAGATGAAATTACTAAGCCTTCATAATCTGATATTATGTTTTCTGTGCTTACATAGCTTGTTAACGAAAGCTGATCTAGAGGCATTCTTTCGTTGACAAAAATCGAAACCATTACCAAGTTCATCTTTATCCCACTCCCCCGCATCCCGAAACTCAGGAAAGCGCAACTTAGGCACAGTCATCACTCACCCTCTCGCCGCATTTCCCAATCCAAAACAACCTTGTTTTTAATTCTCTCGCCAGTGGTGAGAGTTTTGCGATTTTACTGCTCATACATCATGAAAACGGATTAAAAACTTTTACGCCTGTACCGATAAAATCTTTTTCGTTGCGCGTTACAACAATTAATTCATGCACAAGCGCTGTGGCTGCAATCTGCTTATCTAATGGGTTTTCTGAATGCGGTACGCGCAATTTCCCCCACACCTGAGCAGTTACTTCATCAAACGGTAGAATAAAATTCGCAAAGTCTACCATCAGATTGCTCAACCAATCTTCAAGCAGCCTAGCCTGAGAAAGATCACCCCGATAACGAATCAACTCTACTCCTCGGCGTAGCTCTCCAACCGTGATCACCGAAAGAAACATTGGTTTTTTTTGTTGCGCCGCCTCAACAAAAAACCGCGAATATTGGGATTTGCTGCCTTGCGCTTGCGAAGCTCACTAATAACATTAGTATCAATCAAATACATCATCCATCCCCTCCGATTCGTCTATCCGCGCAAAATCTTCGTCTAATCCATAATCGGGCATCATTAATAACCGATCCGCCAAACATTCTTTGGTAAGTAATTTGGTTGGGCTACGGGAAGCCAGAAACTCAATAAAATCGAATACCTCCGCCTGCTTGTCTGCCGGGAGTGCTTGAATTTTCTCAAAAAATTGCGCTTGGTTCATATCAAACTCCTCTGTGTACAACCTCTGTAATGATCGAATCACTGCCAATCAGCATCGTTTCTCCATAGAGTCCATCGCCAGGTTCCCTCAGTTGATATGCCAGAAATTTTATTATTGCTCATACGCCCCCAACCCTGAAATTTCCCGACCTTGGGCGAGTTTATGCAGCAGCGGAATTAAATCCTCCATCAATGCCAGTTCCTTTCGGGTGCGAGCCTTCCAGCCCAACTCCAACGGAGCCAGCAGATCGCTGAGTTGTTCGCCATCAAAAATCATTCGCTGCATAATGCCGTCTATAAAGGCTTGCAGCGCATCAGGTTCCAGCCCGTGCGTAGTGGCAATGTCCGCCAGTTCGCGGCTACTCTTTTCCGCCTTGAAGGTCTCATATCCCTGACGGATCGCCTTCTCGTCCAATCCTTTGCCCACTTGCAGCGTGCCGATATAAGCGGCAATGTCGTGGCGATCGTCCATAAACTTCGCATCAGACTGAATCAAGCCGATCAACTCATCACGGCTCATGTTTTGCTTGCCCGGTTTCTCCTGGGTATAGCGAGCCAGCAACGCCATGATGTAGTCATAATCAATCACCGCAGAGGCAAACAGCACAAATTCAAAATCAAGCTGCTGTACCTCCGAGCTGGCAGCGTCGCCGCCTTTGTCCTGCTGCGCCTTCAGGCGCTGGGCGGTTTCCAGATACACCCCCCGAAAGGCTTGCAACTGGTCTGGAGGAATCACCCGATCGATAACAGCGGCATTTTTCGGCGTGAGATCAGTGTATTGGTCAAGCTGAGTCTTGAGCCGCTGCACCTCCTTAAACAAGTTGACGAACTGACCGCGCGCCGCGTCGCCCTTAAGGTTGGCCACCTCTTCCGGGGCATAGGCCACGCCCTGAGATTGCATGAACGTATCCAGCTTAGTGACCGCTGCTTCCAGCTTGCCGATCACCGCCGGAGCCGGATCGACCAGCCAGATTTCTTTGGCTTGTTCCTGATGTTCCCCAGAGAAAAGGGTAATGGCTTGATCAACCGCCTGCTGCTGCTGGCGAAAGTCGAGGATGCTGCCGTAGGGTTTAGTGTCATTCAGCACCCGATTGGTGCGCGAAAAGGCTTGAATCAGCCCGTGGTACTTCAGGTTCTTATCCACATAGAGCGTATTTAAGAATTTGGAATCAAAACCCGTGAGCAGCATATCCACCACAATCACCACATCAATCTTTTGGGCATGGGGCAAGTCCTGATTGGGGTATTGCTGATCCTTGATGCGCTTTTGCACATCCTGATAGTACAGGTCAAAGGTGTTAATGTCGTGATTGGTGCCATAGCGGGTGTTGTAATCGGCAATGATAGCCTTCAGCGCCACCTTCTTCTCGTCCGGGGCGACCTGGTTGTCGGCCTTTTCCTGGGGCAGGTCTTCCTGAATCTGCTGCACGTCCTTGTTGCCTTCGGCGGGCGGGGAAAACACACAGGCAATATTCAATGGCTGGAAGGTGCTATCTCCAGACTGCCGCTTGACCTGAATTTCCTTGAACAAGCGATAGTACTCGATCGCGTCGTTGATCGAGCTTGTGGCTAGAATGGCGTTGAACTTGCGCCCAGCAGTAGCAGCATCGTGCTTGGCTAAAATCGCTTCGACAATAGCTTTCTTGGCCAGCGGCTCTCCTGGCTTAGGCTTAGACTTGCCTTCCGGCTTGTAATAGTCGATGTGGAAGCGCAAGACGTTGCGGTCTTCGATCGCGTCGGTGATGGTGTAGGCGTGTAGTTGCTGCTGAAAGATGTCTTCCGTAGTTTTGTAAGAGGCAAGAGCACCTTCGATCTGCTGATAGCTGGCGTTTTGCTCAAAAATCGGCGTACCCGTAAACCCGAATAGCTGAGCGTTGGGGAAAAATCCTTGATCGCCCTATGGTTTTCGCCAAACTGCGATCGATGGCATTCATCAAAGATGAAGACAATGCGTTTTTTACTGAGCGGCTCCAACCGTTGCTTGTAGTTGCGCTTATTGCCACCATCCAGCGCCAGACCGAGCTTCTGGATGGTGGTGACGATCACCTTATCGGCGTAGTCGTCGGAGAGCAGCCGCTGCACCAGGGTTTCGGTGTTGGTGTTTTCTTCGACGCAGCCTTCCTGAAACTTGTTGAACTCTTCCCGCGTTTGGCGATCGAGATCTTTGCGATCCACTACAAATAGGCATTTTTCAATGTCCGGGTTGTCCTTGAGCAGCGTGGATGCCTTGAAGGACGTGAGCGTCTTACCGCTGCCGGTGGTGTGCCAGATGTAGCCATTGCCGCAGTTCTGATGAATGCAATCGACAATAGCCTTGACGGCATAAATCTGATAAGGCCGCATCATCATCAGCTTTTGCTCGCTGGCCACCAGCACCATGTAGCGGCTAATCATTTGCCCCAGCGTACATTTGGCCAGAAACGTCTCGGCAAAACTATCCAGATGGGTAATTTTTCTGTTGTCTACCCCGGCGAACTGGTAGAGCGGCAAAAACCGCTCGTCAGCGTTAAAGCTAAAGTGGCGGCTATTGTTGTTAGCGAAGTACCAGGTATCGCTGCGGTTGCTGACGATGAACAGTTGCAGGAAGCACAACAGGGTTTTGCTGTAGCCGTTGCCGGGGTCGTTTTTATAGTCAACGATCTGTTGCATGGCCCGGCGCGGGCTAATGGTGAGGGCTTTTAGCTCGATTTGTACCACTGGCACGCCATTGATCAGCAGAAGCACATCATAGCGGTGATGGCTGCTGTCGGTGTTGATCCGGAGTTGGTTGACCACCTCAAAGGTGTTTTTGCACCAGTCCTTAATATTGACCAGGGTATAGAACAGCGGCGTGCCATCGTCGCGCTCAAAGCTGCTGCGATCGCGTAGGTGCCGGGCGGCGGCAAAAACATCGGGCGTGATGATCTGCTCCAACAGTCGGGAGAACTCGCCGTCTGTGAGATGCACTCGATTGAGCGCCTCGAACCTTTCGCGGAAATTTTGCTCTAGTGTGGCGCGATCGCGGATATCTGAGCGATAGCCATATTTGAGGTCGCCCAGTTTTTCGATCAAGGCTTGTTCGATTGCTTGTTCGGTCATTGTCACGCTCAGCGAATACAGACAGGTGCCCCTCTGGTCATAGACCCTCGGACAAAGACCTATATATTACTAATAATTTCTGCTGTTCTTACTTGTAAATACTCATGGGGGGGCAGTGGCTGCTGCAATGAACAAGCTGCATAATGACAAAACGCAGCGGTAGCAGATAACCTTGAACTCAGTACCAGCGGCTTTCGTCCGTCTGCTGCCGTGCGTGATCTGCATGTGCCTGTTCTACTTGCGACACTACCCGACCCTTGAAGTGTTGGGGTTGCAATTTGAGATCTCCAAAACCGAGGCTAATGACACGGTGCATTACTGGCTGAAGATTCTGCGGGTGCTGCTGCCTGCAAGCTTGCTGGAACAAGTTGCCGCTAACAGCAGTGATTACGAGTGGTTGCAACAGGAGTTGAGGCAATATCAGTGGATTGTCGATAGTTTCGAGCAAGCCCGAGAGCGACCGGGGGACAACCCGGAGCAACGCACCTACTTTTCTGGCAAAAAGCAGCAACACACCTTCAAATCACAGCTCATCAGTTTGCCGGAGGGCAAGGATATCGTCGATGTGGAGACCGGGACAAAGGAACCCACCAGCAATATCACCCTGTTTCGTCAGCAGCAGTCAAAATTTGCTCCAGATCAGGGGTTTGATGGGGACAAAGCCTCTGGGGGGCCGAGCAAGTGACCACCCCGCACAAAAAGCCAAGAGGTAAAGATCTAACACCCCCACAAAAGGCTGAGAATCGCGAATTCTCCAGCACTCGTCCTATTTTCATCGAGCCTGTCATCCGACTGCTACGGATTCTCCGGATTACCCGTCAGCGATTTCGGCTCCATCGTGACACTGATCAACAGGTCATTCTGACGGTTGGCGGGTTAGTGCGATTGCGATTAGGGATGATTGTTTTGCCGGTTTCAACTAGGTCTTGAATTGGAGCAATCTTATGAATTAGGCAATACCATCTTTGACGGCTAAACTCACAGAAACTATCCCTAAGCCAGATGCTTCCGTTGAGTCTGCTGTGAGTGCAACAAAGCTCAAAGTCAAGCTCAGCTTGGGCT
>JAAUPA010000140.1 GCA_012034615.1 Leptolyngbyaceae cyanobacterium CSU_1_4 | reverse complement strand
CCCGGTGCGCGGCCCTTGCGGCGCAGCATTTCGCCCAGCGTCGCCCCAGTCGCGCGCGGTGGCGTGCATCAGGCTGCCGCCGATCAGTGTGCCCGCTGCGTCGAATTCGGGCACCATGCTGGTCATCCCGAGGGGTGCGAACAGGCGAACCTGAAGGTACTCGGCCACCGCCTTGCGCCGCGCATCGGGTTTGTCGCTTGTTGTCAGCGCCCGTGCGGCGATATCGGCGAGGATCACGCTGGTGTTCGATGAATATTCGAACTGCTTGCCCGGTTCGGCCTCAAGCGGCTGCTCTCCGGCCCATTTTGCCATGTTGTCGCGCCCGTCAAGGAACAGCATCCTGACCTCGGACGATTCGTAGGGCGGGTCGCCCGCTTCGGTGTGGCGCAGCCCGCTGCGCATCTGGAGCAGGTGGCGAAGCGTAATCTCGGCGCGCGGATCGCCGGGGCGCTGCCATAGGGGGACAGGGGCGGGTTCGTCCAGCGCCAGCTTGCCATCGGCCACCAGCATCCCGATCAGCACGGCGGTGACCGTCTTGGCCATCGACCAGCTGATGAAGCGCGTGTCCTTGTCGTAGCCGGGACCATAACGTTCGGCAGCAATCTGCCCCTCCGCCATCACCACCACGGCGCGGGTTTCACCCAGACCGGGCTGCGTGAACAGATCATCCACGGCGCGGGCAAGCTGGTCTTTCGGCGCGCCGGCATTGTCCGTCACTGCCGCCAGCGCCTCTGACGACAGGGGCGTTTCGGCAGGCGGTGTGGCCCCGCAGGCCGAAAGGACGAGCAGGGCTGGCGCGAGCAAGGGCGCGCGGTTAAGGACGGCGGAACTGAGGGTCATCGCGTCCTCAATTCCCGATGCGGTCGGGTTTGGCAATGGGGCTTGGCAATGGCGAAATCACTCACCTCCACCGCAAGGCGCCGCCCGCGTTACGGCTTGTGGCTGCTGGCGATCATCGCGCTGGGCGCAGGCGGGGCGGCGTGGGCCTTCCGTGAACCGATCAATGGCTATGGCAGCATCGCGTCGGCCTATTCGGCGCGGGTCGCCTGTTCGTGCCGTTTCGTGGCGGGCCGCAGCCTTGAGGATTGCGCCAAGGACAAGCTCGCCGGGATGGAGGCCGTGACCCTGCGCGATAATCCCGAGGCCAAAAGCGTGACCGCCCGCTTCCCCCTCGTGGCCGAGGCAACCGCGACCTACCGCGAAGGATACGGCTGCGTGCTGGAGCCGTACGAAGGTTAAGCGCCGACCTTCTCGGTCGAATCGATCCATCCGCCGCCGACGACGCGCTCGCCCGCATAGATCACCGCCGCCTGCCCAGGCGCGACGCCGAATTCGGGTTCGGCAAAGCGGATCGTCACCGCTGCGTCATCACCCAAAGACCCTTCGAGCGTCACCGGCACCGGCTTGGCTAGGCTGCGCACCTTCGCCGTCAGCTGTGCATCCGGCACAGGGCCGATGCGGTTGGTTTCGGTCACCCGCGCGGCACTGACGGCCAGCATCCGCTTCGGCCCGACCCGAACCTCGCGTGCGGCTGCATCAAGGCCGATCACATAGAGCGGCTCAGGCTGGCCGCCGATTTCGAGGCCCTTGCGCTGGCCCACGGTGAAATGGACGATGCCCTTGTGTGTCCCCAGCGTCTCGCCGGAGGCTGCATGGACAATGTGGCCCGGCGCTGCGCCTTCGGGGCGCACCTTGGTGACGATCTTGGCGTAATTGCCATCCGGCACGAAGCAGATGTCTTGCGAATCCGGTTTGGCCGCGTTGCGCAGCCCTGCTGCCTCGGCCAGTTCGCCAAAGCTGGCGCGCTTGTCCGCGTGTTTCACGAAGCCGCCTTCAACCTCGCATTCTTCCCACGCCACGCCCCAACGCGAAGCAGCCTCCTGCGTCAGCATTGCGCGGGCGGAAGCGGCAGCTTCGCGGCAGGGCAGTTCATAGGCGGCGAGCGATGTGCCATCGGCGGTGGCGTTGAACCGCTGCGATCCGGCAAAGCGGGCCGCGATCAGATCATCGGTGCTGCCGAACAGAAAATCATTGCCCGCTCCTCCCAAAAGGACATCACCACTTTCGTCGCCTGTGCCATCCAGGGTGTCATTCCCTAAACCACCGTCCAGGGTATCGCTGTCTAATTCACCAAATAGCCTGTCATTGCCCGCCCCACCATAAAGCTGATCAGCCCCTTCTCCTCCCAGAAGCAGGTCATTGTTGCCTAAACCGTTGAGGATGTCATCTCCACCGAACCCCCGTAGGGTGTCGAGATTATTTGTGCCGTTGAGCGTATCATTTAGCTCAGTGCCGTTCCTAATTGCCATGATCTATAATCCTTCTGACTAGATGAGTTTTTATCGTGCTCAGGCTGTACTAATTTGTTGTGACTAGTCATTCACTGCTGTGAGCAAGTTTCCATCTGACTAGTTTTGAAAAGTCTGAACAAGAGGAGGTAAAAGATGCGATCGCTCAGCAGCCTCTGTCTTTCTTCTGGAAAGTTATGAGAACCGAACTACTGGACGGTTAACAGCATCAATATTAGTGGCTATGTTTCCTGCACCAAAGAGGGTATTGGAGAGGGTTAGTAATAGATCTCCTGTGGCAAAGCCAGCGTTACCTGCAACGCCATCTCCAACACGAAACTGTGCGCTACCGCTCACCACTTGCACATCAATAGCGGTAATTCCAGTAAAGGAAAGAATGTCTCCTCCAGTTCCCCGGATGAATCCATTAATGGTGTCGCTACCATCACCGCTGCTGTAACGAATCGTATCGCTGCCCGCTCCGCCCGTGAGCGTATCATTGCCTGTGCCGCCAATCAAAGTATCACTTCCTGCGGCTCCCACCAGGACATCGTTGCCCCCAGCACCGTTCAGCGTATTGTTAGCACCGTTCCCCGTAATCGTATTGCCAAGGTCGTTGCCCGTACCGTTTGGCACGTTGCCGAGCAGTACCAAGTCTTCTAGATTGGCGGCCAGCGTGTAGTTGGCTGAAGACCGAACCGTGTCGTTGCCCGCGTTGGCGTTTTCAATGAGCAGATCGCCTGCGGTGACGACATAAATGTCATTTCCACCCCCGCCATTCATGCGATCGCTCCCCGCGCCGCCATCAAGATAGTCATTGCCGCCGCCGCCACTCAGGGTGTCATTGCCCTCATTGCCAAACAGGTTGTCGTTGGGGCTAGCATCGCCGCTGCTGTTGAGAACGTTGTCGCTGGCATCACCAATGTAAAGACCGATCGCATCTGTTGCAAATGCCCCGGTCAAATCGGCTCCAAAAAAGTTAGCGCTAGCGAAATTTCCCTTAGATAAATCGGCGTTTCTGAGATTGGCATTCGTGAAGTTAGCGCCAACTGCAAGACCGTTGATAGAAATACCTTCAGCATTGACTTCAGTAAAGTTTGCGCCACTGACATCGCTATCATTCAACTGAGTTCCGGTCAGATTTGTGATGGTAACAGCGCCATTTGCGGCAACAAACGGGCTAAAGTTGGCTCCGGTAAAATTGACATCTTCTGAAAGTAGCCCGCTGAGATTGGCTCCCCGAAAACTGCTGCCACCGATAACGCCCGGATCTGCCGGAGTCCCATCTGTTAGAGTAACGCCACTCAAATTGGCTAGGTCAAAAACTGCATTTTGTAACGTTGCATCAGTGAAGTTTGCCAGTTGAAAATTGGCTCCGGTTGCATTGATATTGACGAAGACAACGTTTTCAATGTTGGCATCTTCAAAACTAACGTTGGCTAATGTTGCTCCGGTAAAATCAGCACCTTTAAGGTTTGCCTTAAACAGGTTAGCGCCAGTTAAGTTGGCTCCGGTAAAGTTAGGGCGCTCAGACTGCTCACCCGCAATGTTGGCTTCCTGAAGGTTGGCATTGGTGAGGTTGGCGTTTGTAAAATTAATACTGAGAGCATTGATGAATGATAGATCTGCCTGCGTCAGATTTGCCCGGTGAAGTTGGCACCCTCTAGGGTTGCCTTGAAGAAGTTGGCGATGCCAAAGCTACCGCTGGGAGCAAAGATGGCGTTAGTTGCATTAACATTAATCCAAGTTGATTCACTAAAATTAGTGCCTCTTAATTGTGTTGCAACTCCTTGACCATTGGGATCAAAGCGAACGTTTTCAAGTCTGGCTTTAAAGAACGTAGAGCCGTTGAGGTTGCGTCCCCGAAAACTATTTCCAACGAGGTTCTGACCTTCATAATTTAGAACAACCATTTTAATCTCCGGTAGTGCATCCTTTAGCATTTATCAGGGCGATCGCTGCTAAATCTCTGGCTAATTCCCATTGAAAATTAGCGCGACACCAGCGATCGCAATCAGAAGAAACGTGTTGATTAGAAGAAACTTTTCCAACCCAAAAGCCGAGATTAAGATATGGCTTAATCTCCTCTTCGATTCCCTTAACCTCATGCTCTAAATCACGTACTGACTCTGATGAAGGTAGTGATTTAGACCAACGAACTTTTTTTTGTCACCCCTGATTTAATACTGACAGAATTGATATGTCAACAAATCTAAGAAAAGTCTCATGAAAATATCCTTATCTAAGAGAATTTTCATAAATCTCGGTATCTCAAAGTTCCAGTATTGCTAAATTGGTACAAATCTGATAGCAAATCGAGATATAAATTTGATAGAGGCTGCGATCGACCAACGGATTGACTGACAAAACTCAATTGCCCATTCATCCCAATGACTGACTTTGCAACAGAGTTTCCTTTAAAAAGCAGTACAGGTTTCCTGTGTTAGGTACGGATAGCAACCCATGTTATCACTCATTTAAAATTGCCATATAGATGGATATCAGCATATGGATGTAAGCGGGAAAAAATTATCGGTAGAGCAAGCGGAAACCCCAAAGCGCCTTGCTGGAAGCCCTGTTTCTAAGCGCAAAATTTCCTCCTCTGGCATCTCCTCGTC
This sequence comes from Leptolyngbyaceae cyanobacterium CSU_1_4, assembly GCA_012034615.1. Classification (GTDB taxonomy): domain Bacteria; phylum Cyanobacteriota; class Cyanobacteriia; order Elainellales; family Elainellaceae; genus Timaviella. Next base: position 7,883 of record JAAUPA010000140.1, on the reverse strand, counting down.
TGGTATTGCTTCCGATCGCGGCTATCAACATATTTTTGGAGAAGCCCGGACTCGCATTATTCAGTGGTACTTGCTAATTTTAGGAACCATGTTTCTGCTAGGAATTCCAGCATTGCGCTATCTCCTGTTTCAGCGGGTGGACAAGCGCGTTCATCAGAACATTAGAGAAGAGGTACAAACGTTTCGAGATCTGATTTCTCAAGGTCAGCCATTTCCACAAAATCCTGAAGATTATGATCCAGAGGAGCTAGAGCGCTTTAAGGAAGCCTTTCCGATCAAAACCCGTAGCATGATTCCACCCACCTCTCAAGAGGAATTATCTGAATTTTTTAAGCAATATCTACGCTACCGTATTCCGGTCGATGATACATTTCTGATCACATTTATAGACGGTAAATTCTTTAGATCTAGCCCTCGCGGTCGCCCCCAAGAACTTAGCATTGAATCAGTCCTCATGAAACAATGGGGCAGCCAGAGCGATTTCTTTGAGGGCGTAGCAGAGGTTCAAGGCTCTGCCACTGGGTCAATTTTATATGTGCTTGAGCCAGTCAAATTCAAGGGCAGACGCGAGGAGTGTTTGTCATAGCGCATACGACCGAGGGAGAACGGGCAGAAATTTTAGAAGCCCTGATCGTGATTATTCAGGTGTCGCTGGCGCTGTTTTCGATTTCTCTGGTGCTAACTTGGTTAGCTGCCGGACATGTGCTGGCTCCGCTTGTAACGATGACGGCAACCGCTCAAACGATCAGTGAAACCGACTTGTCTCAGCGGTTGCCCGTGCGGGGGAGCGGGGAATTAGCCGAAATGGCGGCTACTTTTAACAGCATGATGGATCGTCTGGAGACAGCCTTTGATACCCAGAGAGAGTTTGTCAATGATGCTGGGCATGAATTGCGAACTCCTATTACTATCATTCAGGGCAATCTGGAACTGATGGGGAATGACCCTGAGGAACAGCGGGCAACCCTGTCATTAGTGATGGGTGAACTCAATCGCATGAGCCGCATGGTCAATGACATGATTGTGTTAGCCAAAGCAGAACGCAGCGACTTTCTGCATCTGACTGTAGTGAATGCAGCAGAGTTAACGAAAGAGTTGTTTACCAAAGCTAAAGCGCTAGCAGGACGAGACTGGCAATTGGATGAGATAGCGCGAGGGCAAGTTGTGGTCGATCGCGAACGCATTACCGAGGCGCTCATGAATTTGGCGCAAAACGCAACGCAACATACTCAGGCGGAAGATACGATCGCCATTGGCTCGACCATTGCGAAAGGAAAGGTGCGGTTTTGGGTGCGGGATACAGGCGAGGGCATCCCGCTGCCCGACCAAAAGCGAATTTTTGACCGCTTTACCCGTGCGGTCAACAGTCGCCGTCGTTTGGAGGGCTGTGGATTAGGGCTATCTATTGTAAAAGCGATCGCCCAAGCTCATGGGGGGCAAGTACTGCTACGCAGCAACCTTGGCTCTGGCTCTATGTTTACCCTTATTTTACCTTTAGATCCGCCTCAGGAGGGCTTTGTCCATGCCGCATATCCTCATCGCCGAAGATGATCCCCGCATTACGGTATTCCTCGAAAAAGGGTTTAATTCTCGCGGATTTACGACCGTGATTGCCAGTGATGGTTTACAAGCCCTGGCTCTGGCTCAAGCTAACCCATTTGATTTGTTGATTCTAGACTTAGGTTTACCTAAAAAAGACGGTTTGGAGGTTCTAGAAGATTTGCGCGAGCAGGGACAAACTTTGCCCATCATCATTCTCACCGCTCGAGACGACATGCATGACAAAATAGCCGGACTAGACGGCGGTGCCGACGATTATGTCACCAAACCCTTTCGATTTGAAGAATTGCTGGCAAGAGTGCGGGTTCAACTACGGCATTCGACTACGGCAAAAGTCGAAGAAACTCATATCTTGAAGGCAGGGGGAGTAACGCTCAACTTACGTACCCGGAAAGCCACAGTGAACAGTTGTAACGTGGAACTGCCTGCTCGTGAATTCACAATGGCAGAAATATTTTTTCGCCAACCCGGACAGGTATTTAGTCGAGAACAATTATTAGATCGAGTTTGGGGCTATGACTACAACCCAGGCTCCAACATAGTAGATGTTTATGTAGGCTATCTCCGAAAAAAACTTGGCAGTGATTTAATCGAAACTGTGCGGGGTATGGGCTATTGCCTGCGACCCTGAATAAATCCTGGGGTCGCTGATTTTAGCCATAGATTCTAGCCATAACAGAATAGGAGGCTCAACGCTCTGCATTCCTTGTTCTGGGTTCTCTGTCTTGGTTCTGTAATTATTCTGTAATTATTCTGTAATTATAAGGATTAAGAGACGTTTTTCATATTTGTCTGGAGATAGCATGGTTAACTTCCTCATAAATGATTCACAGATCTTGCCTTCTGGTGGGCTGGGATGGTTGAGGGATTTAAAGGTCGGGCAAAAGCTGACCTTGGGATATACGTTTGTTCTTGGCGCTGCCATGCTAGGAACTGCGTTAGGGTTCATAGTTGCCGATCGCTACCATCAAGACGCACTCCACGAAGAAATAGATGCAGTTGAGGAACTATCCCAGGTCTACCGTCTACAAAGCAGTGTTTTTCGGGTGCGCACTCAGCAGCATAAGCTGATTCTTTATATGAGACAACCAAAGCTGTGGCAAGAAAAATATCCCCAATTGCTCCAATCTTTTGCCGATGTTCGGCATGAATGGATAGATTTTAAGGCAACCTTTAGAAACCCGAATCGGCAGTCAAAAGATACGCCTTCAGAAAAAGCAGCCTATGCTCAGTTGATGCGTACAAAAAATGATTTTGATACCTACCTGAACCAGTCGGAAAGCCTATTTGCAACCAGCAATCCTGCAAAATTATCTTCGACAGCCATCAGCGCCACGCAATCGCAGTTATTTAATTTCATGCACAGCACTCAGGTATTCACACTCGATGAATTCCTGGACGATATTGCCAATTTGGTAGAGGTAACGACAGCAGAATATCATCACGCAAAGGTTGAGTTATCTAAGGCAGAAAAACTGAGATTTCAGATCATTGCGGTGAGCCTGTTGTTATCTGCCGCGATCGCCTCTCTGCTGGTGAGCTACATGAGTCGGGCGATCGCCCACCCTATTCAAGCAGTAACCCATGTTGCTCAACAAGTGACTGAAGAAGCTAACTTTGACCTCCGAGCACCCGTTACTAGCCGGGATGAAGTTGGCATTTTAGCCACAGCTTTAAATCGCTTGATTCAAGAAGTACAGCAGCTCTTAGAAACTCAAAAAAACACCTATGAGCAATTGGAGGTTTACAGCCAAATCTTAGAGAGGAAAGTGCAAGAACGAACCCTAGAACTCAAGGAAAAAAATCAGTCTTTGCAGCAAACTCTAGAAGATTTGTACCGTGCCCAGACCCAACTCATTCAAACCGAAAACAGACCCAACCTGAAGCCAATCGTTGTCGAGGCGATCGCCGAGTCCACCCTTCTCCTCAATTCTATAGGTAAGCATCTAAGTCATGTCACTCATTATACAGATGCTTTATTAGACATGCTCAAACAGTATCAGCAGCGTTATCCTGAAACCGATCGCCTTAGTTCACACCCTGTTACTCAGCAAGATTTAGAATCTCTCGAAACTGAGTTACCCCACCTTCTCAAATCTATTCAATCCGACGCAGCACAAATATCTACAGTTCTAAACGCTGCCATTATTTAATATCGTCGGGTAACATCATCGCGTCGTTCTAAATTGATCACGCCACTCTAAATGAAACTTTGCCGAGTGGGTTGCAGATCGGTATTAGACTCATTGGAGATTTAAGTTTTGGCATTGCTGAATCACGGTATGAATTTGCCCCCAAATCCCCCGTTCTGGACGACTTCTAAACCTCAAAGTTCCCCAGAATGGGGGATTTAGGGGGCGATCAAAGCAACAGCATCTCAAGGATTCGTACTTCCATTCAGCAACGTCTAAGTTTTTGAATTAGGTAGTGCAAAGGCAAACCTTCACCCTACCCAATTTACCCTACCCAATTTACAAGAGGTCTATTAGACAAAGATAAAATCAGTAGCATCCACATTGCTGGCAGTAAAACCTGCCAAGGTAATTGTGTTACCCGCTCCAAACACCGAACCAGAAAGAATCGTATTTGCGCCGCTTTGGGTCACGGTTAAAGCATCAAAGTTGGTCGCAAATGCTTTCAGATCAATTCGGTCTACACCATTGGCGAAACCGTTAATGCGATCGATACCAAAGCCTGACCCAAAGACGATCGTGTCGCTGCCCTCGCCGCCATTGAGGATATCATTACCCGCACCACCCGTTAACAGGTCATTGCCCTCTCCCCCGGCTAGGGTGTCGTTGCCATTGCCCCCAATTAGAGTGTCAATTCCATTGCCCCCGTTGAGCGTGTCATCGCCTTCTCCCCCCTCCAGGCTATCGCTGCCGCCTGCGCCCAAGAGCGTATCAGCACCACCATTGCCTAGAAGGCTATCATTGCCCAATCCACCATTGAGGGTGTTGTTGTTTTCGTTGCCAATGATGCTGTTGGCAAATTCATTGCCCGTGCCGACTAGCGCGCCATTAGTCAAAATCAAATTTTCTAGGGTTGCTCCCAAAATATAGTCAAGGCTTGCTTCAACGGTATCTGTACCTTCGTTGGCATTTTCGGTAATTACATCACTAGCACTGTCAATCCCGTAGGTGTCGTTGCCCAATCCGCCGATGAGCGTGTCGTTGCCCGCGCCGCCATTGAGGATGTCATCCCCAGCCTCACCACTGAGGCTGTCGTTACCGCCCGCGCCGCTAAGACTGTTGTTACTGCCGTTGCCAATGAGGGTGTTGGCGATCGAGTTGCCAATGCCTGCGATCGCTGTCCCAGTCAGCGTCAGTCTTTCTACCTCATTACTCAGGGTATAGTCAACGCTCGACTGTACGGTGTCAGTCCCTTGATTCGCAGCTTCAATAATGACATCATTGCTGCTGTTCACGGTGTAGCTATCGTTGCCCAATCCACCATTGAGAGTATCATTACCCGCACCACCATTGAGAGCATCATTACCCGCGCCACCACTGAGGTAATCATTGCCGCCGCCGCCGCTAAGGTTGTCGCTTCCGGCTCCCCCATCTAGATAGTCATCTCCTCCTAAACCGTTAAGGCTATCGTTGCCATCAAAACCAAAGATGTTGTCTTTAGCCTCAGTTCCAGTGAGATTATCGGAGCCAGAACCTCCCAAAGTTAGACCAATGGCATCGACGGCGATCGCCCCAGTCAGATCTGCGCCAATGAAGATCGCGTTCGTAAAGTCTCCTTTCGATAGGTCGGCATTTCTTAAGTTAGCATTGGTGAAATTTGTACCGATAGCCAATCCATTCAAGAAAATACCTTCTGCATTGGCTTGAGTGAAGTTTGCACCACTCAAGTCGGTGTCGTCAAATTTGGCTCCTGTCAGGCGTGTAGCGGTCACAGTTCCATTCGCTGCCACATGGGCACTAAAATCTGCTCCCGTCAAATTCGCATCATCTGAGAGTAAACCGCTTAAATTCGCGCCCCGAAACCTGACATTGCCCACCTGACCCGGCTCAAGGGGAGCATCACTTAGAACAACATTGCTGAAGTCTGCTAAGTCAAAGATGGCATTCTGCAAGGTAATGTCGGTTAATTTTGCCAGCCTGAAGTCTGCTCCCGTTGCGTTGACATTGACTAGCAGAGTGGCTTCCAAATCAGCCTCCTCAAACTTGGCATTGCTGAGCGTGGTGCCTGAAAAGTCAGCCGCCTTCAGCTTTGCTTTATAGAAATCAGCACCCGTAAAATTGGCTCCCGCTAGGTTTGGACGTTCAGACTGTTCGCCACTGAGGTTAGCCTCCCGCAGAATAGCGTTAGTGAGGTTGGCATTGGATAGGTTGATAAATTTTGTATTAATCAATGACAGGTTTGCGCCCGTTAGGTTTGCGCCACTGAGATTGACATTTTCCAGTGTTGCTTTGTAAAAACTGGCGGCTCCAAAGTTGGAATTGGCAGCAAAGATCGCGTTCGTTGCGGTCACATTAAGCAGGGATGCTTCTTCAAAGTTGGTGCCTCTAAGTTGTGTCCCATTAAAAAGAACGCCTTCCAACTTTGCTTTGAAAAACGTTGAACCATTCAGGTTTTGACCGCCAAAATTATTTCCGACTAGGTACTGTTCACTATAGTTAAATGCTGCCATGGGAATCTCCAGAAACTTGTCTAAGTGGGTTGGGTAATATTTTCGGGGTGGCTTGCTGGTTAAAAGATGTGCCTTAGCCGTGACTACTTCACGTTCTTTGCCATGCAAAGCCGCACGATCGCAAGGGCGATCGCTTTCAGAAGTTACTGCTTCATTAATGCATCTTCACATAAGCAATGACTATGACTATGACAGTCGCAGTAACGCTTGAATGAAAATATAAAAACTGTTGTGAGATGTTGATCTACGTCTTACCAGACAAGTTGTAACAGCCAATTAACTTGCACTTGAAGATAACTTAAACTCTTCAAGACACAGTAAAGAGAATTGACTAAACTCTAAATTAAGATGAGGCTGGATACTTGCTTAACCTTTAGTCGAATTATCTATGCACCTTGGTAAGAACAACATTTTGAGAGGGATCTAAATGAAATAGATGACAACAAGCTGTTTCTGTAACAGAACAGTCCTTGCGTTAGTCCTTAACAGACTGGGTCAACCATCAGGCTTAACTGAGAGAATCACTGAAAATCCTCTCGCATGACCTCATCAAAGATAAAGTGTATGAAAAGGGACGATCGCCCATTTTACAAACTTTATCTCCAACAATTAGTAACGCCTCTATTTTTGCTCTCACTCAAGATTTAATACTGACAGATATGTTCTGTCAAGCAATATAAGAATTTTCTCATGAAAATGCTTTCATCTTTTCAACACGACCCACTCCCCTTGGTCTGCTGTGTATAAGTAGCCCGATCGAATTAAATGTAAGACGTGGGGTGGGCATCTTGCCCGCAAGCGAGACGCTTGCCCTACGGTTATCCATAGATTAATTACGCCTATCTACTTATATACCTTCAAAACATCCGCTGAGAGTGTGGAGTTGCAAAGAGAAAAGACAAGCTGTAATAGCTTGTCTTTTTTTAGATATATTTACGAGCTGAAAAAAATTATTCCTCGTTGGCTGTTTCGCTAGCTAGTTCCTTACCTTCACCCGAAAGCGCTTTCCCTAATCGATGCAGCTTAGTTTTATAACCTCGGGGTGCATTGTTCGCAAAAGTATCTACTTGCTTTCCAAGTTCAGTCATCACCTCAGCCAAATCAGCTTCTTTAATTTTGCTGGCACCCAACAACTTTTTCAACTGCTTGAGATTGTTACCCACTTCTTTTAGCTCAGCCTCTTTAGACTTGCTAAGAATTCCATTCCATTCATCAATCATCTCAACTGCTTGTTCCACATCCATATCAGTCAAGTCTTCGTCTTCCAGCATAGCCAGTAAATTGTCTAACTCTTCCCCAGTATCCATCTCTTCAGATAAAGCTTCTGAGGGATGTGACTGACTCTTCTGATCTTCTTGAGCGCTGTCATCCTTGCCTTTCTTAGATGTAGACTCATTCGGCTTCTTCGCTTCGGTCTTATTCTCCTCCGGCTTCCGCTCCTCCGGCTTCGGAGGCTTCGCCCCGTCGTCCTTCTTGCCCCCGAGCAACGCGTCCACGCCCCTGCTTCAGCGGGTCGGGGTTCTTCTTGTCCGGAGGCTTCGCCTCGCCCGGCTTCTTGCCGCCGAGGAGATGCGGGCTGCACACCGGAAACACGCTCTCCTCGAACAGCTTCTCGGCGACCAGGCCCGGATAGACGCCGACGCCGAAACGGATTCCGATATCGACATTATCCTCGGTGAAG
>JAAUPA010000139.1 GCA_012034615.1 Leptolyngbyaceae cyanobacterium CSU_1_4 | reverse complement strand
TTAGCTGGTTAGTTGTGTTTGCCGCACTTCTAGCCAGCGTCCTCACCTTAAGCCTGTCTACTGGTATCAAAAAACCAGTGTTAATGAGCATAAGGGCAAATGCAGGTTTAGCACAAGTACTTGCAAACAAATTTTGGCGGGGCTGAATAGCATAGCTCTACAAACAGCTTCAAGGTATTGCCGCGATCGCCCTATGAAGCAGCCCAATGTTCCACTTCAACCGCCGCTAGTAACTTCTGGTTCTAGCTGACAACCTTGATATGGTCGGTGTGCAAGGGGGTTGTTTATGCTGCTAGTACAGCTAGGCTCTCAACTTATCTGCCAATTGTTTCACAGACTTTGCCCAAGCACCCCACTCATCAAAATCTCTTTCCAAAGAACTTTTGACAAGTAACTTTAGAGAATGGTTATTGTACCAGTAGATAAAATATCTGTCTAATGTAACCTTAGTAAGGTTAGTGTCTAGACAGTTTGAGTTGTAATAAACAGCATATTTTTCAAAAAAATGAACCACTTTGGAAACATGAAACCAATTGCTATCTCCTATTTTTTGGCGCAGGTTACTAAACCCTAAGGGTAAATCTGAGATATTTGAATCAAAAGCAGCACCTGCCTTTATTCGAGACTCTAACATTGATTCACTTTGAAATTCTGAATACAGATTAAGTAAAGCCTGTACTCGGTTTTGACGCTGTTGTTGCTGAACACTAAATCTTGCAGCAAGCCAAGAACCTACAAAAACACCCATTAACCCTATAATTCCACCGATAACCGCTGACCACATATCACTCATAAAAATTTACTTTATTGTATTGTGCTCACCTTGCAAGCAACCTTAATTCACTGTTTCACTAAAGAATTTACAGTAACTCAACCGTGAATTAATTCAGACAGATATCCTTTCGGTTCTGTCCCCGCCAAGAACTTGCGGCATCACAATGGCATAGTTAGGCAGAAAGCTTCTGTATAATATTCTGTGTTGGATAGATAGGCAGAAAGTTTCCGCCTAATACTCTCTAATACTCTGAACTGCTTGGATAGACAGAGCCTTTCTCTTTAAGGACTTCATCATCTCCTAGCGATCGCACTCTACCTAAAGCTCTCACCCATATCACAATAGGCGTTTGAGAAGTGGCGATCGCTTCGGCTCCTAATTAACAAAAATCCCCCACCTTGCGGCAGGGGATTTTTTATTTACCGATCGAACTGATTAACCGTAGCGGCTAGCAGTCGAGGCAATTAAGAATGCCGCGTAGGTCAAGATATACCCCACCGTGAAGTGAGCTAAACCAACCACACGACCTTGAACGATCGACATTGCCACAGGCTTGTCCTTCCAACGAACCAGGTTCGCCAGAGGTGTACGCTCATGTGCCCAAACGATCGTTTCAATCAACTCTTGCCAGTACCCTCTCCAAGAGATCAGGAACATGAAGCCTGTTGCCCAAACCAGGTGTCCGAATAGGAACATCCAAGCCCAGACCGCCAGGTTATTCATACCGTAGGGGTTGTACCCGTTAATCAACTGAGCAGAGTTCAGCCAGAGGTAGTCGCGGAGCCAGCCCATGATACTTACAGAAGACTCATTGAACTGAGCGACGTTGCCGCTCCAGATTGCCAGATGCTTCCAGTGCCAATAGAAGGTAACCCACCCAATGGTATTCAACATCCAGAACATCGCGAGGTAGAACGAATCCCATGCAGAGATGTCGCAAGTACCACCCCGACCAGGGCCGTCGCAAGGGAAGGCATAACCGAAGTCCTTTTTATCGGGCATCAGCTTAGAGCCACGAGCATCCAACGCACCTTTGACCAAAATCAAGGTGGTGGTGTGCAGTCCTAGGGCGATCGCATGGTGAACCAGGAAGTCGCCAGGTCCAATGGTCAAGAACAGCGAGTTCGTGCCGCTGTTAATCGCATCCAACCAACCGGGCAACCAAACGTTACCGTAGTTGGGGAATGCGGTGTAAGCGACGCTCTCAGGGTTAGACAGTAATGTATCAAACCCATACAGCAGCTTACCGTGAGACGCTTGAATCCACTGGGCAAACACAGGCTCAATCAAGATTTGCTTCTCAGGAGTCGCAAAAGCTTGCATGACATCGTTGTGGACGTAAATCCCCAGCGTGTGGAAGCCCAGGAACAGAGAAACCCAGCTCAAGTGCGAAATGATCGCTTCTTTATGCTGAAGAACCCGATCCAATACGTTGTTCTTGTTGGCAGCAGGTTCGTAATCCCGCACCAAGAAGATGGCACCGTGAGCAAATGCACCAACCATGATGAATCCAGCGATGTACTGGTGGTGGGTGTAAAGCGCCGCCATGGTGGTGTAATCCTTAGCGATAAAGGCATAAGGAGGCATTGCATACTGGTGCTGTGCTACCACAGAGGTCACCACACCTAAGGCAGCGAGTGCAAATGCGAGTTGGAAGTGAAGCGAGTTGTTCATAGTGTCGTATAGACCCTTATGACCTTCGCCTAAGCCACCTCTGGGGGGGTTTGTGAGCAGCCAAGATTTCCTTGATGCTGTGACCAATTCCAAAGTTGGTGCGGTACATGTGTCCCGCAATGATAAAGATGACTGCGATCGCCAAGTGGTGATGCGCAATATCGGTTAACCACAGCGACTCAGTTTGAGGATGGAAGCCACCCAAGAACGTGAGGATTGCGGTGCCCGCACCTGTCGCCGAACCAAAGATGTGATCCGCTGTGTCAGGGTCAGCGGCGTAAACGCCCCAGTTACCCGTAAAGAACGGAGCCAACCCAGCCGGGTGAGGCTTGACAGCTAAGAAGTTGTCCCAGCCCACATGGATGCCGCGAGATTCGGGAATCGCTACGTGTACCATGTGACCTGTCCAAGCCAAAGAGCTAACGCCGAACAGACCCGCCAAGTGGTGGTTGAGGCGAGACTCAGCATTCTTGAACCAAGACAAACTGGGGCGGAACTTGGGCTGAAGGTGGAGCCAACCTGCGAACAGGAAGACCGCCGACAGAATGAGCAAGAAGACAGAACCCGTGTAGAGTTCGCCGTTGCTGCGCATCCCAATGGTGTACCACCAGTGATAAACGCCAGAGTAGGCAATGTTTACAGGACCAGAAGCGCCAGCCCGTGTAAAGGCATCAACCGCAGCTTGACCAAAATGAGGATCCCAAATCGCGTGGGCGATCGGGCGAACATTCAGCGGATCTTTAACCCACTGTTCAAAGTTACCTTGCCAGGCGACGTGGAACAGGTTGCCCGATGTCCATAGGAAGATGATTGCCAGGTGACCGAAGTGGGAAGCAAAAATCTTTTGGTAAAGATTCTCTTCCGTCATCCCGTCGTGGCTTTCAAAGTCATGGGCGGTGGCAATCCCGTACCAGATCCGACGGGTCGTCGGATCCTGAGCCAAACCCTGGCTAAATTTTGGGAATTTAGTTGCCATAAGTCTTCAATTAACCGCTTACTGCAATGATCCGAGCCAGGAAGAAAGCCCAGGTTGTAACAATCCCTCCGAGGAGGTAGTGAGCGACCCCAACAGCGCGACCCTGAATAATGCTCAGAGCGCGGGGCTGAATTGCAGGAGCAACTCTCAACTTGCTATGTGCCCAGACGATGGACTCAATCAGTTCTTGCCAGTAGCCGCGACCACTGAACAGGAACATGAGGCTGAACGCCCAGACAAAGTGAGCGCCTAAGAACAGCAGACCGTAAGCCGACAATGCTGAACCGTAGGAACCAATGACCTGAGACGCTTGCGCCCACAAGAAATCGCGTAGCCAACCATTAATGGTGGTCGAACTGGCTGCAAAGTTACCGCCCGTTAGGTGGGAGATGGAGCCGTCTGGAGAAACCGTACCCCATACATCTGACTGCATTTTCCAACTGAAGTGGAAAATCACGATCGAGATAGAGTTGTACATCCAGAACAAGCCTAAGAAGACATGATCCCAGCCAGAAACCTGGCAGGTGCCGCCCCGACCCGGACCGTCGCAAGGGAAACGGAAGCCCAAGTTAGCCTTGTCTGGAATCAGACGTGAGCTACGAGCATAAAGCACGCCCTTCAACAGAATCAGCACAGTAACGTGGATTGTGAAGGCGTGGATGTGGTGAACCATGAAGTCTGCCGTGCCTAGGGCGATCGGCATCATGGCGATTTTCCCACCCACTGCTGCCACACCGCCGCCAAAGGCAAGGCTGGCAGGACCCATCGCGTTGGGAGCCGTAGCACCGGGGGCGAGGGTATGAATGTTTTGAATCCACTGGGCAAACACGGGCTGAAGTTGAATCGCAGTATCAGAGAACATGTCCTGAGGGCGACCCAATGCCTGCATCGTGTCGTTGTGAACGTAGAGACCAAAGCTATGGAAGCCTAGGAAAATACAAACCCAGTTGAGGTGAGAGATGATGGCATCCCGATGGCGCAAAACCCGATCCAATAAGTTGTTTACATTCTTGGCAGGGTCATAGTCACGCACCATAAAAATGGCACCGTGAGCACCCGCTCCCACAATCAGGAAGCCGCCGATCCACATATGGTGAGTGAATAGCGAAATCTGAGTAGGATAGTCGGTTGCGAGATAGGGATAAGGAGGCATCGAATACATGTGCTGCGCCACAATAATTGTCAACGAACCCAGTAGAGCCAGGTTGATAGACAATTGGGCGTGCCAGGAAGTCGTCAGAATCTCGTAGAGACCTGTATGACCTTCACCGGTGAAAGGTCCTTTGTGACCTTCCAAGATTTGCTTCATGCTGTGACCAATGCCCCAGTTGGTGCGGTACATGTGACCTGCAATGATAAACAGAACCGCGATCGCCAAGTGATGGTGCGCCGAATCTGATAGCCACAGACCACCCGTAACTGGGTTTAAGCCACCCTTAAAGGTGAGGAAGTCAGAGTACTCTGCCCAATTCAAGGTGAAGAACGGCGTTAGCCCCTTCGCAAAGCTGGGATAGAGGTCTGCCATTTTACTAGAGTCGAGGATGAACTCGTGGGGCAAAGGAATATCCTTCGGTGCCACACCCGCATCTAACAACTTATTAATAGGCAGCGAAACGTGGATTTGGTGACCTGCCCAACCCAGAGAACCCAACCCTAGCAAACCTGCCAAGTGGTGGTTCATCATAGATTCCACATTTTGGAACCACTCCAACTTGGGAGCAGCTTTGTGATAGTGGAACCAGCCCGCAAATAGCATCAGAGCTGCCATGACCAGACCGCCGATCGCGGTGCAGTAAAGCTGAAACTCGTTGGTAATGCCAGAAGCACGCCAAAGTTGGAAGAAACCAGAGGTAATTTGAATACCATGGAAACCGCCGCCGACATCAGCATTCAAAATCTCTTGACCCACAATCGGCCAGACCACCTGGCACTCGGTTTGATGTGCAAGGGATCAGCCAGCCAAGCAGAATAATTAGAAAATTTTGCGCCATGAAAATACATACCGCTGAGCCAGACGAACACAACGGCCAGGTGACCAAAGTGTGCGCTGAAAATCTTGCGAGATATATCTTCTAGGTCGCTAGTGTGACTATCAAAATCGTGAGCGTCAGCATGAAGGTTCCAGATCCAAGTTGTAGTCTTGGGACCCTTTGCTAAGGTGCGATCGAAGTGACCGGGTTGTGACCACTTCTCAAAAGAAGTAGGCACTGGGTCTCTATCAACCACAACTCTTGCCTTCTGTGCGTCCCGCTCCCGGGGGGTAGTTGTCATTCGAGACTCTCCTCTCTTTAGACAAGGAAACGAGTAAATTGTCCTCAATCCCAAGCCTGCACCGAGACAACAACGTCATGGGCAACAACTTCCTTCTGGCTGATTCAGGGCAAAACCCTTATTCAGTAAAGCCAGACGTGAAAACCTAATGGGAGCGTCATAGTAGGTCTTAAAAAACGTCGTGACCGTTAGAAGGAACCAGATCGATTTCCAGAATGAATCCGAAATCAAACGCTGGTGACTTGGATGGGTATGGTCAGCATTATAGGGCTGTAATCTCAACCTTTTGAGGGATAGTTAACAATAATTCAAATTGAGAAACCCTTTGTGTAGGGGACTTTAGCACTCCATACCAGTAAACAATAGGCTTAACATTTAAGTTTCTTTACGAATTGAGAAACTTAGGTAACAACTGTAGAAATTCTTTATGGGAAACGACCGAGATCGTGCTGGCTTATGAAACACAGGTATTTTTGAGACTTAGCTTTTGAAACTTAGAATTTTAATAACTTAAGAAATTGATTTTTTATGACCTTCAGCGATCGCAATCCTATGATTGGCTACTTTATCCGATGATATAGTTCCCTATGAGCAGGCTTGTTGCTAGGAGCAGGCTGATTTAGGTCGTAGCGCACTCAGGAGTGGTGAGAAGTGTTGGGGAAAAAATGGCAGTACTTAACAAAAAGGCTAGTCGCTTCTATGCTGGCAGCCTCTCTAGCGGTGGGCTTATTAAGCTGTAGTCAGTCCAACGCCAAAAGTTCATTTCGGCGACCTGGCATTGGGGGCAACAAAATGGCAGAAGTTGCACCACCGCCAGTCCTTCAAGAATTACGACGGGAGCTAGACCTCTATCAACCCCAAGTCAGAATCCTCAGTCCTCAGGCTGATGAAGTGGTGCAAGACACCCAAATCTCGGTGCGCTTACAAGTTCAAGATCTACCCACCTTCCAAGATGAAGCCTTGGAGCTAGGTCCTCATCTTCATTTAATGTTAGATAACCAGCCCTATGGGGCAGTGTACGACCCCAAACAGCCTATTGTTTTTGACCATCTAGAGCCCGGAACCCATACTCTCCGGGTATTTGCAGCCAGTCCTTGGGATGAGAGCTTTAAAAATGAAGGCGCATATGCCCAAACAACCTTTCACCTGTTTACTAAGACGCCAGAAAATCGACCCGATCTCTCAAAACCTCTGCTAACCTACAGCCGTCCCCGGGATAGCTATGGCGCAGAGCCAATTTTGCTAGACTTTTATATTTCTAACGTGCCGTTGCACTTGGTGGCACAAGAAGATACAGAGGATGACATTCCAGATTGGCGAGTTCGCTGCACCATTAACGGCGAAAGCTTTATTTTCGATCGCTGGGAACCCATTTATCTTAAAGGGCTAAAGCCAGGCAAGAACTGGATACAAATGGAGCTATTAGACGATCAAGGCAATCCGTTCCCCAATGCCTTTAACAATACGGTGCGATTAATTAACTATCAACCAGGTGGGCAAGACACCCTCTCTAAGCTGACTCGTGGAGAGATTCCTAGTGCGATCGCCCGGAGCATCATTGACCCCAATTATCAGCCGCCAGAGCCAGAGCCAGAAATTCTTGAGAAAGCGGAGGAAGCCCCCTCTCAACCCCTGATTCCTCGGAAGCTAGAAGAGAAACTTGAGGAAAACTTTAAGCCTGAACAAAAGCCTGAGCCGGAAGCAAAGCCTGAGTCTGAGGAAGAGATCGAGACAGCCCCGATCGAGACAGTGCGTCCTGCGCCCGTTCAGCCGGTGCCTGTAACGCCTTCTAAAATGCAAAAACCGATCGCACCTCCTGTCATTAAACCGCTCGTAGTTGAGCCGACTGTGATTGAGCCGACCGTGATTGAGCCGACTGTGATTGAGCCGACTGTGATTGAGCCGACTGTGATTGAGCCATCGGTGGTTAAGCCATCGGTGGTTGAGCCGCCCATTGTAGACAAAGTTTTGCCTCCAGTAAAACCCGTTCTAACTGCGCCCAAGCCGCCCGTTCCCGTTCAAGAGCAACCGCATCAGGAATCCCCGATCGCTCCTCCTAAACAGCCTGAGCCTGCTCCAGTTCTCATTCCCAAAGAAACAGTTGCCCCGCAAGCGATCGCCCCTCAAAAACCTGCGGCACCCAGACCGCTCAGCAAAGAGCCTGTAAAGCCAGTGGCTCCACCTGTCTCTCAAAACTCTGAAGCGGTGCGTCAACGCGCCTTGGAGAAGGTTGATGCGGCTGCCGAAAAGCTAGATGACACTCTGGATGCCCTCCGAGAGCGATCGGAACAGGTCAGCCAAACTACTCAAAAGTTCTTCCAGCGCCTCCGCCAAACTCCAGAACCTTCTGAAGCGCAAAAGCGAGCAAAGGGACTTTTGAATCGTTTTCAGCAGCCCGTCGGGAAAATGAGTGACTTTTCAGGATCATCTGAACGATTACAGGATTCGGCAAATTCTTTAAATTCTTTAACGCCTGAGTTGGAACCTGTTCGCCCTTAACCCGATCGCCCCTAGCCCAAACCTTCAGCCCCTCAAAACCACCGATCGCCCTATGAATGATGTTTTACAACGGATCACCAGGAGCTGGAAACAGCTTTCACTGGTCAATCTGGCTTTAAAAGCCTGGGGAGAATCTAGCTATTTGCATCGGGCGATCGGGTCGCTGCGAAGTTGGCGGCAAGCGAGTTGGTTCTTGCAATGGGGAGATTCAATTGGAGCCGTTTTAGCGATCGCCATCTTTGTAACAGCTCCCTTCGTTCCCAATCCTTTAATTGGGCTTCTCCTCATTGCCTGCGCCGGATATTGGGTCTTACTGACTTTATCGGACGATGCCGAAGCAGGCAGCGGCATCACGCCGATTCACTTGCTCATTGCCCTATATTGGTGGATTTCCACGATCGCCACAGCGCTTTCACCCGTGCGATCGGCAGCCATGGAAGGCTGGACAAAACTGACGCTTTATATCCTGCTATTTGCCTTAATGGCACGAGTGTTGCGATCGCCCCGTCTCCGCTCAACCTTAGTGAGCGTCTATTTGCTGGTGGCATTAGTGGTCAGCGTCGGCGGAATGCGACAATGGATTTTTGGTGCGGCAGCCCTCGCCACTTGGGTCGATCCAGAATCTACCCTAGCCGGAACCACTCGTGTTTATAGCTTTCTAGGCAACCCCAACCTCCTAGCCGCCTATCTTCTGCCTGCGGCTGTATTCAGTGCTGCCGCCGTCTTTGCGTGGAAGGGATGGACACCCAAAGCGTTAGCCCTCTTAATGTGGGGCATCAACTCAACCTGTCTCATCCTGACCTTTAGCCGAGGCGGCTGGATTGGGTTTGTGCTGGCAGGCTTCGTGTTTGTCATGCTGTTGGTGCATTGGTTCAGCATTTATTTACCCCGTTTTTGGCAAATTTGGGCACTGCCTATTGCCCTAGGAACCACAACAACTCTAGTGTTTTTAGCAGTTATGATGGTCGATCCCTTGCGCGATCGCGTCGCCAGCATGTTTAGTGGACGAGACGATAGCAGCAACAACTTCCGCATTAACGTTTGGATGGCAGTCATTGAAATGGTGAAAGACCGGCCGGTGCTAGGAATTGGACCGGGTAACGATGCTTTCAACCGCGTCTATCCAAACTATCAGCAGGCTGGATATACCGCGCTGAGCGCTTATTCTGTGGTTCTAGAAATTTTGGTAGAGACCGGCTTTGTTGGGCTAAGCTGCTTTCTCTGGATTTTGATGGTAACCCTGACCCAGGGTTGGATGCAGGTTCAAAGGCTGCGCCAGGTTGCTGGGCGAGATGGATTTTGGCTGATGGCAGCGATCGCCACCCTGATCGGCATGTTAGGGCACGGCATGTTCGATACAGTCTGGTATCGCCCCCAAGTTAGCACCTTATGGTGGCTCATGCTGGCTTTAGTAGCAAGTTATTACCAGCCCCAGACAGCCCCTCAAGACCAGACTGCCTCAACTCAAACGGCTTAAACCTAAAAAGGGGTACAGCCTGCTGCACCCCAAAAACTCCTAGTCCTGAGCTAACTTACAGCCCCGCAGCAACCAATCCACCGAGTAGACCCGGAATAATTCCTGAAACAACCTGCAACAGAAGAATTGCCAGCATGGGTGAAAAATCCATCCCTCCCAAAGGCGGAATAATCGAGCGAAACAGGTTGAGGTAAGGATCAGTAATTTGACTGAGCCAAGAAAAAGGAGGGGTAGACCAATCGACCGTTGGGAACCAGGTCAGCAGAATCCTAATAATGAGCAGGACGATATAGATCTGGAGGAATTGGGCAAGTGAACTGGCAATTAAATACATAAACCTAATCCTTGGTGCATTATTCCTGAATATTTAGAATATCAATTCTGAATAGGACTTAGCCCTTAGTCTAGCTTATCTGACCTAAATCACTATTTTTTCAAGGTCTTGTCCCCTGCAATTATCCTAAGAATAATCTCGACCTCGCCATTGCTTAGGGCTGCGCAGGGATGACAAAAAAATGCGATAGACAGCCGCCGGATCTGCTAGGGGCGATAGCCAAAACGTCCAGGTAGCCGGAGCTTGGCTAAAGTCATAGGAAGGCGCGATCGCCCCACACAACGCAAACCGCATTGCCACCAGCGCCCCATTCACCCCCAACGCCACCCAAGCCGATCTAGGCGCATAGCCTAAACTAAGACTGATTCCGAGCAGCAAGACGACCCCTAGGGGTAACCCTTGAACCGCCAGCAGAAACCCCAAATCTCCCCACTTTTGCCCCCTGCTAGAGGCATCTTTTAAATCCAGCGATCGCCCCCACTCTCGCCAAGTTTCTGCCATGCCCTCATACATCCGCACCTTCAAAACATTAGCACCATCCAAAAAACCGACCTTGGCTCCTTGACTAGCGGCAAAGCGTGCCAGGGTCACATCATCGCAAAACGAACCTTTTGCCAGGGTGTAGCCCCCCAGAGAGACCAGGAGCGATCGCCGACACAAGAAACACTGCCCGTTCGCCATGACCCGCTCTGCCCTAGGAGCGATCGAGCCAGTGGCTCCAAAGCGATAGACCAGCGTCATCAACAGCGCAGGCTGCAACCCAAGTTCTCCCAAACCCTTCAAAATGAATCGGGGCGATAGTGAAATTAAGTCATATTTTTCTTGCTCAGCCGTAGCAATCAAACTTGCGACCAATCCAGGCTGGGGCTGGGTATCTGCATCAATTCCTAAGATCCATTCACTGCCTTCAGAACTGTGAAGGAACCCCGTATGCAACGCCCAAGGACGACCCACCCATCCCCGAGGCAAGGGATCATCGGTAATCAGCCGAAAGCGAGGATCGGTGAGTTGAGCCGCCTTAACCCGATCGCCCGTGCCATCTTGAGACCGACTATCGACCACAATGATTTCGCGGACTTCGTAGCTTTGACGAGTTAAACCTGCCAAACAGGGACTTATTCTTGCCGCCTCGTTTAGGGTGGGGACTATAATGCTGACCTGTCCTAACTGGTCAGGGGTTGCCAGCCGGGGCTGGAGGGGAGGATGGCGACGGGGTGCTTGCAGTAAGCGCGATAGAAGAATGGCGATCGCGGGGATTTGAAATAAAAGCAACAATGAGCTGAACGCTCCAACCAAAGTCGATATATTTTGCACAGCAGTAAATCACTCAAAAGGACTGAGAGCCGATCGCCCGCAGTCCCCTAAACTTATAACGATTTTGGACGATTCTAAGCAGCAATTCTCTGTTCGGCAGACTCAGCCTCATCCGTGATTGCTCCATCCACGACCAAGAGAGGCGCGATCGCATTGGGTTCAACCGTTTGCCCCAGCTTCCAACACACCACAGCCGGAGCCACCCCCAGAAGCACACCCAACAGCACCGGAATCCAGAACCCTGCTGCCAAGCTCATCACCATGGCAAAGACAAAATTACCAAGATAGATCGCTAAGGGCAAATTGAGCTGAGCAGGCTGGAGGCTGATCGTTTGTTTGCGCCATAGGACAGCCGCCACTGAGATAAACACACAACCGGTGCCCATCCAACCCACAAAATTTTGGTAAGGCATTCCAAAAAATGCGCCCGGTTGGTGCCAGTACCAGAAAGGCATTGCTGTTTGACTCATCGCTGGATCCAGTACAAGTCCCACGAAGTCAACATCAATGCCCCAAAGACGATCGCCCCTACTTGACCCAGCCCACCCAGCTTTTTACCTAAACCTGCCTTTGCCAACAAATAAGAACAAAGACCCAAGTAAAACCAAGAGAGCGGAATCGTAAAGGGCACCAGTCCTGCAATTTTATAGCCCAATCCACTGAGATAGCTATAGTTGCCAAAGGGAAACCCAGTGCTAGTTCCCAACAGCTCACTGGTTAAAGAGATCCCGATCGCAGGCACCATAAACGCCAGCCAGTTTCGGAGCCCTAAGGTGCGATAAGCATAAAGACCCACCGCGATCGTTCCTAGCAAAATGTAAACTACTCCGCCGCCCGCCATGCTCCACTGAAACAAGGTAGAACCCGCAGGCAACAGAGCTAAAAGCTCAGGATGAGGCATTACAATCAATAGCCCTGCCAAGCCAAAAGCCATCGCGACCAGATGTCCTATCAAACAATAGCGTTCAACTTTAACCCACTGATCCATTACAGACTCTCCAAAAACAGTTGCTCTAAAAAAACGCTTCTTAACGGTAAGCTCTGGGGAGCTAGGATTGATGACGCATTGAATACGTTAACTAATGCGCCCTTGCAAAAGATTACTGCAAAATTATAAGTTTTGTAAATTTATGGTGCAATAAATTATCGCCCTTATCAAAAATCTGCTGGCTCAAACGACGCGACAGGCACACTTCACGTATAGACTTTAGGGATATTCACTTCCCTTTGGCGATCGCAAATGACTGGCGTTGTATTAGCAATTTTGGTGCTCCTGATAGCCTTAGGCGGGCTGTTGATTGAAAAACAGTATCGCAACCGTCCGGGCAACGCTCTGGAAGCAACCTCCGGAACTTGGGACATTCAGACCGATCGCCCTGATCACTACAGGCTGGTTGGCAACCTAGAACTGATCAACCATACTCGCCATTTTGAGATCATGGTGCCTGAGCTAACGGCTGAGGTGAAATTGCTGTCTAAA
>JAAUPA010000138.1 GCA_012034615.1 Leptolyngbyaceae cyanobacterium CSU_1_4 | reverse complement strand
TTTATCCAATTCAGAGGCTTATGAAAGTAGCAGTAACCGGGGGCAACAGGATTTGTAGGCAGTCGCTTGGTCGAGCGCCTTCAGGCAGAAGGGCATCAGATCTTGGTGTTAACCCGTAATGCCGAATCAGCAAAACGAGTTTTCCAACCGCCACATTTTCCAATGTAGAAATTGTGGCTTACTCGCCGCTAGAATCGGGCGCTTGGCAGCGATCGATTTCTGGATGCGATGCCGTCGTGAATTTGGCAGGAGCACCCATTGCTGAAAGCCGCTGGACACCAGAACGCAAGCAAGAAATTTCGGAGAGCCGCAAGCTAGGCACGCGGAAAATTGTAGAGGCGATCGGGCAAGCCAACCCCAAGCCTACAGTTCTGGTCAATTCTTCAGCCATTGGTTACTATGGCACGAGTGAAACCGCCACCTTTGAAGAATCTGCTAAACCCGGCAGTGATTTTTTGGCGCAGGTCTGTCAAGACTGGGAGTATGAGGCAGAGCGGGTTAAGTCGGCTGGGGTGCGGCTGGTGATTTTGCGAACCGGAATTGTCTTAGGAATGGGTGGGGCGATCGCCAAAATGTTGCTGCCCTTCCGAATGTTTGCCGGAGGACCCATTGGCAGTGGTCGGCAATGGTTTTCATGGATTCATCGCGACGACTTAGTTAACCTCATTCTTCAAGCCTTGACTCAAGCAGACATGGTGGGCACCTACAACGCCACGGCTCCTCATCCTGTGCGCATGGCAGAATTCTGTCAAGCTTTGGGGCAAGTCATGAACCGTCCGTCTTGGCTGCCTGTGCCAGACTTTGCCCTCGAAGCGCTGTTAGGAGATGGAGCACAAGTCGTGCTGCAAGGTCAGCAGGTTCTTCCTAAACGGACTGAAGCAATGGGGTTTACGTTTGTCTACCCGACTGTAAAACCTGCGCTAGAAGAGATTTTGAGCCATTCCTAAAATGTCTTAGAGGAGGTCTGAGAAGTCTCAAAAATTCCGACATTCGCCCCTCCACCCCATTCTGGCAACCTTCCGAACCCATTCTTCCTCAACGTCCCCCAGAATTGGGGAGCGGTTCGGGCAGCAATCTGGACTTTTCAAGGAATCTCTTAACAATACCTTAAAAAAATACCCTAAAAGTATTGCGGGGACATGAAACTCATATCCCCGCAGATGTTCAATGGACTTAGTTCAATGGATTCCAACAAAGCTTGGAAGGCTAAAGTCCTACAGCAAAACTCTACAGATTGAGGTCTGTAGGGATCTGGGGTTTAGCCTAGGTCTTTGGAATTACGCAACCGAATGAGCTGGCGACGCATGGCGGGCGAAGCTTCTATTTCAGAAACTTCTGTGACTTCAGCGTGAGCTTGGAGAGGCTCAAGGTATTCATCTGCACCATAGGAAAATGCTTCCAATAGTGCTTCTAAGAGCTGTTCGCGATCGCGGAGAAGATTTTTATCTTCAATGAGCCGAAACTTTAGATGAATTTCGCAGGTATAAACAGCAAGTTCAGAATCAAGAGGTTGACAGTTAAAAGAATCAGAAGAATCAGATTTCATTAGGAACAACAGCGATGTCGGCGCTGCAATAGAAGGTTGATTTGAATCAGGCTGAACACACGGCTTAATCAATCTACCTTCGACGCTCCCTCGCCTGACGGTGAGGTCAGTAGAAGACCATTAACAGGATGTTTGAAAAGTATCAGAGCTTTTTACACTTGCCCCCCTAGATTCCCCACTCTGGGGGACTTTGAACAAGAATTGGCTTAAAAGTTCCTCAGAATGGGGGATCTAGGGGGCGGCTTGAGTCACAATTTTGACTTTTCAAACATCCTCTAAGCAGAAGCCTCTCCGAGAGGATTTTGTATCGTTGGGCTACACACTCCTTAGCATTCCCACAAGATTCTATAGATCTGCTAACTAAACTAAACTGAAGTAACCCAGTTTTTTGCTCCTTTGGGAAGATTGCTGATTTTGCACAGCATTAGGAGCATAGAAATCAATACATTGACATCGAGTGAATTAACAATAGCACCCTTATTTGGGCTTACCCAGATGATTTTTGTAAAGCCTCTATGAGCAAAGAGGCTTTGATACAAAAACTATTTAAAGGCAAGATTTGGAAAGATTGACCTAGAAGAATATTATTGAATTAAAGGAGCAGAAAAAACGATGAAATTTCTAAGCAATAGATTTAGCCAGCTAATAGCATGGCTTTTAGGCTGATCAAAACACTGCAATTGAGCCTATGGTGCAGGTTATTATCAATTTTTGAAGGTACTTTCTGCTGTAACTTAGTCTGTTACTAATTTCTAATCATCTAGACGACTTTGAAGTCAGCGAGTTCAATTTATCTTTTAATTCTTAGTGATGTAAACCTGACCGCGTGAAGCTAATTTCTGGACGTTGAGAAAATAATTCCTGAGGCATTCTTAGCTTTAGGACGATTATGTACGGAGAATAAAAACAAGTGGAAAGGCTGAATTGGACAGCGATTTTACTGAGGCGATCGCCCTCATTGATCCAGTAGTTAAGCTTTTTCAATAGCATCATTAAAACGCTAACTTTGATCAATCTTTTTACTAGCAATTAGACTTGAAAAAATCTGTTAAAACTGATTAAAGTTCAGACCCACAGAGAAAAATCAGCAACAAAGGTGGAAAGGGGCAAAAGATGAATTTTAGGGTCTAATTGGGCGGTTTTTCGGTCTGATTCAGTATTGTAGCCCCAATCGCCTAAGAACAGCCGAACAGGGCTGAGGTCGGGCTGGGCAGTCATGGCTTGTAGGGTTTTTAGCCGATCTTCGACAAACCAAATGCTCGGATTGGCGGTTTTCTGGCTCAGATCTTGAAGGAGGGCACGCAGAGTTTGTGATTTAGGTTGTTTAAGAGATTTGCCAAAAATTTGGGATTGGGGGAAGGCGATGCCTTGTTGTTGCAATAACTGAATCACAAATCGTTCTTCTTTAGTTGTAATAATGACGGAATGCAGGGAGCTGAGCTGCTGAAGTCGCTCAATGACTCCAGGATAGAACTGATGGAGGGCAAGCCAGCTTTCTAGATCGTGGGCAATCCAGTCATCCCGAGTGTCATCCACTTGGTTGCCAATTTCGGTGGAAGAAAGCCCGATCGCTTTAGCAAACTGAGGGGCGATCGCAACCCAGTTCGCCAAAATCTCTGGCTCAGAAACGCCTGACAAAATTGCCTGAATCACGACAGGCATTTCCCATCCTGTTTCTACCACTGGGCGCAAGCGATAAAACTGTTCTGCCAAGCCTTCAGGCGGTACGGCTTTGGGATGCGACCAAATTTGGCAGTAAACCCGCCATGCGGTCTGAAAATATTCCATCAAACCGTTGCAGAGGACTCCATCAAAATCAAGCGCTAAGAGGGTGGGAGCAGTGTCTATCATGGTTGGAGGAAGGCAAGGAGAACATCAGGATATTAGTTGAAGCCGCACTGTTCTAGCCGATCGATGAAGGTTGTCATGAGTTGAGGGTCAATTCGACATCCGCCCCGACTGGAGCCAATCCCTCCATATCGAAAGGCTTCTCCCCAAGGAATTTTCCAAAACCAGAGGGCGGGCAGATGACCGTTGGGGGCTTGAAGGGTAAAGTTAAGTTGGTTGTAGTATTGCAAAAATTCTAGGCGCTTGACCCACCAGCCCACATTTTTGCTAAAGTCTAGGGCGCGTTCTTCGGGGGAGCCGCTCTGACGAACGGCGTTTTCGGTAGAAATCGTCACGCCCGAATAAAGCCGATATTGCACCCTAAAACTAAACTTTTCGTCGCTGTATCTGCCCCACAGGCGATCGATGGTGTGGAGGTCGGTGCAAGGAAAGTTGGCGATCGCGATCGTGTCTAGCCATCCCGCTTGGGTGCGTCCGGCTGCTTGAAGCATCACATTCAGGGTTTCCTCATCGGCTCTTTTCCATTGGTTTGCCTCCAGCAGATCTTGGAGATGGGTATAGTCTACATTGCACTCAGAGCGCAGACTGGGCGGATCGATCTGAGTGTGGGGGAAGGGGGGGCGGCGGCTGAAGGGTTGCACCAGGCTCAGCAAAACCAGAAAACGGTAGGTGGGTGGTCGAGACTTCGGCAAACCTAGAAAACGGAGGTGAAGTGGTGAAAGGTTCCAGATCGATATCGTCTACAAGCTTGGCTTCAAGCGGATCGGGCAACCGAAAATCTTGAGGATCAAGTGCTGGGGTAACTGTGGGTTGGGGATGGGTGGGCTGGGGATCTGTCGGCTGTGAGTGGGTAGGCTGGGGATCGGGCTGGAGCTCAGGCTGGGGGTTGGGTGGCAAGTCGGACGGCGGTGAGCTGGAAGGCGGGGACAAGGGAGATTCGGAACGAAAATCAAGCGGTGGAGGAGGGTTCCCTGCTTGAGCAACAAGTTGTCCTTCGATTTTGATCACATCAGCTCTTTGTAGACCCAGGCTATCTTGTAGTTGCCATAGCTGATTTTGACTCGGCGCACTGAGGGGAAATTCTTGCCGAATGGCATTGGAGAAGGCTTGTTCGTAGCAGAGCAAAGACTCTCTGTAGGCATGGGTTTGAGTTTGAAATTCGTGATTAACCCTGGCTTCGATCGCCCCTACCTGTTGATCGGTGAGGTTTAAAGCTCGTTGGAGTTGCCGTAAGCCTTGACGCATTGCTTGACTGGGCGGCGATTCTTGGCGAATGACTTGTAAAAATCTTGCCTGTAGCGGTCTAGGCGTTCTTGAAATTCTCTGGTCTGGGCATCTGCGGCTGCGTCAGTAGCTGCGTCAGTACGGTTGTCTGAGTTCATACTCGATACGTTTTTGACAGAGAAAAGTGGGTTGTGTTTACGATATCGCTAACTGTACGGTTATACAACTTTGACCGAAGCTTGGCTTACTCCCATTCCTGGGATTCTTGGGTTTCGGCTTGAATCAGGTTTTCTTGAAGTTCTGCCCAATTCATTTGGGTGGAGGGCAGGTCTTGCAGCAGTCTACCTTGTTGCAGATGTAACACGCGATCGCAAAATTGTTGCGCCAAATTGAGCTGATGATTCACCATAAAAATGGTGGTTTGCTGGGTTTGCGAAAGCTCGATCAACACTTTCAATAAATAGTCTGCTCGTCCTGCGTCGAGGGCTGAGGTGGGTTCATCAAGGAGAAGCACTTGAGGTTGAATCATCAGCGCCCGGGCGATCGCCACCCACTGCCGCTGCCCCACCGAAAGCTGTGCTTCTATTCGTTCTAGCCAATCTTGGGGAATGTGCATTTGCTCTACGCAGTGGCTCATCCGTTGCTCAATGGCAGGTTTGGAGATGCCTCGCAGTTCTAAAGGATAGGCAAGGGCTTGGCGAACGGTCATCCCCAAAAGCTTAGATTCTTGCTGCACCAGTGTAATTTGCTGACGAAGCGAAATAATAGGGATGCGACGAATATCTTGATTTTTAAAGAAAATAGCGCCTTGACTGGCTTCGCTGAGGCGGTTAAGTAATCGCAGAAGAGAGGTTTTGCCTGCGCCAGACTGCCCAATCAGAGAGAGGCGATCGCCCCGAAAGACTTTGAACGAAATATCCCTCAGCAAGGAGCTATCTCCTAAGCCCGCCTTCAGTCCTACCCGTTCTAAACGAATGATTTCTTCTAGTTTGTTCATGCCGTCCAACCCCATGCCATGCAGAGGGTCCAAGTGTCGATCGCCAATAAGAAAACAGTCAGCACCAACAAAAACAGATACATCCAAGGCTGTGCCAAAGGGCGGACATCGGTGGTATCTAGTCCTGTTTTGGCTTGAACCTGCCGAACGAACTGCGCAAAACCTGCGATTCGCATCGGTAAAAGATACGCTTGGTCGGAAGTGCTAAGCAAGTAATAAACAATGCCACCTTGCCCTGTAGAACGAGGTTTGAGCGCTTTAACCTCTGCCCAAGGGAGCGACCAACCCTTCCGAAATCGCGGAGGCACCCAGGCAGGATAGGCAACCTGAATCCCCTGCTCATTGACCATGACCCGTTCGCAAAGTGCTGCATACAGCGCTACTCCACCCAATATTAAACCGATCGCCAAACCCTGAGGCGGCACAGCAGCCTGAGTCACCTTTGCCAGAAATGGCAGGGGCACTGTGAGGGAGACATAAAACAACAATAGGGTGATCCGAATTAGAGGCGAGAGCCGGAAGACTCTGGGCTGAAAAGGCTCAGGAGACGGAGCTTGGGAGGCTGGGCTGGGAAGGGGGAATGACACAATGACAGCAGGAGAAGATTGTCCTTAATTTAGCGTGAGTTGGCTTAAGGCAGGTATTTTTGAACAATAGTCCAGCCGGTTAAGGTCACGGTGGTAAAGCCCAGGAAGAGTGCTAGGTTTGTGCCAATGTGAAGCGATCGCGCCCAAGGACGCTTAGGGCTAATTTGGGTAGAACTCCAGGCAGAGAGCAGTGTTAGAGCCACCACTAACAACCCAGCAGGCAAATGGGCTGAATGTCCGAGGGTGCCATAGTAGCCTAAGGTGCCAACTAGCCCAATCACCATCAACAGCACAACCAGCGTAACCATCAGGCTACCCACCATGTAATGAGCGGGGCGTAACCACTTAGGGCGAGGCTGACTGTGACGACGGCTCAAAAAAAGCCACGAACCCGAGGCGGCTAGGAGCAGGTAGGCAAAGAGGGAAAAGCCCATTGACCAAGCAGCAATCCGCCAGAGCCATAGGAAGGAGGGGAGGTGCATAAGTCTAAATTTAGATAAAATTAGAAGCTGAGATTAGAAGCTGAGATTAGAAATTAGGTGGGGCGATCGCCTAGAGGGAAAGCTGCCCCATCCAGTTTACTGTCTGAAGATTAGGAGGACTATCTCTTTAGCTTTTAGCTTTCGCTGTCGTCTGTCAATATTTTGAGGCGAATGGGATGGGAAAAGGCGGTTCCTTCTTCTCCCAAGTTGACTTCGATCGTGGAGTTGGTCAGGGGAGCCAGACAGGAGAGGAGCGATCGCAAATGGGGCGTACTTTCGCCGCTGTCGATGAAGACCCGCTCAGCAAGCGTATTGAGCCGTTTCCAAGTGGTGTAGAGCTTAGCGGCGGTTTGCTCTAACTGAGAGGCATTGTTGACTAAATCAGCCGTGCTGCTCAAACATCCCAGCCTCAGCGCTTCTTCTAGAGCGGCTTCCAAGTCTATAGACTCGGGGTTAAAGACTTGGACTTGGGTGGCGGCGGTTAAATACTTTGCTAAATAACGGGCTTCGGCGGTGACTTGTTTCACCGTCTCGACCTCAGGATTTTCTGCCACTTCCGATCGCAAAAAATTTTGGTGAGCTTCGGGAAGCTTTGCCATTTCCTTGACCAGTGGAGTCAGGTAGCGGGCAGGCACACTCTGGTTGGCGGCTTTTTCTTTAATTTCTACAGGCAAAAGGTCAGAGGTGACGGCGGTCCATTCGTCGGCAAGCTGACGGACATCGCGGCGCGTCATGCGATCGCCCCGTTGAACGGCTTCGCTGACTAATTGTTGAACTTCGGGCGAGGCTTGAGCAGTTTCGACAAAAGCTCGTTTGCTGAAGTGCTTGACATCTCCAACTTCTAGCATTCCACTCTGCAACAGCGCATCGGCACTATTCGCCAGTTCAATCAGCGAGTAAGCCTGACTTTTGCTGATTTCTCGGTCTTGGAGCCATTTCAAAAAGCCTGCGCCTCGCTCGTCGCCGCCCCGTTTTTGGCGATCGCGCACCGTGCGCAAAATTCTGCCGCGCCAAATCTCGGTTTGCAAGTCAAAGCGATCGCACACCTGCCAAGCGGTTTCGATCTGTTGCTGAAAATCGTAATCTGAAACTTGGTCGTTATCTGGATCGGGAAGCTCGAAATTGAGTTCGGTGTTGTCGCCTAAATCGCCAGCAAAGGTTCTGGGTAGCGGTGTTGAACTATTTTCGGCAAGATGGAGGGCTTGAACCATGACTGAATTCCATGCGAGAGCCGATCGATTATGGCACGACTTGGGCAAATGAGTATTGCAAAATACGGCTACACCTTTTCTAACGCAGTGTGTAACTTTTAGGGCTGTGGATTTTAGAAATAGTTGACCGGGTTAACAGGTTCGCCGCTGACCCGAACTTCAAAATGCAGGTGAGGTCCGGTTGATAAGCCGCTAGAACCAATGGTGGCGATCGCCTGTCCTCGCTGTACGGTGTCGCCTTCCGCGACATAAAGCTCGCTGGCATGACCGTAGAGCGTTGTCACACCGCCATGATCAATCAGGACGGCTTGTCCATAACCGCCATACCAACCTGCCAAAATCACGGTTCCAGATTGGGCGGCAAAAATAGGGCTCCCGTAATCTGCGCCAAAATCTAAGCCAGAGTGAAAGCGAACGTAGCCTAAAATCGGGTGCATTCGATCGCCAAAAGGACTGGTAATCGGTCCATTGCACGGATAGCCCATTAAGCCCGTTCCAGGCAGCACTGCGGCAATATTGTGGGCTTGGGTGCTGCGGGCTTGGGCAGCCAGCCGTTCTTGAATGAGTGCGGCAATGTTGTCAGAATCTCTAGAAAGTTGCTCTTCGGCAGCTTCTAAAGCGCCTCGGTCTTGCTGGAGGCGGCTAATGTTGGTTTTTTGGGTATCTGCTTCTGCTTGAAACTCAGACTTTTGAGCTAGTAATTCTTGCGTGAGAAGAGCAACCGTGTTTTTTTGCGTAGACACTGCTCGCCGTTGGGTTTCGATCTGGTTGGACTGAACCTTGAGGGCGGCTAGGGTTTGGCGATCGCCCTGGTAAACTCGCTGGATTTGATAGCGGCGATCGAGAAATTCATTCAAGTTCTGGCTTTGCAGCAACACCGCCCAGCCTTGGATGCGCGGCTGACGCTGAAGAAATTTGAGGCGAGCAATGGTGGCAAACTGTTTTTGCTGATAACCTGCCTCGACGCTGGCTAAGCTGCTTTGCAATTGGTTGAGGCGCTGATTCGCGGTTTGCAGCTTTTTCTCGTTGGTAGTAATTTGTGCCGTGGTCGCCTTAATCCGGGTTTGAATGCCGCCTAATTTGGTTTGGGCAGAAGCTTCTTGTCGTTGCAGGCGATCGCGTTGCTCCGTCACGGTCGATCGCTGTCTTTCCAAGTCGCTTTGTTGTTGTTGCAATTGCTCAAGAGGCTTTTGGGCAAGCACAGGCAGCGCTAGGTTTCCAGCGTTAATCCACCCCAACACAACCACTAAAGAAAAAGCAAAGACCAGCCCCCACCGCCGAAACAAGCGCCAGATTGACTGCCCCCCTGCAAATCGATTCAACATCTTAGTTACCTGCTTAACCTGATGAATGGAGCGCAATTATGCCAAAGATTAAAAGGATCAAACCTGAGATTTTATTCAAGCTGCGCAGGTTTGGCGCATTAACTTTTGTGCGAAACAAGCTTGCCCCAAAACTGAGGAGAAACCACCATAAAGCAGAGCCCATAAACACGCCTGTTACCAGCAGAGCAGCAACGCCATCATTGCCCGTCGCCGCCAAACCCGCTCCTGCAAACACTCCGGCAAACATCAAAATGGTCAGGGGATTAGTTAGGGTCAAAAAAACCGTAGAGACATAGAGCGAAACATAAGCCCTCCGAACTTCTGGCTCTGCGCCACGCCCATCAGCAGGTTCTGCCAAAAAAGTTTTGACCCCCAAATAACAAAGAAACAGCCCCCCCATCACCCGCAGCCAAAATGCCTGACTGACTAGCAAATCAGAAAGAAATGTGAGCCCAAATGCTGCGACACCGCCATAGAACCCATCTGCCGTAGCTGCTCCTAATCCTGTCACCAGACCTGCCATCCGTCCTAAAGCCAAGCTCCGCCGAATACACAAAATCCCGATCGGTCCCACAGGAGCAGCAATGAAGAAACCCAGGATCAATCCGCGCAAAAAAATCAGCATCTTTACACTTCCAATCGCCGAACGCGATCGGCAGTGGCTGGGGCGCATAAATCTAGAGCACCTGCAAGTTCTGCCCAAGTCATCCGCCCCTGTGCCATGAGATATTGAATAACCTTGGAATCTATCTCGTCTAGGTGCATTTGTTTTATTTAATAAGGCAATAAACTAATTAATCCTATTTTTAAAAAAAGCAAGGTGAAAATCTATTTTTGTAAACTTGTGGAAGGGGGAGATGGGTGGAGGGGTGGATGGGTAAACGTGCCAGAGGAATAGGCGAATTATAAGTCTACTAATGAGAAAGTAAGCAACCCCTCTGCAACCAGTTGTCCCTCGACCTCAGCCCGACCTTGCATCTTTCCAAAACGACGCGCTTTAACAGAGAGCAGTTCCACGGTCATCACGAGCTGATCGCCTGGAACGACGGGGCGGCGGAATCGGACTTTATCGATGCCTGCAAACATAAACAGACCGGGAGGTAAATCAGGCATTTGCGTAACTACGATGCCGCCCACTTGTGCCATTGCTTCAATGATTAAAACACCGGGCATGATGGGCTTTCCAGGAAAGTGTCCTTGAAAGTGGGGTTCGTTGAAAGACACGTTTTTGATGCCGACGGCTTCTTTGCCAGGAACATATCGAATGATGCGATCGACTAAGGAAAAAGGGTAACGATGCGGCAGCAAGCGGTGAATGTCTTCGATCGTGAGTACCGAGGGCTGGGGCGCATCGTTAGGATCTTCGGAGGTAACAATGTGGGTGTTTGAGGGAGCTTCAGTCAATATTGCCATGGGTTAAGGTGCGGATAACGAGAAGTTTTAAGCCAATGAAAAGACTTGAGTTAAATGCTGCGCCAATTGGGTATGCAATTGATGACTTGCTTTGTACGCCAGAACGTGGGCACAAGGAAAACTGCCCAATAAACTCAAGTCTCCTACTAAGTCTAAAAGCTTATGACGCACTGGCTCATTTGGAAAGCGCAAGGGCGGGTTTAGCCATCCTTCGGCACTGCATACCAGCGCATTTTCTAAACTACCGCCTTGGATAAGTCCTAAAGTGCGCAAGTGGTCAATTTCATGGGCTAGCCCAAAGGTACGGGCGGGGGCGATCGATCGCTCAAAGCTTTCTTGCTCTGGCAACCAAGTGTGCCACTGTTGCCCAATGGCGGCTAATTCAAAATCAATGCCGTAGGAAAACCGCAGTTGAGGCGCAGGGAGAGCCGCGACAAAAGCATCTCCCTGATGCACCCATATTGGCTCAGAGAGGACAGGGACGGATCGATCGCCGTCTTGCAAAAGGGTGCCCGCTTGGGCGATCGCGCTGACCCAATCTTGTGCCGAACCATCCAGTAACGGCACTTCTGCGCCATCAATTTCAATTCGAGCATTGTCTATGCCCATGCCAGCCAGGGCTGCCAACAAATGTTCTACGGTTCGCACCGAAGCAGAACCTTGTGCCAATTCTGTGGAGAGCCGAGTCTGGTGTAATTGCGCAATATGAGCCGGAATCACGGGGGATTTGGGCAGATCAATCCGCACAAAAAAGCGCCCTTCCCCCACGGCTGCGGGCAGCACTCGTACCTGGGTGATTGAGCCAGAATGGAGCCCCACGCCCGATCGCTCAAAGCCGTGTGCCAGAGTGCGCTGCCGTGGGCTTGAGTGAATCCACGCTGGAGACTGCTTGTCGCAACGGATCATTAGAACCGCTCCCCTAAACCAAAGGAGAACCGATTGCTGCCATCGTCAGCGATGCCGTAGAAGATGCGAATTTGACCCAGGGGTGAATTGACTTGCAGCCCTGCGCCATAGCCAAAGCCGCTACCGGGTTTGCCCCGATCGCCTGCGGGGTTACCCGGAACGCTATCACCGCTCCCCAAGTCAGTAGCGGCATCAACAAACAAAATGCCACTCACAATCGAGACAATCGGGAAGCGATACTCGGCAGAAATTTGGGCAAAGCTGCGCCCACTGCCAATTTCGCCCCCATCGTAGGCTCGCACCGAGCCATCTCCCCCCAAGGCAAAGGCTTCATAGGGCGGCAAATCTCCTAAAATTGTTCCGGCTTGAGCACTGAGGGCAATGGTTTCAGGACAATCAGCCGGGGTGCGATCTTCTTTCTGGCAGCCTGCGGTGAACCGAGTGAAGCGGGTCGGAAGGAAGTAGCTGTAGCTGGCTCGGAGGCGATTAAATAAAATGCCATCTAGGGGAAAAGATTGCTCGGTGCTGAAGCGAAGGAGAGAACCGCTCGTGGTGGCGCTGGGGTCATTTCGCCGATCTTGAGAGGCCGAAAATTGCAAGGTGGCAAGGTAATCTACTCCATCGTCTGTAAAGGTCAGGTCTCTGCCTGTTGCTCGGTTCACCACCTCACCGTCTTCATTAATAAAGCGCCGATCGCCATCTACGCGATCGCCATCGCCATCTTGAATAGTCACCCGCTGCACCTGTGCTCCCAACGAAGCGCGCCAGCCATTGTCTAGCGGACGGGCAAAAGTCACCCCGGTGCCTAACCGAAAGATGCGGGGACGACTGGCATCATCAAACGAGTCCAGCTCATCTAAGTCAGTCGATTGCAGTTGAATTTCGTCAGAGCCGCCATCAAAAATTTGGGACACCGATTGTCGTCCAAAGGCATTGACCGTATACGAAGTCCGGTTGGGGTCGCCCCCAATCCACGGGTCAGTAAAGCTTAGGTCAAACAGCAGAGCCCGTTCGCCCACCTGCACTTGAGCGCCCACACTCTGGTTATTGCCTCCCAAGTTAGATTCGGTTAGGTTAATCGCACCAAAGAGTCCGGAGGAGGAGCTTAAGCCCGCACTGGCTCCAATACTGCCCGTTCGTCGTTCAGTCACGTTGACTACCACTTCTACTTTGCGGGGGTCGGTTTGGCTAGGATTGAGGGACAGGCTGAGGTCTTCAAAAATGCCCAGGGCAAATGCCCGTTGCAGGTCGGTTTGGATGCGATCGCGGTTAAATACATCTCCGGGCTGCGATTCAAACTCGCGGGTGATGATGAAATCACGGGTTCTGCCCCGAATAGGTTCACCTTGGTCATCGGTGGCATCGCC
>JAAUPA010000137.1 GCA_012034615.1 Leptolyngbyaceae cyanobacterium CSU_1_4 | reverse complement strand
GTTGGGAGGTGGAGGGGAAGGAGTATAACCTTGCAAAGATGGCTGGCTGCGACCTCGAAAACTATGAGTAGTACTGCCGATACCACTCTACAAAGCGATCGATTCCTACTTCAATGGATGTGCTGGGCTTAAAGCCCACATCCTGCATCAGATCATCCACATCGGCGTAGGTAATGGGCACATCGCCCGGTTGCATTGGTAAATAGTTTTTCTGCGCTGTTTTACCCAGTGCTGTTTCAATCACTTCAATAAATGTTTTTAATGCCACAGGCTGATTATTGCCAATGTTATAAAGCCGATAAGGCGCTTGCTGCACAAACGCTGTGCCCTCAGAGGTCGGGGGCTGATGCATGACCCGCACGACTCCTTCCACAATGTCATCAATGTAAGTGAAATCTCGTTGCATATCGCCGTGATTATAAACATCGATCGCCTCTCCGGCTTCGATCGCCTTAACAAACTTGAAATAAGCCATATCAGGTCTACCCCAAGGACCATACACCGTAAAAAATCGCAGCCCTGTCATCGGCAATCGATAGAGATGGCTGTAGGTATATGCCATAAGCTCATTGGCTTTTTTGGTGGCGGCGTACAGCGAAATCGGGTGATCTACGTTGTCACAAGTGGAAAAAGGAATTTTAGGGTTAGCGCCATAAACCGAACTCGAAGACGCAAAGACGAGGTGGCGAACTTGGCGATGACGACAGCCTTCTAGCAAATTCACAAAACCCGTCAGATTACTGTCCACATAAGCATGGGGGTTTTGGATGGAGTAACGAACTCCGGCTTGGGCAGCAAGGTTCACCACACAATCAAAATTCTGGTCTTGAAAAAGTTGGGTCAGAGTTGGGCGATCGCTCAAATCTAGAAACTGAAACCGGAAGCCCACTTGCGGATTGAGCAGCGCCAACCGATCTTTTTTGAGCTGGACATCATAATAATCATTCAAGTTATCGATGCCATAGACCTGTATCCCTTGGCTCAAAAGACGCTGCGCCAAATGATAACCCACAAAACCAGCAACTCCAGTGACCAATACATGCATGATGGATACTCTTGGGATGAATTGCGAACGTAGAGTTCCCTAAAAAACTGCTGACAACACAACAGCTAACCCTACAGATATCGAACCCTACTGCAAAGGGATGGAAGTAAGCCTACTCCCATCCCCCATAGCTTTCAAAATATCACTAGATAGTTTGCTAAACAGTTTGCTAGATAGTTGGCTAACCGAGCGATATTAAACCTACAACCCCAACTCCGCCAAAATGTCGGTAGCATGGGTCTCTGTTTTGACCGTACCATCATAAACTTTAATAATTTTCCCAGCACCATCGATCACATAAGTCACTCGCTTGGCATAACCGCCCCCATCCACATCGTAGGCGCGGGTGAGAACGCCCTCACTATCTGCCAACAAAGGAAAAGGTAGGGTGAATTTTGAGTAAAAGCTTGGTGGGAGGTTTCGTCATCCATGCTGACTCCAAAGACTGCAATGTCTTTACCCTGATATGCAGAATAGTTATCGCGGAAACTACACGCTTCCTTAGTGCAACCGGGGGTATCATCCTTGGGATAAAAGTACAGCACCACCGTTTTGCCTGCGTATTCAGACAGCGAAACAGGGTTGCCGTGGGTATCTTTAGCGGTAAAGCTGGGGGCGATTGTGCCAACTGATAGCGACATAGGAGTTTATCTTTAAAGGGGTTTCGGCTACAGATTGTAACGCTAATGAGTGGCGCTTACAAAAAACTTATGAAGATTCTGACCGGGTTGAGCAGGTTGTTAAGTAAAATGAAGGGCATCGCTTTTTTCTGCAAAAATTGCCCTCACTCACCCCCACAGTTAAGCATATGTACTCAATTTGGTCTGGTACGCCTTATTCCTTAGGCGCAGTCTGGGATGGTCAAGGCACAAACTTTGCTCTCTTCTCAGAAAACGCAACGGGCGTAGATTTGTGTCTTTTTGATGCAGAAGACCACGAAACTCGGTTGCCATTAACTGAAGTTACCAACTTTGTTTGGCATGGCTATGTGCCGGGTGTCGCGCCAGGGCAGCGCTACGGCTTTCGGGTTGATGGTCCTAATGCCCCAGAGGCAGGACATCGCTTTAATGTTAATAAACTTTTGATTGATCCTTATGCTAAGGCGATCGATGGCGAAATTAGATTTGGTAAAGAAATCTTTGGCTATTGTTGGGGCAATGACCCAGAAAATTTGTCCTACTCTGATTTAGACAGCGCCCATCTAGTGCCTAAAGGCGTAGTCATTGATGAATCCTTTGATTGGGAAGGCGACAAGCTGCTCCAAACCCCTTGGCACAAAACGGTGATCTACGAAGCCCATGTGCGCGGGCTGACCAAACTCCATCCAGAGATTCCGCCTCATCTCCAGGGCACCTACGCCGGACTTACCCATCCCGCAGTGATTCGACATCTCCATTCGCTAGGAATTACGGCGATCGAATTAATGCCCATTCACCAGTTTTTAGCTCATCCTGGGCACCTCCAAGGGAAAGGGTTGAGGAACTATTGGGGATATGATTCGATTAACTACTTTGCACCCTATTCTGGATACAGTGCAGGGAACGTGAAGGGAGAACAGGTTGTAGAGTTTAAGGAAATGGTGAAGACCTTTCACCGCGAAGGCATTGAAGTGATTTTAGATGTGGTGTATAACCACACCGGGGAAGGCAATCATTTAGGACCAACTTTGTCTTTGCGCGGTATTGATAATGCTTCTTACTACCGCTTGGTCGAAGATGAGCCTCAGTATTATATGGACTTTACGGGCTGTGGTAATTCGCTCAACGTTCGCCACCCGCAAGTGCTAAAGCTCATTATGGATAGTTTGCGCTATTGGGTTTTAGAAATGCACGTTGATGGCTTCCGGTTTGACTTAGCGTCGGCTTTGGCGCGGGAGCTTTACGCAGTCGATCGCCTTGCTGCATTTTTTGATATTATCCACCAAGATCCAGTCCTTGCCAATGTCAAGCTGATTGCCGAACCGTGGGATGTGGGTGAAGGGGGATATCAAGTGGGAGAATT
Source organism: Leptolyngbyaceae cyanobacterium CSU_1_4 (assembly GCA_012034615.1). GTDB lineage: Bacteria > Cyanobacteriota > Cyanobacteriia > Elainellales > Elainellaceae > Timaviella. The sequence continues at coordinate 9,928 of JAAUPA010000137.1, read as the reverse complement.
TCCGCTGTTGTGGTCAGAATGGAATGGCAAATACAGAGATACAGTACGGGATTTTTGGCGAGGTGAGAATCGCACTTTAGCAGAGTTTGCCTATCGATTTACTGGTAGCTCTGACTTGTATCAAACCAATGGCAGGAGACCCCACGCCAGTATTAATTTCGTTACGGCTCACGATGGATTTACGCTGCGTGACTTAGTGAGTTACAACGAAAAACACAATCAAGCGAATGGTGAAGACGGTCGGGATGGCGACAGCCATAACCGATCTTGGAACTGTGGTGTGGAAGGTGAAACGAACAAGCCTGAGATTCTGCAATTACGGCAGCAGCAACAGCGAAATTTTTTGGTTACTCTGATGTTGTCTCAGGGTGTGCCGATGTTGTTGGCGGGGGATGAAATGGGGCGATCGCAACAGGGCAACAACAATCCTTACTGCCAAGACAATGAAGTTTCTTGGGTTAACTGGGGGCTGCAAGACCAGGCTCTGCTTGAGTTTTCCCAAAAGTTAATTAACTTTCGGCTTCAGCATCCTATTTTCCGGCGGCGCAAATGGTTCCAAGGTCGGGCGATTCATGGCTCGGAGGTCAGAGATATTGCCTGGTTTAACCCCAACGGCGGCGAAATGACGGATAAGCAATGGAATGATGGGTTGGCAAAGGCGATCGCTATTTTTCTGAATGGAGAAGAAATTCCAACTCCGGGTTCTAAGGGCACGCGGGTGGTGGATGATAGTTTTCTAATTATCTTTAATGCGCACTATGAGGCGATCGAATTTACGTTGCCCAAGATGCTTCAGCAATGGGAATGGGTCACCCTTGTAGATACCACTCTGCCCCAGTTTATAGAACAGGGCTATCGATATAAAAAAGGTGAGCCTTTAATTATGACCAAGCGGACGAGTCTGGTGTTGCAGAGGGTTTAGAGCTAGCGAATAGGAGTAGAACGGGGCGTGAGGATGAGCGATCGCCCTTGATGATTGCGCCCCTGATGATTGCGTCCTTGCTCATTTTGCCCCTGATCAGTGCGCCATAGCAGCAAAGGCAAACTCAGGAGCCCAATCACAATGACAACGGCTGTCATGATGCCCACTAGCCATCGGCTTGGGCGATAGTCACTCCGTTCTATTTGCCAGAAAACGCGGTTATATTGCCATGCGGCTAGAGCAATGACGAACACCCCAAAGATGACTAACGTGATGCCCAAATTTTTAGAATTAAATAATGGATCGACAGAAATGGGCTGTTGCATGAGCGTGGCTTGAAGTTGCTGAACAAACAAACCAAAACGAGCGATCGCCAACCCAAAACCAATTAAAGCAATAGAAGTCCGAAGCCATGCCAAAAAAGTTCGCTCATTGGCTTGGTGTTCTCGTTGGCGATCGATTTTAGGATTTTTCATGAGCTAATAGCAAAGAAATGCCCAATGAGATAAAGCGATCCACACAGCACCGTGGTTGAATTCTGCTGGGGTGAACGGGTTTCCACTGCTGCTTCTAACCCTGCAATGACATCGACATAAACAGCGCAATGCGCTAAACCTGGACAGACTGTTTGAGCCACCTGAGCCAGGGTATCCATATCGGTTGGCAGATGGTCTGGAACGGGCACTAAATAGAGGCGATCGCCCGCCCTCAACAACTCCCGAAATACATCCCCATGATCTTTATTCGCAATCATGCCCATCACCCAATGAATCGATCGCGTGATCTGAGGCTGAGTATCTTCAGGCTGATTAATAGTCTGAGCCTGATCAATGCCCTGAGCATCCATATAACGGCGCAGCATTTTTGCGCCAGCAGGGTTATGCGCTCCATCAATCAGTAAATTGTGACCCCGCCATTTTGTCCATTGCAGCCGTCCTTTCCATTCCGCGATCGCTAGTCCTTGAGCCATTTGATCTTCGGTGATTTTCCAACCTTTTTGTTGCAAAATCTGGAACGTGGCGATCGCCAATGCTGCATTAATCAATTGATGCTCACCGGGCAAAGATAATGAATAGCGCCGAGATACTTCTGGATCAACCCAAGTGACCGGACAATTTAACTCAGCTAACCTTGCCTTAAGAACAGCTTCAGCCTCGGCAGGCTGCGGCGCAATGACCGCCGGACAGCAAGATTTAAGAATGCCTGCCTTCTCATAACTAATCTCTGCCAACGTGTTGCCCAACCTTTGCCAATGTTCACGGCTGAGAGACGTGATGATACTCACTAAGGGGCGATCGCAGACATTCGTCGCATCTAGCCTTCCCCCTAGCCCTACCTCAATCACCGCAATATCGACCTGCTGCTGCGCAAAATATAGCCAAGCCGCCGCTGTAATCACCTCAAACTGCGTCGGAGAGGAATATTCCGGGTCAATCGCAGCCACGACTTTTACTAAAAGATGATGCAGTTCAGCCGGGGAAATATCTTGACCATTGAGGCTAATGCGTTCGCACCAACTGACTAAATGGGGAGAGGTATAACGCCCCACTCGATAGCCTGCCGTAGTTAGAACCGAGGAGAGAAATGCACAAGTCGAACCCTTGCCATTACTGCCCGCCACATGGACGATCGGTACTTGCTGTTGGGGATTATCTAAATCGTTTAACAAACGTTTAATACGCTCTAAACCTAGCTCTACACCAAAGTGAGTAAAGCGGCTGAGAATCGCGTTGGATGGATCATCGGAAGAAAGCGGCATTTAGAGTTTTTGAACCAGTTTACGGAAATATTGATAAACCGGAGAATAGAACAGATAGACTAAGAAGAAGAGATTTAGCGATCGCTCGAACAAACTAAATTCTCGACCATAATAACGATCATCATAATAGCTAACCCTGCTCTGAAACCGCGTCGTCCAATCCAAGGGAAAGAAGATCAGAGGACCGTCATCAACATGGGTCAAAATATCCACCCCAGAATGCATTAAGCACGCCAAAAAGAACCCTAAAAACCATCGAGAAATTTCACTTCCCTCTTCTCGACTAGAGCAGCGCCAAGCCCACCCTAGCCCTAACAGTAACAAGATGGGCGCATGGAGTAAATTGTGAGAAACGATCCAGAGCGGATGATGAAAATACAAATGATCAAACATCAGGGCAAATGCCTGTTTGATGCTCCATCCTAGGATGAAATGATAATAAAAAATGCCGCCCAACGAGAGTCCCCATAGTGCTAAATCTGGCGCGATCGAACCCCACAGAAAGGCGCTTTTAACAATAGGCACGCGGGGCATGGCTTTCGCTAAAGTGGCGGTCATTAAAAAATGGGACGGGGTTTGCATAGGGCTTGATACGAGCAAATTGCAGAAAGCTAATCTAGCAAAATATCCTCAGGGTGAGTCTCCGCCTCCTGATCATAATCATCCCACTCCACGTTCGGCATTTGCTCGAACGCTTGCCTCAGAGAACATTCCCACAAATGACGGATTTTTGCCAAGTAAGGATCGCCCAACGGCAACCGTAACTGGTGGCGAATAAAAAAGCTATCGGCTTCATACATCACCAAGTTGATGGGAGGTCCAACTGAAATGTTAGATTTCATGGTGGAGTCGATGGACAGCAAAGCACATTTTGCCGCTTCCTCTAAAGACGTTTTGTAGGTCAAAGCCCGATCTAGAATGGGTTTCCCATATTTAGTTTCGCCAATTTGCAAGAACGGTGTTTCGGGCATGGCTTGAATAAAATTGCCCTGACTATAAATCATGAACAGTCCTGGCGCATCTCCCCGAATTTGTCCCCCTAGCAACAAGGTGCATTTAAAGTCGATGCCGTCTTTGGCAAGCCACGGACGTTCATGTTCTTGAAGTTGACGAACTTTGCCGCCAATGTAACGGGTAACGTCATAAAGGGTGGGCAAGGTGTGGAGGGTTTCTTCTTGAGAGGAGTTGAGATCTTGCTGGAGAGCATTCATGACGGCTTGAGTAATCGACAGGTTACCCGAGGTGCAGAGCATAATGACTCGCTCTCCTGGGTTAGAGAAATCAAAGAGCTTTTGGTAGGTTGAAATGTGGTCTACGCCTGCGTTGGTGCGAGAGTCGGCGGCAAGGACTAGCCCGTAGCAGGTGAGAATGCCGAGGCAATAGGTCATGGCGGAGGGTGAGATATTAATATGGGAATGGACGAGAATGGCTTAGATTAAGACTCTTTTGGATTTTATAGCGGGGATGGCAACGATGAACCAGAGTGAGGAAACAATTAAGTTAGATCAGTTTTTGAAACTGATGTGTGTGGTGCAGACGGGAGGCGAGGCAAAGATGCTGATTCAAAATGGCGATGTTAAGGTGAACGGGGCGGTTGAGGTGCGACGGGGGCGTAAATTGGTGCTGGGCGATCGCATTACGACATTAGGCGAAAACTATGTGGTCGAAGCCGCAGAATAATTTGGGTCTGCTCTAGGCGGGTCTCAAAGCTGTCCTAAAAAGTGATAATCTCTACCTTATAAAGCTGTGTTTATTTTGGACTTAATATGATTTCCGACGCATTGAAACTGGGAGGGATTTCACGAATGAAACGCTTAGTAGGGACAATAATGGCTTTGGGGCTGATGCTCATCAGTTGCCTAGGCATCTTCAGCTTTCCGCAACAGGCTGAAGCTGCTGGTGCGCCGCTGGTTGCAGAATTTCGTAACAGCATGGACGATAAGCTAGCCACTGATTTTGGCAAAAAAATTGATCTAAATAACACCAACGTGCGGGCATTTGCGCAGTTCCCTGGGCTTTACCCCACGCTGGCTCGCATGATTTTGAGCAATGCACCCTTTGAAAGCATTGATGAAATCTTCGAGATGCCTGATCTGACAGAGCGTCAGGCAGAAATTTTGAAGGCAAACCTCGATAAGTTTACTCTTTCTTCTCCCGATTCTGCTTTGGTGGAAGGGGGCGATCGCTTTAACAATGGCATCTATCGTTAAGCTCGTTTCTTCTCAAACTCCCTTTTCTTAAAAGGGCAGAGAACCGAATTTACTTTTGCCAGACCGAAGACTGAAGCCCTAAAACTCAGTCTTCGGTCTTTTTTTCGTTATGGTATTTTTAATAACTCTTACTTTCTGATCCGCCTGTGCCCCATCCAACCTTGCCCCATGCCTTCGATGTCCTGATTGTGGGAGGTGGAGCCGCAGGACTGTATACCGCTCTCTGCTTACCCAAAGCCCTCCGAATTGGGCTAATTACCAAGGATTCTCTTTCCGTGTCGGCTAGTGATTGGGCACAGGGAGGCATTGCTGCCGCGATCGCCCCAGAAGATTCGCCCCATCTGCACGTTGAAGATACCTTAAAAGCTGGAGCCGGACTGTGCAATCCTGCGGCTGTTCAGCTTTTAGTCGAAAAAGCCCCTGAATGTGTGCGATCGCTGGTAGAAATGGGCGTGGCGTTCGATCGGCAGGGAGAAGATTTGGCGCTAACCCTCGAAGCGGCCCATTCTCGCCGTCGCGTGCTGCATGCCGCCGATGCAACCGGACGAGCCATGGTTTCGACCTTGGCTGCTCAGGTGCTCAGCCGCGAGAATATTCAGGTGCTTTCCCAGGCGTTTGTCCTGAATTTGTGGATCGATCACCAGACTTGCCGGGGGGTTTGTCTGTTGCACCAAGACCAACTCTGCTGGCTTCAGGCAAAGGCGATCGTGCTTGCCTCTGGCGGCGGCGGACAAGTATTTGCCCAAACCACCAATCCCTCGATTAGTACGGGCGACGGCGTGGCAATGGCGTGGCGGGCAGGCGCAGAACTTCGGGATTTAGAATTTGTCCAGTTCCATCCCACCGCACTGACCTATCCGGGTGCCCCCCGGTTTTTGATTAGCGAAGCCGTCCGGGGTGAAGGCGCACACCTAGTCGATGACCAGGGGCATCGCTTCACGTTTGACTATCATCCGGCGGGAGAACTTGCCCCTAGAGATATTGTCAGCCGCGCCATTTTTAGCCATCTCAAACAGAAGGGGGGCGGGTCTGCCCATGTCTGGCTCGATCTCAAACCCATCCCTGAAGACATCATTCGCCATCGCTTTCCCAATATTATTCAAGTTTGTCAACGGTGGGGCATTGATGTTTTTAAGCAATCAATTCCCGTTGCGCCAGCGGCTCACTATTGGATGGGCGGCATCGTCACCGATACCCAAAGCCGTACTTCGATCGCCGGTCTGTACACGGTTGGCGAGTCTGCCAGTACGGGGGTTCATGGAGCCAATCGCCTTGCCAGTAATTCCTTGCTAGAATGCCTGGTCTTTGGGGCACAGTTCGCCCACCTGAAGCTGCCAGAAAATCCGATCGCCAATCTAGATGAAACTTCAAGCCTGCCGCCCTTCAACCTATCCTTAACTCCCCCCACTCAGCCATGGCGATCCTGGTTGGCTCGGCTGATGTGGCAAAGCGCGGGGATCTGTCGAGATCAGCAGACTTTGGAAGAGGCGATCGCTCAAGTTAAAATCTGGCGAGAAGAATTTGCAGCCCTGAGCGAACCCGCGATCGCTTATATTGATCATCCCACCGGGCGCGCTACTTCGCAGATACCTCAAGGGTCGCTCCGACTCAGCGCCGCCCAAGCCTCTGACCTGCGAACCTGGAGCGAAACCCGCAATTTACTCGACTTATCTGACTTGATTCTAAAAAGCGCCCTCTTTCGCACCGAAAGCCGAGGCGGTCACTATCGCAGCGATTACCCCCACACCGACAACCTCAACTGGCAAGTTCATACCCTCGTCGTGGGCAACGCTTGGAAGAAATCGTCAGTATAGCGCTCTGCCCTGGGGCGGCGATCGACGGAGCTTTGGCTCAGCTTCAAGTTCCCAGCTTCAAGGAGCAGTCAGAAAAATTGTGAAGATTTCAAAAAGTCCTCTAAATTAAGAGGAGTTCCTGCAATTTCCCCTTTTCAAGTGAGAGGGAGAGCGGTACAGTGAGGGCAGCATTTACAAATCTTGTTTGCTAGGGTAGAAGCCAGAGCCGTTAAGCACTGAGTTACCTAGACCCTTTTCTAGAATGGAATAAGCGATCGCGACTGTCATTGCTGCAACTGTCATTGCTGCATAGGTTCCAGCCTCTCCTCGTCAACCTATGGATTGCATCAACAAAGGATCAAAAAAATCAGAGTTTTGGCAAAAATCTGATGGCTCGAACCGTAGACAAGAGACGGCAAACAACTTTAACAAGTTTTTTAAGTTTAAAGAGTTTTAGGTCGGGTAGTCCTAAGAGGTAGTGCAAAGTCTCAATGGCTAAAATTTTGGTAGTCGAAGATGAGCGTGTGGCTGCTTGGAGTCTTCAAGAATCTTTAGAAGGTTTTGGACACACGCTTGTGGCTCAAGTGACTTCGGGATCGGAAGCCATTCGGGCGGCGGGAGAAACTCAGCCGGATTTAGCATTGATTGATATTCAACCCAAAGGTAAGGAGGATGGGATTTCTGTTGCCGAACAAATTCGTAGCTTGTTGAAAATTCCCATTATTTATCTCACGGCACCTGCCAACAGCCGCACTTTAAAGCGAGCGATCTCCTCCAGACATCCGCAGGGAACTCCCACCACCACGAGATACTTAATCAAGCCCTTCAATCAAACCGACTTACATACTACGATCGAAATTGCTCTGTTGCGCAACCAGTTTGAAAAGCGCCTTGAGGCGATCGAATCTCAGTTATCGGCTCAAACTGGCGCATCGCCCCAGTCCTATCGAGTTTATCGATCCAGATGCTGAAGGGTTCCCCCCTTCCTCTCAGCCCAGCCCAGCCTCTGCCCCCCGTTCTAGTTCTGCCTTAGATTTAGCGAATGCAGAAGATTTAGCGAATGCTGAAAACTCTGAAAACTCCGAGATACCTTGCCTCCAGCGACCTCTAAGCCCCCAACGGGTCACACTCCCCGAACAATGTTTATCATCGGCAAAAAGGGGCGAAGGGCAATTTATTAGAAATGATCTCAATACCAGTTCAGCGATCGCTGGGGCAGCCCTTAGCAGCATGACAATATTTCCCAGCATTCACGAGCTGAGATTGGTAGAAGCACACCTAGAGCAACAGGTTCAGGAACGAACCGCGCAACTTCAGCAGGCACTGGATTTTGAAGCACTTTTAAAGCGAATTACCGAGAAGGTTCGAGATAGCCTCGATGAAAGCCAAATTTTGCAAACCGCAGTTGAAGAACTCACCACCGGATTAAATACGACTTCCTGCGACACAGGCCTCTATGACCTGAATCTTGCCACCTCGACGATCGCCTATGAATCGATTCAAGCAGGCGTGCCCTCTGCTCAAGGCAGAGTCGTGTACATGGAAGACGAAGAGGCGATTTACTCACGGCTTTTATCGGGAAAAGCTATTCAGTTTTGTTGGATTCGCTCCACCGAAAAAACCCTGCGACCTCGCTCCGAAGGCTCTACAACCCTGGCTTGTCCTCTGATTAATGAACCCGGTGTGATTGGCGATATCTGGCTTTATCGGGTAGATGAAAATGGCTTTGGCGCTGCCGAAGTTCGTTTAGTGCAGCAAGTGGCAAACCAATGTGCGATCGCCATTCGCCAAGCCCGCCTTTATACCGCCGTTCAGCAGCAAGTCACCGAACTCGAAAGCCTGAACCAAGTCAAAGACGATTTTCTCAATGCCGTTTCCCACGAACTCCGCACCCCCATTTGCAGCATTAAAATGGCAAGCCAACTTCTCGAAATTCGGCTCAATGGAGCAGGATTATTAGAAACCGACGGCGAACCCATCAAACGATATCTACAGATTTTGCAAAGTGAGTGCGATCGAGAAATTAGCCTCATTAACAACATGCTCGACCTCTCGCGGCTAGATGCACAAATGGAGCCTATTCATCAAACTCCTATCAAGCTTCAAGATTGGATTCCCCATCTGCTCGAACCTTTTGCCGCCCAAAGGCAAAAGCAACAACAGCAGCTTGTCGTGGATATTCCCATTGATTTGTCTCCAGTGGTTTCAGATTTGGCCAGCCTAGGGCGCGTCCTGACCGAGCTTTTAAACAATGCGTTTAAATATACTCCTGCCCACGAAACCATCAAAGTGTCTGCCAGCATCGAATCTAGAGAAATTCCTCGCCTTTCAGAACCCACGGTTCCCGGACAAAAAACTCAGTTTCCCCCCAATAAGCCTAGAAAATCTCAGCCCACTCCAACCGTTTTTGCAATTCGGATCAGCAACTCCGGTGTAAAAATTCTTCCCAGTCAACAAGCTCGCATCTTCGACAAGTTTTATCGAGTTCCGAACGCCGACCTCTGGAAACATGGAGGCACAGGGCTAGGGCTTGCATTGGTTAAACGCATGGTGACCCATATTGGTGGCGAAATTCAAGTGCTTAGTCAGCAAAGCTGGACAACTTTCACCGTCTATCTTCCCCTCACCTAACGGCTTCCCGAACCAGCGCTAGGAGGTACGCCCTCTCTACCACTCATGTCTGGGCTATCTCCTTGGTCTTGAGGCAGAGGGCTAAGGTCTGGGGCACGCATCAACTGGGCACTAGAGAATTCAGGGCAGGCGGTGCTGCAAAGGCTAACAGGTGGGCAGAGAGAATGACCTGCATTCCGCCCACAGCAACCACGATCGGGTTAAAAACAGGGTTGACCACGACGTTCATATAGATGACCTGATAGGTAGATGAATTGATGGGTGGAGGGTATCAGATTCTCCGATCAAGCTTTTGCCCTACGGAAAACACTTTTACACCTAGAGAAATCAGTACTTGATCCCTTGACAATAGTAGATATACCCCACTAATCCCACTCTACCAGCAAAACTTAACAATTGATTTTGTTAATTTCAGTAGTTTTTCTGAGTACATTTACATTTCTAGACAATTGCTAGCAAAAATTCAAATTTCCTTACGGTAATTTATCTTTCTTAGAAGTGTGAGGAAAGCAGTTTGAAAATTTTTTGAGACTTTTATCCCCTCGTCGAGTGACTGATCCCAATTTTGGGAAACAGCGCTATGGGTGGATGGGTGGATGGGTGGATGGGTGGA
>JAAUPA010000136.1 GCA_012034615.1 Leptolyngbyaceae cyanobacterium CSU_1_4 | reverse complement strand
TTAAAGCACAGAACTGGATCGGAAGTCCCCCAATTTGGGGGATTTAGGGGGCGAAAAAGCTTGGAACGAAGCCAGTCTAAACTTATGTATACACCGTAGCCCAGAGCGGGATAGGGGTTGGGGTGAGGGCGGTTCAAGTTTTGTCTGTCAACCAGGGAACCATCTTAGTCCAGAGGCTATGCCCTGGGCATCAAGTCATCGAGTTCGGCATACTCTGGCAATTCCGTATCAATCGGCTGACCTGAACGTAAAACCGTGCGATCGTGCTGAGGGCGGGCTAATAATTCGCTGTAATAGCGTGCTTTGAACAATACTAAATCGGCGGGTAACCCGACTCCAATTCGTCCAATAGGCAAGCCCATTAAGTCGGCAGGAGTGGTTGTCACCGTGCGGCACCAATCCCCGTAAGGCGCATCGAGATGAGCAATCCGCACGGCTTGAGTAAACACTTCATGCAGGTCGTGATCCCCAAATCCGTAGAACGGATCACGGCAATTATCACTGGCGATCGCTACCGCAATACCTTCCTGTTTGAGTTCGTGAAGCAGGGTCACGCCACGCCATCGAGGAGTGCGGGGCGAAGGCTGGCGATCCTGAAGGTAGAGATTGCACAGGGGAAGGCTGACAACGCCGATATGGGCTTGTTTGACGAGGGCGATCGTTTTTATCGCTTCTTCGGGAGCTTGCACGGCTAGACTGCAACAGTGCCCACACACAATTTGCCCAGTAAACTGATGCCTTAGAGCGGCTTCTGCCACCAGCCTGAGGGTAATATCGTTAGGATTTCCACTTTCATCGGTGTGAAAATCGAGGTTAAGATGACGTTCTTTAGCAAGTTCAAAGGTGCGATCGAGATGAGTATTCACGTCATCACTCATCCAAAGAACGCCGCCTAAAATGCCGTTCACTTCAGCCATTTGATCAGCAAGTTTTTCACCTTCCGATGTTAAGAAATAATCTAGAGAAACCAGGGAAACGGCTTGCAGCGTCAGTCGATCGATCCATTCTTGTTGAAGTGCCTTAAAGGCTTTCAGACTAATTTCCGCCTGTCCATCGGCTGAATCAATGTGCGTGCGGATCGCTTGAGTTCCATGGGCATAGCTGCATTTCAAGCCAAATTCCATTCGTCGATAAACATCCTCAAATTGCCAGTTTTTTTTGCAATCACTTTGAACTGTTTGTAGCGCATTTTCAAACGTTCCATGGAGGTTAGGCGATCGCTCCCAAATATGTCCTTTATCGAGGTGAGTGTGCAGATCAACAAAGCAACTCCAGACTTGTCCTCGCTTTAGGTCAAGGGATGGAGCTTCTGAGCTATGAACCGCTCCAGCCGGGATGATTTGGGCGATCGCCCCCTCTTTAATTTCCAAATCAACAAAAGCAAATTCTCCATCTCCCAAATCATGAGTCACCAATAACGCTACAGGGATATGAGCATTAATCAACCAATAATGTTCTAATCCTTTCAATTCATTTTTCATTGCTAGTTTTCCTGTTTTACCGTACTTTCATGCCAATTTCGTAACATAAAATCCGAAAGCAGCGTTAGTCCTGCAAAAATGGCAACCCCCAAAACAGTTGTCATGAACAATGCTGCGAACATTCGAGGGATTTGCAAGTTAAAGCTAGAGATGAGAATTTGATAGGCAATGCCAGACTGATTTCCTCCTGTTCCGGCAACAAATTCAGCAACAACAGCACCAATTAAAGCCAGTCCCCCGCTGATGCGCAGCCCTCCCAAAAAATAGGGCAAGGCGCTAGGCAAGCGAAGATAGATCAGAGTTTGCCAGCGGGAAGACCGATACAATTGAAATAGATTGAGCAGATGATGATCGGCGCTGTTTAAGCCTAAAATCGTATTTGATAAAATAGGAAAGAACGCGACAATCCAAGCGCAAATGACCAGAGAAACGAACGTAGAATCTTCGCCAGGGACAACCTGACGAACCCAAATAATGATCAGAGGGGCGATCGCCACAATAGGCGTGGTTTGCAATATCACCGCATAGGGAAAAAACTCCGTTCAATCCATTTGCTTTGAGCGAACAAAATTGCGACTAACAATCCTGAAACAACGGCTGCAATGAAAGCAACAACAGTAATTTTTAACGTAATCAGCAATGAGGGAAACAATTCACTCCAGTCTTTGACTAACGTTTGTAAGACTAGAAGAGGACCCGGCAGCAAATACGGTGGAATACCACTGATGCGAACGCCCAGTTCCCAAGCGCCTAACATTAAGATACCGACTGAGATGGGCGCTAGGACATCAGCAGAGAGAAGTGGACGAATTAAACTGTGCCTGAGCAGGGCAGCATTAAGGCGACTGTTCATCAAGGGGTGGCAGAATGGGGAGCAGGGACGTTAGCAAGAGCGTGGGAAATGTTTTGACAGTACTCGTGATAAGGGCTGGAGCTGCGGAAAGACTCGGTTCGAGGGTAGGGAGCAGCGATCGCCACATCTGCGACTACTCGCCCCGGACGCGCTGCCATGACAATGACCCGATTAGAGAGGTAAACGGCTTCGTAAATATTATGGGTGACAAATACCACCGTCCAGTGCTTTTGCAACCATAGGTTTAAAACGTCGCTATTTAACTTACTGCGGGTCATTTCGTCTAAAGCTCCAAAAGGCTCGTCCATTAGCAAAATTTCGGGTTGAGTGACCAAGGCTCTCGCAATCGAGACCCGCATCTTCATGCCGCCCGAAAGCTGACGAGGATAGGCTTTTTCCCAGCCCTGAAGATCGACTAAGGCGATCGCCTCTGCCACGGCTGAGCAAGCTGCGCGGTTAGAAATACCCGCAAGCTTTAAGGGCAAGCGGATATTTTCCTGCACCGTTGCCCAAGGCATTAAAGCAGCTTCTTGGAAGACGAAGGCGAGTTTGCGCGGTTCAAGGTTCCAGGCAATATTACCTGCGCTCATTTTACCCAGCCCAGCAATAATCCGCAGGACGGTACTTTTCCCACAGCCAGAAGGACCCACTAAACTAATAAACTCTCCTTCGCCAATATCTAGACTAAAGTCTGTGAGGGCGATCGTCCCATTTGTATAAACTTTGCTGATGTGGCTGAGCGTAATAGCAGGGTTAGGCATAGGGCTAGGTCAGAAACCGAAACGAAGGGAAGTTCAGTCACCAGAGGGCTTTAGCTCTTGTACGCGGCGATTCCTTTATTGATAAATTTTAAGGTGTATGCACTTTTATAATCGGTATCTTTTTTAAACAAACCTTCTGCAATCATCGTATCAAAAAATGATTTCCAACGTTCCTCTGTCATTGCACCAATTCCTTTCGTTTCTGCGTCTCCAGAGGTAACAACGCCGTACTCTCTCATTTTCGTAATACCGTAAGCAAGCTGTTCATCAGTCATTTCTGGATTTGCCTGCTTAATCAGTTCATTAGCAGGTTTTGGATCACCTTCCAAATAGCTGTACCAACCTTTAATCGAGGCATCGACAAAGCGTTGAACTAAGTCGGGGTTGTTCTCCACTAATTCGCGCTTTGTCTCAATAGTGGTAGAGTAAGGCGCGTAACCGCTATCGGCTAATAGAAAAACGATCGGCTGAAAGCCTCCTGCCTTGGCGATCGCCAACGGTTCTGAACTAAGATAGCCCTGTTGAGCAGCATTTTTATCTGCTAAAAAGGGAGCCGGATTGAAGTTGTAGGGGCGTTTTTGATCGTCTGTAAATCCATACTTGGCTTTGAGGAAAGGCCAGTAAGTGACATTCGCTGCCGAGGAAATGAAAATCGGTTTGCCCTTTAGGTCGGCTAAGGTTTTAGCACCTGATTCAGGATGAGCAATGATCACCTGCGGATCTTTTTGAAAAATAGAGGCAACGGTAACTTTTGGGATGCCTTCTTCGATCGCTTGAATCGCATCAGCGGCATAGCCCATAAAAAAATCCACAGCACCTCCCATTAAAAGCTGCGTTCCGTTGACCTGCGGACCACCCATCTTAAGGGTGACATCTAATCCGTATTCTTGATAAATTCCGGTTGCAACTGCCTGGTAAAAGCCACCATGTTCAGCTTGGGCATACCAGTTCGTACCATAGCTAATTTTCGTTAATTTCTCCGTTGCAGTTGCCGCCGGAGAACTAGCACCCGGAGGTTGGCTGGTGCAAGCTGTGATGAGACCGCTTCCCGCCGTCAACGCCCCGTACTGAAGAAGCTTACGGCGGCTGATGTTGTTGTTCTGTAAATAACAATAAGGCTCTGAATCTGTCATACGCTCCTCTCCTGCGGCTACGAACCCAACGCTCAATGTTTAAATTAAAGCTATGCTTTTTGCCCGATCCACTCAATAACCTGCTCGCCTAAACGAACGTTATTAAATTGATCAATTTCTCGAATGCCCGTTGGGCTAGTCACATTTACTTCGGTGAGATAGCCCCCAATGATGTCAATTCCGACAAAAATTAGACCATCCCGGCGCAAACTAGGTGCCAGTTGCTCACTAATTTGACGATCGCGCTCTGTAATCTCGACCTTAACCGCCTGCCCACCCACTGCCATATTGCCCCGAAACTCACTGCCCGTCGGTACTCGGTTCACAGCGCCAATCGGTTCACCGTTCAGCAAAATCACCCGTTTGTCACCGTCTTTCGCCGCTGGCAGATAAGCTTGCACCATAATTGGCGTTTTGCCCTGCGTGCTGATTTCAATGAGCGAGTTAAAATTGCGATCGTCCGCTTCAATCAATAAAATCCCCTCCCCAGCCTTACCCCCCAACGGCTTAATCACCGCTGTTCCTAGCCGCTCAACAAACTTCCGAATCACCTGTTTATCTTGGCTAACAATCGTTTCTGGAATAGCTTCTGCAAATTGCAGTGCATACATTTTTTCATTAGCAACCCGCAGCCCACTCGGTGAATTAATCACCAAAGTTTTCGCCGGATCCACATAATCTAAAACATAGGTTGCGTAGAGATAGGGAATCGTGACAGGAGGATCAGTGCGCATGAAAACTGCATCCATCTCTTCCAAGAGCATCATCTGGCGATCGCCCAATTGATACCAAGACTGTTCCGCGACCCATCGCCCCGCAACCAACTGCACTGGCTGCAACTGAACACGCTGGGCGATCGCCCAAGCCTTGCCATCCGCCACACTCAGCAAAGGCGCTTCGGTTACCCACACCTCATGACCCATGACCTGAGCCGCTTCCATCAAAGCAACACTCGTATCATGCCCCGGATCGAGCTTTTGAATCGGATCAATAATAAAAGCAATTTTCACCAAACTTCTCCCCAATCTCCACGTACAAACAATTGGTCGGGTCACCTCGTTTTACCAAAGCCACCGGTCTAAAACCACAGACCGAAGCTTTACTTCAGCAGCGGATCGAGTTCTCCGCGTGCATCTAGATCATGAATATCATCACAGCCGCCAATATGCTGATCATTGATAAAAATCTGAGGTACAGAGCGCTGCCCGTGCGATCGTTCCGCCATCTTTACCCGAGCCGCATTGTCACCATCAATCGAATACTCCGTAAACTCAACGCCTTTTTCGCGCAACAATTGCTTGGCTCGAATACAAAAAGGGCAAGTTCTCCAAGTGTAAATTTCGACATTAGACATAGTGATTCACAGTCCTAGAAATATTTCTTCATCTTAGTGCAACATGGTTTTGTGATTACTTTACCTTTATATTCATTCTCTCAAAAATAACTGGAAGATTTTAGTAACTATAGGTAGCATAGGGGGGCATAAGTCGGTGAATTCTTTTGTTTCTGGTGGAGTCTCGGTTTTCTATGAGCAAGTCTCTATTTTCCCTTGTCCGTCTTCTAGGGTTGCTTCCAGTCGCAGGTCTTGCTATTGGCATGAGCGCCCTATCTGCCAACGCCCAGACATCTGTCTATAATCCTATTCCCATGCCCTCTACCAACGAGGTGACAGATACGCTTTCAGAAAAGGATATCCCAACGGGCGTAGGTGGGTTTTCCCGAGATTACGTGGTCAGCTTGAAAGAGGGCGACCAAATTGTCTTGGACTTGGCTTCTGACCAGTTCGATGCGTTAGTGACCCTCATTGGTCCTGATGGAGCGACCGTGGGCGAGAACGATGATGGTCCTGATGGAACCACGAATTCCTTACTTTTTACTCGCATCACCCGTCCAGGAAATTACATCGTTCGAGTTGCTCCTTATGCAGGACAGGGCTTGGGTGGTTTTACCCTCAAGGTGACTCGCCTCAGACCCATCTAAATTTAGGCAGCAGACTCTATTCGTAGGCTCAAGGTCATTCTCCTGATTCATCCAGGGACTTGCCAATATTTCCCAAAGTCTGCTACCTTTATTAAGCGCTGAAAAGTGCTTCGCCGGGATAGCTCAGTTGGTAGAGCAGAGGACTGAAAATCCTCGTGTCCGGAGTTCAAGTCTCCGTCCTGGCATTTAGATATACCAAGCGTTTCAAGCCTCGGCAATATGTCGGGGCTTCGCTTTTTGGTGTAATTTTGGGGAAAGGTCGGAGACTGGCTAGATGATGTTGGTGGGTTCTAGGGATCGTTCGTGGATCACTTATGGATCGTTATTGGCGATTTTTGGAGGGGAAGAGTGGGGAAGGCGGCGAAGGGATTAGTGTCCGTCCAGACAATTAGGGGGCGGCTGCGGCTGCGATGGCGAGTTGAGGGGAAATCCTATTGTCTTAGCCTTGGATTCCCGGATGAGCCAATGTATCAGAGGGTAGCGAGCATGAAAGTTCGGGAGATTGAGCGAGATATCCTCTACGATCGCTTTGACTCAAGCCTGGAGAAATACGAGGGAAGGACAACCCAGAAAGAGGCAGGTAGAGAAGTATCCTAGTGGACTGGTGGGCGGGGTATACCGTCTATAAAAGATCGCAACTCAAACCCTCGACGAGGGCAACGACTTTCCGCCACGTCAAACGGGTCATTGAGGAGCAATTGCCGACGACCGACCCAATGGATGCAGTGGTGATTTGAGATTGGGCGTTGGCAAATAAGGTATCGGCTGATGCAGCCCAACGGTTTATAGAACAGATCAGCGCTTGCTGTGAGGGGGTGGTTGAGTCGGGGTTGCTGGAGACAAATCTATTTGCTGGGGTTGCCAAAAAGATTAAGGTGCCTAAGGGAAAAATCGGTGCGGCTAATGATGAGGACACAGACATCAATCCATTTACCGCAGCAGAGCGCGATCGCATCATTGATGCTTTCCAGGGCAACCGCCACTACAGTTTCCATCAAGTTTGAACAGGTGCTGACGGTAACGGCGGCGACGGCGATCGTGCCAGGGTTGAAGACTCAAGATCGGCGTTCATTTCCCTGCCAGGAACGGCTGCTGAATTTAGTGCGGGTGATGAGAGTGATGGCGGTTGAAAAAAGTAAGGATAAGGATCTTCGTAAGAAGCTGATTTTCCCAGCGCCGAAGGGGGGCTTTATTAATTGGCACAACTTTGAGCAGCGGGATTGGAGTGAAATTCTAAAGGAATGCGGGTTTGATTTTCGTCGTCTCTACCAGCAAATCGAAACCCTTGCCTCAGACGCTGTTTTCCACGCTGTTCAAGGGCGCGATGACTTGGCAATGGGGCGGCGAGTGTTTCAGCAAGAACTCGCCAAGGTTCGCCCGATCGCCACTGCCCACGCCGCCTAAACCCAAAAGAGGTTGCCCATCCTAAAGAGGCAACTCTTCAAATTCATCCTAGGAGGAAGCTATGAAACTGAACCAATACCCAGACGCGATCGCCCAGTCCAAGCGCCAATTGCTGACCGCTGACCGCATGGCTAAACAAGCGAAATTCAAGTGGGAGGAAATCATTGCTGAGATGGATACTGCGATCGCCTTCGATGCGGAACTCAAAAATGATGCCCAACGGAAAGCACGCCGGAATGAGGCGCTGAAATCAGATGCTTGCGTTGATGCGTTTGAATTTTATCGCGTTGCAGCCGAACGGCTAGAAGACTTGGAAATCGACCATACCCTACTGTTACATCGGTTCTCGGTTGCCAAGTTAGAGGCGCAGGACACGATTTCTAAGACTGAATTTCAAGCGGCGGCGGCGGCTTAGACCGATTTCAAAAGAGCGATCGCCCTCCCTTCCACAGACGTGCGATCGCCGTTTGACTGAACAGCGATCGCACATCTGTCAGGGTTAACCAACAAACTATCCAGAGCAAAAGACATGACTGAAGATAATTTGCTAAATCCCCCAATCTGGGAGAGGCGATTCATCCTCTTTCAGCACTCCATCTTTGACCCAGTGCAGCCGATTCTCAATCTGCCAGTGCCCTCGAATCGGTTGGGCAAAACCCGCCGCATCTAACCTCAAAGAACTGAGGTAAAACATCGTCTCATCATAGGGTTTGCCCCCCGAGTACCTGTCCGCTCCACTCGAACAATCCGTTCGATGCCCACCCCTTGCGGGTCGAGGGCGGGAAGTTGGTCTAAAACGCTGACCCGGCGCTGCGTCACTCGATCCCGCGTCCGTCCACTTTGATGGTCAACACTGTGAGCGCGATCGGTGCCATTCAGGCAGTTTGATATATTGAATAAGCCCTTCTTTTCGCGATCGATCTCAATGAATCTATTTCTCACCCTTGCGTTGCTCCTCGCCCTACCGACGGTCGGCATTATCCTTTACCTAGCAACTGCCCGTCGGTATCAATCTGCTGACTCTGTTGCCCAGTCCTATGACCAATGGACAGAAGACGGCATTTTAGAATTTTACTGGGGCGAACACATCCACTTGGGGCACTATGGTTCGCCACCTCGAGCTAAAGATTTTTTAGCCGCAAAAGCTGACTTTGTTCATGAAATGGTGCGCTGGGGCGGGCTGGATCAACTGCCCCAAAACACCACTGTTCTAGATGTGGGCTGCGGCATCGGGGGAAGCAGCCGCATTTTGGCACAGGATTATGGATTTGCCGTGACCGGCGTGACGATTAGCCCTCAACAGGTCAACCGTGCCCAGCAGTTAACCCCACCAGCAGTCAATGCTCGGTTTCAGATCGATGATGCTATGGCGCTGTCTTTCCCAGATCATAGCTTTGATGTCGTTTGGTCGATTGAGGCGGGTCCCCACATGCCAAATAAAGCTATTTTTGCTAAAGAATTAATGAGGGTGCTTAAACCCGGCGGCATCATGGTGATGGCAGATTGGAACCAGAGAGACGATCGCCAAATTCCGCTCAATTTTTGGGAACGCCCGGTCATGCAACAACTTTTGGAGCAATGGTCGCATCCTGCCTTCTCCAGCATCGAAGGTTTTTCTGAGCTTTTGGCAGAGACAGGGCTGGTAAAAGGTTCGGTAATCACTGCAGATTGGACTTCTCAAACCTTGCCATCGTGGCTCGATTCTATTTGGCAAGGAATCATTCGACCCACGGGATTAGTAAAGTTTGGCTTTTCTGGTTTGATCAAGTCTTTGCGGGAAGTCCCCACTATCCTATTAATGCGGGTAGCTTTTGGGGCAGGTCTTTGCCGATTTGGAATGTTCCGCGCTGTGCGTGCCAATGTCTTGACTCAATCCGCAGAGCCCGATCGCCCTCAAGCTCTGGTGTAAGACACCCTGAGATGCTAAATCGGTATGGCTGTAGGTTCTTTGATGAGGACAAATTAACCGCTGTGTTAACTAAGGATCTTTGGCGTTGTTGAATGGAAGGATGAACCCTTGAGATGCTATGGCTCCGATCGTCCCCTAGATCCCCCATTCTGGGGACTTTGAGGTTCGGAAGTCCCCCAGAATGGCAGGGGCGAGGCAAATTAACAGGGGCTCAGAACCAGACAGAATCGATAGCTTGGCAGATGGCGATCGGGGTTTCTTGAGTTTATTTCCTTCGGTTTAGAGTAGCTAGATGGAAGTAGCGAATGAGCATCGGTGACCCCATCAAGAAATAGCCTCGTGCATAGATTTTTCCATAGAACTGGAGTGAATCCAAATTTGGCTTCAGCTTTGTATATAGGATGAATCCTCCAACAGGCAGCCAGTTCGATCCTCGATCGGTCTCCTCCCAATCCAGCCTCCGGGTTGCCTGGTATCCAGATGAGGGTTCTGAACGTCATCCCTACTTACTCAGAAAAATCGTCATGCAAACTCAACTCACTATCTCTGTCGAAAATTTAGCGCCCACCAATGGTACGTTACTAACGCCCGTTTGGTTTGGAATTCATAACGGCACATTTGACACTTACGATCGCGGTCGCCCTGCTTCACTAGGCCTAGAACGCATCGCTGAAGATGGCAATGTCGATGACCTCAATCGCGAGTTTAGTTTGGCAGGATTTGGAACAGTGCAAGGTGCGATCGTGGGTGCCGCAGGCACTCCCGGTCCGATCGATGTCGGCGAAACGGCTACCCAAACTATTACCCTAGACGGAAGTGCAGCAACCAGCCGTTTTTTCAGCTATGCTTCGATGCTCTTGCCTAGCAATGATTTCTTTGTTGCAAACGGCAACGAGCGAGCCCACCAAATCTTTGATGATCAGGGCAATTTTATTGGAGCCGATTTCATCATTCTGGGCAGCCAAGTTTTAGATGCGGGTAGCGAAGTCAATGATGAAATTCCGGCGAATACTGCCTTCTTTGGACAGCAAACCCCCAACACGGGTGTAATAGAAAACGGTGTGGTGCAACTAGCAACCGGATTTATTCCTGGGGGAGCTATTTTGAGTACACCTCAATTTGCCACTGCCGACTTTACTGCTGCTAATTATCAAGTTGCTCGGATCCGCATTTTTAATACGCTCAATGGTGATGAAGACAGAAATAAATTGAATGGCACTGAGCAAGATGATCTCATCTACGGCAATGGTGGTTCCGATCGCCTCTACGGTAAGGGTGGAAACGATCGGTTGGTCGGAGGCTTTGGGGATGACTGGCTTGAAGGCGGTGAAGGTGACGATGAGCTGTATGGCAGCGAGGGCAGTAATTCTTTGCGCGGCGGCAACGGAGACGATCGCTTGTTTGGAGGAGGATTCAATCGGCTCATTGGCGGTAACGGTGGCGATCGCTTTATCTTAACTGCGGGCGAAGGCTTTGATATTGTCACGGACTTTAGTTTTGAAGATGGCGATCGTTTAAGTTTATCTGATGGCTTGCAATTCAGTAGCTTAGGCATCACAGCCACAGGTCGTAATGGTCGTCACACCGTGATTAGCGCGGGTGATGATGATTTGGTAATTTTAAGAAATGTTAGTGCTATCAGCGTTACAGAAAGCGTCTTTGCCTAAACAACACGCGCGAAAACTCTGGTAAAAAAGGTGGTCACGGCTTAGGCATGACATGAATTTGAGCATTATCCCTCGGCTTCACGCTCAAGTTCATGTCGTGTCTCATCGGTGCCCCTTGACAAGACGATACTCTTGAAACTTGAGGTGTTGAGGTTGAGAGGACTATACAATGTGGCCAGTGGAATTCACGGGTTTGTCTAGCATGGCATCGACTGCATATGAGGATACAAAGCTCATTCAAACTCTGCAATCGGGCGATCTCTCTGCCCTAGGAATTTTATATCGGCGTTATGGAGAAGGCGTATACCGTCTGGCGCTACGGATTTTAGGCAATGCTCATGAAGCAGAAGACTTAACCCAAGAAGTATTTCTAACGTTTTACCGAACCACGACCTATGATGTATCACGCGGTTCTATCCTCGTGTTTTTGCTCACAATGACGCGATCGCGAGCAATTAACCGCCTGAAGCAAGTGCGATCGCGGCAACAATTGTTAGAACGCTGGCAACGCAACCAATCTCCCCATCTGCCAAACCCGCCCATGGCAAACGCTGCTTTAAAGGAACTCTCCCATTACGTCTCGGAAGCATTACAAGAACTGCCCGAGGGACAGCGACAGGTGTTAGAAATGGCTTACTATGATGGACTGACTCAAGCAGAGATTACAGAACAACTCAACTTGCCCTTGGGAACTGTAAAAACGCGATCGCGCCGGGGACTTTTAAAGCTAAGACAACTTTTGAAAGACTGGGTGGAGTAACCATGGAACCCATCGAAAATCCTGAACCATTAGAAAACCTTTTAGCCGGTTACGTCCTAGGAGATCTAACCTCCGAAGAAGCTGCCAAAATCAAACAGCTTTTAGAAAGTAACCCAGCCATGCTGACCGAGGTACATCGTCTGCAATCCACCCTATCAGTCATGTCCTTATCCTTGCCAGTCACTTCGTTACCTCAACCACTAGAAGCGCAAATTCTCCAAGCGGCTCAAGCCGAACGCTCCCTCTTCAAGCCGACGAGCCGAACCAACCTGCAACTCTGGAAACGTTTAGCAGTAGGAAGTGCTGCCGCGCTAATAGCAGGTTTAGGAATTGCAACCTATCAAGCTCACCACAAGTTAGCCGTCGCTCAACTCGAAAACCATCGGCTCCATCAGCAGTTAACAACCACCCAAGCAACGCTCGATCGGATGCGCCAACAAGACTTGGCAACGGCTCGTCAGGAATTATCGCGGTATCAAGAAGCCGTTAGCCTGTTGCGTCAACCCAACAACCGTTTTCTGGCATTAAGAGGAACGAGCCTAGAGTTCCGCTCCTCGGGAAGCTTAGTCATTGTCCCCACAAAAAACTCAGCAATTTTAGTATTGCGTGATGTTGCCTCATTGCCAGAAGGAGAAGTCTACCGCATGTGGGCACTTGTCGATGGTAAGAAAGTATCCTGTGCAGACTTTAAGCCGAACACTCAAGGGGAAGTATTTTTGCAACTTTCATTAAATCAATGGGGCGGAACCCCAGAGGTTGTGGTGACGATCGAGCCCGACCGATCGCTGTCAAACCCTGTGGGCGAAATGGTAATTATTGGAAGTTAGGGCGTTACTAAGAGCGGGAATCAGCGACCAGGGCAAGTTGCTCAATGCTATTCTTCCGCGAAGTAACACAGATGACCGCAAGCCTGTGGCTAAGTTACCCAAACCAAGGTTCGGTAGGGTGGCGATCGCGGCTATATTCTTTTTTGCACAAAGAAGGGCTGCCTAAACAAGGGCTAATTGAGCTAGTAGGCTGATAGCTTTGATTTGAGGAGGTGGATGGGTGGATGGGTGGATGGGTGGATGGGTGGATGGGTGGATGGGTGGATCGGGTGCGCATCTA
>JAAUPA010000135.1 GCA_012034615.1 Leptolyngbyaceae cyanobacterium CSU_1_4 | reverse complement strand
GATTGGTTGTAATCATCAATAGCCTCTTTGTATTTAAGCTGGTCGGCGTAAGCAAGCCCTCTGTTAAAATATGCTAATCCAAAGTTAGGGCTGTTTTTAATAGCTTTGTTGTAGTTAGCGATCGCATCCGAGTAGTTCCCTTGACGCACGTAAACAATGCCCCGGTTATTGTAAGCTAGGGATGCATTAGGGTTAAGTTTAATAGCTTGATCGTAATTTTTTATTGCCTCATCTACGTTGCCGCTTCTATCATAGGCAAGCCCTAAGTTGATATAAGCATTAGTAAAGTCAGGTCTAAGTTGTACAGCTTTTTCATAGTCTTCAATAGCTAGTTCATAATCCTTCTGGGTGCAAGTACATATATGTTTCAGCAGAATATGAGAATTGCCCCTATGAAAATAGATATAACTCTTATCCAATGACGGACTAGGAACTTTTTCAACAATCTTCAGTGCGTTCGTGAAAAGATCAACTGCATCTTTATCCTTTTCTAAGGAATATTGCACCAAACCAAGAGTAAAGAGAGTCAGATAAGACATTTCTTCTGAAAGGCGTGTCTGAAGGCTAAAATCATTCAATTCAGCTACTTTTGATACTTTTGTTTTCTGATTGTTAGCAGCTAATTCTAAATCAGGAAAAGCGCTAGGAGACCTCAGGACTGTAAATTTAGCATTAACAGGAACAACTTCTGAAGTCTGACCATAATCGCCCCAGATTACAACCGTAGCCTTTCTCTTCGTCCCTTCAGATATAGCTTCATCTCGTTGTGACAAGCTCTTGTTTAAACGCTCTACTTTTGCATTTTCATATGCACGTATAGAAGTTTCCAAATTGTTATAAATTGCTTCCGTAACTCGATATTTTTGCGGTTCAGGACCATCAAAGTTTGCGACTAAAACTATGGTCTCTTGAGGGGGGAGGCTCTGATATTTTTGCCATATGAGAAATCCAGATATACCCGAAAGTGGAACAATCAAAATGCCAACCCAACTTACCCTTCTGACAAACTTGCGGTGCTTTACCTTTACAGCTTGAGTTTTGACTATCTTGTTAGAAGGGGGTTGAATAATAATAGACCCCTTATCCTCTAGCTCAGGTTTCCACCACCAGGCATAGTAGAAACAAACTGCTGACAGAATGACAGTGCAAATGACAATCAGTAGGGGAATATAAAGTTCAGTCTCCCCTTGAATCGCTTTAACGAAGCCTGCAATCAAGCCTACGAAGGCTATTACCCCCGTGACTACACTCCCAAGCCATTTGAGGGTCCACATCAATCCTTTTGGGGAATCGCCATCACTACTCATAGGAATAATTCTAGATTTTTACTGATGTTGGGTGTTCTATAGCTCTCCCGTAGTTTAATGTTTTGAAGCGTGGATTTGGTGTATTTTTGAAGAGTTTTAACTTTTTATAAAAATACCTTGCTTTTGTTCATCTAAAGAGGGGGTAAAGAAAGAGCCGGAGACGATCGCAAAGTTTGATGGATGTCTTTAAGGATCTAGATCTGCCAGAAATTGCTTCAGCCGCATCAGGGTGAGAGTTTGCCCTAAGTTGAGCGGCAAGAGCGACACCCCTTCTAGGCAAGACTGCACCCAGCCGTCGCCCCAATGCCATTCATGAAACCCATCAATGCCTTGGTGTAAAAGCAGCCGCAGCCCGTTCTCGTCGGCGAATTCTACCCGATGCTGGACGGCGATCGGACCGAGCCAACTGGTGTATGAGGTGCCAGGTTTGAGGCGATCGGGTAAGCCTGCCGAAAAGGTTTGAGGGAAAAGCCATTTTTGAAACTGGGCAGGACAGAGCAGACTATCGGCAATTTTTTGATGAGAGGCATTCATTTCAATTCTAAGGTTGCTTTGTTGAAAGGTTCCTAGCATGGTGGTGAGGGGCAGGGGATAGGGAGGATTCTTATTTAGTATACAGAGGGGGAAAAGGTCGGGATGGTTGAAGAACAGGTAAGGGTAACAGTAAAACTGTTTGCGGTTTATCAAGAGGCTTATGGGGTCACTGAGCTGGTGCTGGAGTTTCCAGCCGGAACGACGGTGCGGGAGCTGTGCGATCGCCTGATTGCTGAGCATCCTGAACTAGAATCGTGGCGATCGACGACTCGGTTTGGCGTTAATTTGCAGTTTGTGGAGGCAGATACGATCCTTCAAACCGGGGATGAAGTGGTGTTAATTCCACCCGTGAGCGGGGGTTGAAGCGATCGCCACTGGCAGCCCTAAGCTAGAAACTGCACAAAAAATAGTCGCGTCCGATACCATTGCCCCATTGGAGTATAGAATGGCTTTTCAGAACTGCTTTCCTGATTTATATAGATAAGCGCTGACCCATGAATCAGTTGAATAATGTTTTGACGCTGTTTTTCAGCTTGCTTGTAGAAGCCATGCCTTTTTTGTTGTTAGGGGTTTTGTTCTCTAGTGCATTGCTGTTATTTATCGATGAGCGGAAGTTGATTGCGGCTGTGCCTCGTAATCCTTTGTTTGCGGCTTTTGTAGGAAGTTTAATTGGCTTTATTTTTCCAGTTTGTGAATGTGGCAATGTGCCTGTAGCGCGGCGTTTAATGGTGCAAGGGGCTCCTGTTTCGATGTCGATTGGTTTTTTGCTGGCGGCTCCGACGGTTAACCCCATTGTGTTTTGGGCGACTTGGACGGCGTTCCGAGATCAGCCAGAAATTGTGTTTATGCGGGTGGGTTTTTCCCTGCTTATTGCGACGATCGTGGGGTGGGTATTTAGCACTCAGAAAGATTTTCGTCCGTTGTTACAACCTGCGATCGCTCGTTCAATGCCTGTTCCACGCCATCGCAGCAGGCGCAGGAAAAAGCACGAAGAATCGGTTTCAGATTTATTACAATCTGGCACATTTATTTTAGGACAGTCGGGTCAAGTTCAGCTAGATGGCGATCCGTTGCAAGCGGCAGCTTTAGTGGCAAATCCGGTACTATCCAAACCGATTCCGGTACGGCTTCAAATGATGGTGGATAACGTGGTTTTGGAACTGCGAGAACTTGGCGGAATTTTGGTGATTGGCTCGGCGATCGCGGCGATCGTTCAAGTTTCAGTGCCGCGCGATGTAATCTTGAGCTTGGGGCAGGATAATGTCACGTCGATCTTAGCCATGCTGTTGCTAGCTTGCGTAATTTCTATTTGCTCAACAGTGGATGCTTTTTTTTGCATTATCTTTTGCTTCTGTATTTACCAGCGGCTCTTTACTAGCATTCCTAATTTTTGGTCCAATGATTGACCTGAAAAACATTGCCTTGTTATGGTCAGTGTTCAAGGGACGTGCGATTTTTTATCTTTTCACCTTGGCAGCACTACTGACCTTTTTAGTTGCATTACTCGTTAATCTTTACGTTAGCTAATTGTTCTATGGCTCCTACCCCACCGCGTTCTTCTCTCTTTCCCACTCTCATGACGTTGTTTGATATTGCAGCTCTCCTAGCTTGGAGTCTGTTGCTATTAAAGTTTTGTTGGACAAAAGAAATTAATTTGTTGCTGCATCCTGATTATGTGTGGTTGGCTTATGCAGCAGGATTGTTCTTATTAGGATTAGGGCTGTTTAAATCTGTGCAGTTATTGGGGCGATCGTTTAATCGTTCTTCTCGACGGGTAGCGCGATCGCAAGCGCAAGCGGCTGAGGCACTGCCACACTTCTCGCTGTTTCCATTTGGCAGTGCGTTGCTGTTAGGTGTGGCGTTGTTTGGGCTAAGTTTTACGCCTCAGCCGTTCTCCAGCCAGACGGCGCTTGACCGAGGAGTGACCGATACGTTAACCTTAACGCGATCGCAGCCGCAATCGTTTCGCAGCCAAAGTAGACCAGAGGAACGAACGTTAACAGAATGGGTAAGGACACTCAATGTATATCCTGAGCCGGATGCTTACAAGGATCAAAAAGCAAAAATCGAGGGATTTGTCATTCACGTTAAAGATCAGCCTGATGATGTTTTAACGCTGTCTCGCTTTGTCATTACTTGCTGCGCAGCCGATGCTTACCCGATCGGGATTCCGGTGAAGCTGAAGGGCAGTCGTTCTGCTTATGCACCTGATGAATGGCTGCGGGTGGAGGGAAAAATGGCAACTCAAACGTTGAGTGGTAAGCGGCAGTTGGTGGTAATGGCGACGAGTTTAACTAAGATTCCTAAGCCAGATGCGCCGTATGAGTATTAAGTTTCTTGGCAGGTTGTAGAAACGGAATGCACCAGAGTTTTAGGCACATTCCGCTGTGGAAAGGGCAACCCCTGGCGGGTATCTCGAAGCGCGCTTTAGAAGGCTAGTCGAGAACGAATCAGCACACTCATCGATTTCGTGATAGCTCCGGGATTAGAAAGGTATGCAAAGAATAAGACAGCATACTATCCTGTAGTCGGTGTTGGACAGGATAAGTTCTGCATAACACCTCTAGTAAAAAAATCAGTCGGAGTGCCTACCGAGGATATTGCATTTTCTATTCCTTCCTGCGTTCAGAGAAGTGTATCCCGTAAAGTTAGGAGATTCCTTATGATTTTCATCATTCCAATTATTCTCGGTGCTGCTTTAACTATCGCCGGGGTGGGAGTTGCAGCAGGAGCAGATGGCGTTTCAAAAATGGAGGAGGCGAAAAAGATTGGAAAATCCACTCAAGAACGGTATGAACAGATGCAACCGCAGCCGTTTCACCCTTGGAGCAGGTGATGTTCAAATCTGATTTCGCCCGAATTGTCCAAGACCATTGGTGCGCTTGTAACCACCGGATCAAGGCAGCATGTTCAAAGCCTCGATCTGCCAGCAACCTCACCTGGCAACCGGGTGGCAGCAGTCGCAGAGTCGTTTCTAACACCGGAGCGTAGTCCTCAAAGCCGACTCTGGCCCTCCCGTGTTCCACACCGTTTGCCCCAGTGGAATCGATCGTCTACCCCAAATTAAACAAACTTCGTAACTACTCAGGCAAAATCTGCCGATCGCATTCTCCAACGCTGGTGCAATACCTTCAATCTCGACCCCGGTCTTCTCAACCTCTCGGAAACAGAATTGACTTCCCTCAAAAACCATCTCTATGCCAACGAACTCATGGTGCGGTGCAAGGAGTCAGCCGTGCGAGTCACAGAGGCAGTTTGGACAGGCATTGAAGAGCGGATGCTGAAGGTGCAAGGGTAAAGGTTTGATTCAATGCCTTATCACTTTCTCGTAAATTGACATTAACTGCCGATAATTTGTTTCGGGTGTGTAATGTTGCTCGTAAGTCGATCGCGCGTTGCGTCCCATGGTTAACATGCGTTCAGGATTGGCGATCGCCCAGTTAATTTTTTCGGCTAAATCTTGAGGATTTCCGGCCTCAAACAGAAGCCCAGTTTGCCTATCTTCAACAATTTCTGCCATGCCCCCAAGGCGCGACGCAATCACAGGAACTGAGCAAGCAAAAGATTCAATCATCGATAGCCCAAAGGTTTCGTACCAAACGGAAGGAAAAATTAAAAATTGGGCTTTTTGCATTAAGGCTAAAACTTCTGGCTTTTTCTGCCAGCCTAAAAACTCAATGCGCTGACTTAAGCCTGCCCGTTGCACCTGTCGCTGAAGGCTGTCTTGAAGAATGCCATCGCCCACAATTTTGAGAGGAATTTTAATGTCTTGGATGATGTAGGCATCAATTAGAGTAGTGATGCCTTTTTCTGACCATAAGCGACCCACATAAAGAGCATAGGGATCAGCCGGAGCAGGAGGAAGAATAAGCGGATCGAAGAGAAAGTTAGGTTTGACGTGAATTTTGTGAGAGGGTAAGCCAATTTGCTCCATTTTGGCTTTTTGAAACGATGTTAGGGTAATGTAGGCATCAACTTTTTCTTGCCAGGTATGACGAAGGTTGTGGGTCGTAATCATTGCAGCAATGGCAATGCTTTCGGGAAGAGAGCCGCGATAACAACGCTGAACAATTCCGGCTAGCGGAACAGTTTTACCCCTACAGGTTTCACAAATTTTTCCATCTCGGAATAGGTTAGCACTAGGGCAGGTAATGCGGTAGTTATGTAAAGTTTGAACGACGGGTACTTTAGCTTCAGAACACGCATCGTATAGAGAAGGGGATAAAAGAGGAAAGAAGTTATGAACATGAACAACATCGGGACGGAACTGCTGAATTTTTTCTTGGAGACGTTGTTTGCTGCTCAGGGAATAGATGACTGAGAGAGCGGCTTTAGCTTTGCCGATCGCCCCTTTGATCGAGAGATTATCGGCATCTAAGAGGGCGATCGCATGGTCATGGGACTGGAGCAAAGACATTTCGGCTTCGACCACGACATCTTCTCCTGCCTTGACCTGATAGTGATTGTGCGCGATCAAAATTCTCATAGGGCGTTGATCTCTGCTGAGTGTTCTGCTCGTTTCAGGCGAGTCTGCCATTGCAAGCCAATAATGCTAACCACAAATAACATGTAGCCGGGTTCTTCTAGCCAGGAAAAGATGCCGCCAAAAATGAGCATATTGAGCACTAAAAATTTAGAGAGACTATCGACACAAATTTTTTGCCAAGTGATGAACCAAAGATAGAGATAGGCACCCATGCCCAGCAAACCCAGGTCGCCCCAAATCCCTGCCCAGGAAAAAGTCAGGGAAAACATGCTAGAGCCTGTGACGGCGTTGGTGAGGGGGTTGGTATCATTTTCCGCAAATATAGCAGCAGTGACGGGGGTGGTGGTGACTCCTAGGGGGCGCAGGATTGTGCCATAGTCGGGGATGAGCCAGCCTAATCGTCCGATCGTATGTCCGGGACCTAAGCCAATCAGCCAGTGGATCGGAGTGGTGAAATAACGATTGATAATATGAAAGACTGAAAATTTTGCGGCGAAGCTGTCAATTAATAGGGTGACATTGAGCCAATAGCCTAAGGCTGGGAACAGGTTGACGATGATCCAGTAAACGGCGGCGATCGCACCTAAAGTCAGCATAATGTACTTCAAGATCTCAAAGATTTTTTTAAACTTAGTCAGGGTTAAAATCATCATTGATCCTAAAAAAACAACAATGACTTGCTTAGAATCGGACATAGGAAATGTTTGAGGAATGAATGCTACTGCAAGGAGAATTTTCACCCCTAGTGAACGAATTACAGGCTGATTAAACATATAAATAGCGCTAGTCAGAGCCACGGCTCCGCCCACGTGATGCCCTGCACCTTGATTGAGGAAAACGCCTTTAATAGCATCCGGACCTCCAACAGTGTCAAGCTTTAAAACAAAGTATTGAACATAGGCAAACAGCACGTTAATAATGCCGGAGATAATCAGAACCCAATGGAAGCGTTGAATGCTGTTCTGATTCATTCGTAAACCCACGATCGCCAGAAGCAAAATAAAGGGTTCGCTAAGCAGGAGAAAATCTAACACGATGTTAATGATGCCCGCGTTGTTCCAGAAAGCACTGGCACTAATAATCAGCAGGACAGAATACAAGCCATACAGCAGCCGAGTGGAGAGGTGAACCTGTAGACGGGAGCGAATGCGAGGCAGAGTGAAAATGAGCAGAAGGAGCGTACAGGCAAAATGGAGAAAGTTGACGGCAGAGGGAACCTTCATTGCCGCGAGTACCCGGGGGTAGAAGGCAACGACAAAGGTAAGAATGATCAGGCTAGAGCTTTTGAAGAGTTGGCGGCTAGTGGAAGGAGGGATCGGGTAAGGGCGATCGCGCTGAGAGGCGGTCTGAGCGATTGGCGAGGCGCTGTTCAGGGAAGTGTTTTCTAGCACGGGTATCTGACTCCGCTAGGCACAGGAAGAGTTTGGGCGAGGGTTTGGTAGAGCTGCGAGAGTTCTTCTCCTTTGGCTTGCCAGCTATAGAGTTCGCGCACGCGCTGTTGTCCGGCGCTGCCCAACTGCGATCGAAGTTCCTCGTTCATTGCCAACCGCATCATGGCTGAGGCTAAGCCCTGAACTGCCTGAGCAGGATGGATGGCAGGAATTTTGATGCCAGTTTGCTCTGTAACTTGAACCCCAGGACCGCCTAAATCAAGACAAAGGACAGGGCGACCTGCTGCCATCGCCTCCAGGCAAACCCAGCCGCCAGAGTCGTGCAGACTAGGGTGAACCAGGATATGACAATCGGCAAGTTTTTCGAGGGTGGCGGCGCGAGGGAGTTTACCCAAAAATTTGACTCGTGAAGCAACTCCTAGTTCGATCGCCAATGCCTGAAGACGATGCTGCTCTGCGCCGTCCCCCAAAATCCAGTATTCGGCATCGGGAATGTTGGCTTGGGCAAAGGCACGAATGCCAAGATGGAAGCCTTTCCAATGGAGCAGGCGACCCATGCTAATGAAACGGATGGGCGGGGCAGCCGGGATGGGGCATTGGGCAAGTTGGGTTATTTCTTCGGCAGACAAGCCCGATTCAGTGACGATTTGGATGCCATCAACTCCAAGGTGGCGAAGGCGTTGGGCGGTGTCTTCGGTGGTGGCGCGAACGATGGCGCTGCGGTGTCCGGTCAGGCGAACGAACGGGTCAAGTTCTCCTAGACGGCGGACAGTGGCTCTTGCCCATTCATAAGCTTTGGCGCGCAGGCTAAAATCTTGCCAAAAAAGAGGAGGAGCAGATTCGCCGCCGCCCACTGGTCCCCAGACGAAAGGGATGGGGAGGAAGGAGAGAAAGCTGGGGTTGGAATATTTGACGAAGGTGACGTGATGCACAGCGTCGAAGCCTATCTTGTGGTGAAGTTGGCGAGCAACGAAGTATGCTTGAATTTGCCAGAGGTAGTAGTGAATTTGCATGGCTCCAGATTCGCCCCAGCGCCAGCCGCCGCCCCAAATGGGCAGGGTAAAGTAAACAAAATGAAGGTTGGGAACGGGATGGCGATCGAGTTCGGCTTGGATAATGTCGCCGCTTTCATCAGGACGGGTCAGAACCCAGACTTCGTGGTGTTGAGCCACGGCTCGTACCATATTCCATCCCACCCCAGGTTCAGAGCCCCGTCCCGGTTCACAGGAGTATGCCGACATGAGAATTTTCATGGATTTACCTTCTGAGTTACCTTTGAGCAAGCAGTCGGAGCCTGGGGCAGTAAGGATTCGTAGCGTTGGGCGATCGCTTCGGCGACCGCTTCCCAAGTGAATGTTTTGACCCGTTCTAGCCCTTTCTGAATGAGGGTTTGGCGGTAGGTGCTGTCTCGCCGCAGGTGAAGGATGGCAGCGGCGATCGCTTCAACATTCAGTGGATCGATTAATACGCCCGCATCGCCGACCACTTCGGGCATGGCTGAAGTGTTGCCGGTAATGACAGGAGTGCCACACGCCATGGCTTCTAAAAGGGTGATGCCAAAGCCTTCATGGGTCGAAGGGGCTAGAAGCATATCGGCGGCATTGTACAGTTGCAGCAGGGTAGGCTGGTCAGGCTTACCTAAATAAGTTACACAGGATTGGAGATGATGAGCTTGAATCCAGGATTGTTGCTCTGCGGTGAAGTCTTCGCCAACTTTCCAAAATTGGATGGGAATTTGCTGGATTTTAAGCTGTTGAATCACTTGTAAAATCGTGGAGATATTTTTGCGGGGATGGTTAGAACCCACGTTGAGGAGGCAGGTGGTATCTGCTGAGAGTTGATAGTGCTGGCGTAGAACTTCGCGTTCTAAAGGAAAGAGAGGATGAAAGCCCGATGTGGCGTTGGGAACCACGGTCATTTGGGCAGGTGAAATGCCTAAGATTTGGGTGACATCTTGGGCGGTTTGTTGGGAGACGGTAACGATATGGTTAGCGTGCTTCATGCCATGGATCGATCGCCGCCAAAGGGCATTACTAATCCACGGAATTTGAACAGAGCCTTGCAGGTTTTGAGGATAAAAATAGTTAATTAAATCATGACAGGTAATGACTGTAGCTTGATTCTTTAAGACGCAAGCAAGATGTCCATCACTATGATCAATAATATGAACGATATCGGATTTATTTTGACGAACGGTACGATGAACTGTATTAGGAAATTTCCAGAAACGTTCGTAGTACTTATGGAGTCGGGTTTGCCAAGAACGACTAGAACGACTGAGAGGAACAGGTGCGATCGCCACTATCTCCCACTCAGGGCGAACGATCTGAAGCCCTGAAATTAAGCCGTTCGCGTAAATATCCATGCTGAATTCTGGCATGGTGCGGACGATTAAGATCTTCATAAATTTTCTCCTTGCCTCAAGATTTTTCGCCAAAGCGTCATCAGCTTTTGGGCAATGCGATCGTGGGTATAATGCTGCTGGACGCGGAGGAGGCAGTATTGCTGAATTTCTGTTCGCCAGGCAGGGTTTTCAATGAGACGTTGGAGGATTTGGGTTAGGGCTTGAGCATTGTCTTCTGGGAAGATTAGATCGGCTCGTCCAATCACGTTGGGAATTTCACCAGAATTCGAGCCAACGACGGGAATGCCCATTGCCATGGCTTCAATCAGAACGTGACCAAATTGCTCTTTCCAGGCTGGTGTAGTCCGGGAGGGCAACACTAAGACATCGAATTGGCTCATGATGCTGGGTGCTTGGTGGTGAGGAATGGCTCCCTGCCATGTCACCCATTCAGATATTTGTTGATCTTGGGCGGCTTGTTTGAGCACAGTTTCGCTGCTGCCAGAGCCACACAGGATCAAACGGCAGTTGAGGGAGTGCGATCGCAAAAGGCACAGAGCCGCAAGCAGCGTATCAATGCCTTTTTCAGGAACTAGGCGACCCAAGTAGCCAATGCGGAATTCTGGAGAGTCTGGTTCGGTGGCGGGCGCAGGGTGAAAAACCTCGGGGTCTACGCCCATTTGGGGCATGACTTCAATTAAGCCACGATAGCCCCACTGGTGAAGTAAATCTGCGCCATCATGATTTCCGGCAATGATGAGGGATGCAGTATTCAAGACCAATTGGCGAATCCAACGACGAGCCAGAGGGAGCGATCGTGCTTGATTTTCCCAGCCAAAAAGCACGAGGGGGGTTTGAGTTAGCTTTGCCGAGAGGGCAAATTCTAGGGCGCAGAGGGAAAAGACTTCTTCTTCCACTTGAATAATGTTGGGCTGAAAGTCGCGGAGGACTTGCCAGATGCGCCAAGGGGCATAGAAATGGGCACCGCCGCGTCCGCTCATCGCCACTGGGGCAGCGTAAATTTTGAGTTGGGAATGGGGAGCTTCTAGGGGCAGGGAACGATTCCACTCTAATGACTTCCAGTTGGAGGGAGCCAGCAAGCCAACCGTGATGGGGCGGGCGATCGCGGGGGGAGACGAGGAAGGTAAAGCGCCTGAAGCGATCGCAGTTAATTTGCCCTGATTGATGCCAACCACATAGGTATGGCTGACAAACAGCACTCGTAAATCAGCGTCTGTTGCTGTATCTAGGTGGGTTAAGGCAACGTGATCCAAAGCCGCCATTTCTCTCTCTTCCAAATTCTGGTTAAGTCAATGAGTCTGCATTACTTAACCAAGAATTTGAAGCGGTATCAGGAAGAAAGCAGAAGTTTCTAAGAATAGTGTCGTGAATTTGATTAAGTTTTCGGGGTTCGGCTCAAAATAACGGCAAGCCCCATTTTATTTGATTTTTAATTTTACAAAAAAATCTTGGATAAAGATATTTACATGAAACAAAAGGCACCTTGAACCATTCAAATTTGATTGAGAAAAGCCTGTCCATGCCGGGGCTTCCTCGCCAATCCCATGCTGCTGGGTCTACACAACTCTAAACATAGGTTATCAATCAGCCATAGCCTTTTCACGAAGGCATGTCTATTTGCTCCACAGGAATTTCAATCATAAACCGAGTGCCCTTACCGGAGTTGAGTCACACTCAATCTTTCCCTTATGTTTCTTCACCACAATCTGATAGCTAATGGATAGCCCTAAACCTGTTCCTTTGCCAACAGGTTTTGTGGTAAAGAAAGGATCAAACAACTTATGCCTCACGGCTTCAGAAATACCTGCTCCATTGTCAGAAATTTGAATAGCAACTCGTTCAGAATCGACGGAATAAGTTTCAATCCAAATCTTGCTAGGATTGTTCTTTAATTCTTCAGGCGATCGCGCACTGTCGTGTTCCTGTAAAGCATCAATCGCGTTCCCAATGATATTCATAAATACTTGGTTAAGCTGTCCAGGAAAGCAACTTACTTTTGGAATTTTTCCATAAACCTTAATGATTTGAATTTCTGCCTGTTCTACAGTTGCCTTGAAACGATGGTGCAGAATCATTAATGTATTATCAATTCCTTCATGCAGATCAACTTCCTTAAAGTCTGCCTCGTCCAACCGAGAAAAGTTGCGCAGAGATGCCACAATTTCACGAATGCGATCGGCTCCTATTTGCATCGAAGAAATAACTTTCGGAAAGTCCTTCGCCAAAAACTCTAAATCAATGTCATCAACCTTCTTTTGCAGTCTAGAATTCGATTGAGGATATTCTTCTTGATAGAGCTTGACTAAGTCTAATAAATCTTGAGTGTATTGTTTAGCAGGAGTGCAGTTGCCGTAGATAAAATTAACAGGATTATTAATTTCATGAGCCACACCCGCCACCAATTGCCCCAAAGAAGATAATCTTTCCTGCTGAATCAATTGAGCATGAGCCTGTTGAAGTTCTGTAGTCCGCTCTGCAATTTTCGTTTCTAAATGAGCGCTAAAATTTTTGAGTAAATCATTTTGCTCTTCCAGGGTAATGGTCATACTGCGAATTTGCAGATGAATCTTGACTCGCGCCAGGACTTCTTCATGCTGAAATGGTTTGGTAATGTAATCAACAGCCCCAGCATTTAACCCCCTAATTTTGCTCTCGGTTTCCGACAACGCTGTCATAAAGATGACAGGAATATGGGAAGTTGCCGGATTAGCCTTGAGGCGATGACAGGTTTCAAAACCATCAATTCCAGGCATCATTACATCTAATAAAATTAAATCAGGGCGGCTATTCTGGGCTTGCTCTAAGCCGCTCTCCCCATCCATTTCCACCAAAATCTCGTAACCTGCGCTGCTCAATGCGCTGTACAGAACCTCCAGATTAGTGGGGGTATCGTCTATGACTAAAATCGTTTCACCTAAATTGCCACTGACCATGATTTTTACCCTGTTTTCTACCCTATTTTTTGATAGCGAGCTAAGATTTATAACTTTGCATTACGCCGTTGCGTTTGCTAAGTAGCATCTTGAAGAAATTGTCGAATTTTTTGGATGTTAAATCCTTTAGCAAGGTGACCCAGGTAATTTGCAAAGGGCTGATAGCTCTCGTGCCTTCGAGCTAGCTTTTCTAATTCCTCTTGTAGTCCTTTAATTTGTCCTTTTTTAGCAAATTCTAAGAGAGGCATTAGTTCAGACCTGGGGGGAATTACCATTTCGGTTGCTACTTGACTGCTCTGCGCATTAGTATGGTCGCCATAAATCCATTCCAGCGTTAAATGCTTGGCTAACATGGCATAAAGCTCTTCTGCTTGCACAGGTTTTGCCAAGAAATCATTCCCTCCTGCCAGAATGCTCTTTTGGCGATCGCACTCGTACACACTAGCGGAAGAAATAATCACCGGCATATCTTTCAAACACTCTGTTTGCCGCAGTTGCTCCAGCATGTCCCATC
>JAAUPA010000134.1 GCA_012034615.1 Leptolyngbyaceae cyanobacterium CSU_1_4 | reverse complement strand
GTTTCACCAAAAAGTCACTCCGTTAGTGGCGCAAAACCCTGAGCTAACTCAACAAACTCGCTACCGTCAAGCCCTGTTACATAACCTGTTGCTGCAAACCAGTTGCTTTCGCTATTGGGGACAAGGCGCTTGGACAGATTATGCCCAGACGATTTATGAGCAAGGAAAATCTATCATCGAGCAAGAGTTTTGATAGGGGCAACTCTTTGCAGAGATCTGGCGGAAATCTAGAAGCCACCCTTAGCGGGTTCCTCGAAAAACTCGCTGCTATTAATTTAGGTAATAAATTTTGGGAAAGAAAGATCGTTTTAGAATAAGCCTGTTAAATTTTAGTGATTTCCTTGCTCATTTGATGGATCTATGCCGCAACCCAGCCCTTCCGAATCTGTCCTCAAGGGTGCTAATCCCTTCTTAGAGGCTGATATTCCTGACTCAGAAGACATTTACGAGCCGACTCCCTTTGGCATTGCTGCTTTGACCAATGTCGATCAGTTGATGAATGAAATTTTTCAGGATATGGAGCAGACTTTGGAACGGGGATCGGCGCTGCCTGCTGATCTTCCTGAGGAGCCTGCGCCTGCGCCTGCTGCCATTGCTTCCTTTGTTGCCCCTCCCCATGTCCCCCTGCTGTCACCCACGCTCACCTCGCCTGCTGTTCCAGAATCGATTGCGTCCTACGGTTTGCCTTCAGATGATTTGCTCAGCGATCCTGACCTTGAAGAACTATTGGTGATGGATCAGGGCGCAGCTAAACCCCGTCAGGCGGGCGGTGGTATTCTCCTTTCTGCTGTGTTGGCAACGCTTATTTTGACGGGCGGTTTATTTGCGGCGGTTAAATTTCGGCTCTATCCAATGATTCCGGGTTTCTCAGTTCCAGTCGTGGCAGAAGGAACTGTCCCGCCTGCCACAGTGCCCGAATCGACGCAGACAGGAAAAGATCAACAGTTTTTAGAGTATGTAGGACGATCGCTCAATCGTATCGATCGCACTGCCACTCGCAGTAGTGGGGCTGGATCGATCGCCACGTTACCGCCTGCCCCCTCTGGTGCTTCCTCACCTGCGCCCTCACCCTTAGTCATTGAGCGCTACGTCCCAGTCTACCAACCGCCTCTGTTCGGTTCCTTTACTAACCCACCCGGAACTACGCCGAGTACTCCTCAAAGTTCTGTTAAGGCTGCGGCTCCATCGACTTCAACGGCTCCCCTCAGAGTGTCCCCTGCTCCTATTGTTCGTCCGCCTGCCGCGCGCGCGGTAGCAACGCCTGCTCCACCCGTGGCTAGTCCTACTCCTGTTGCGGCGATCGTCCCTAATGTTGATCTCTCTGAAACCCATGCTTTGATTGGGTTGCTAGAACTGGGCGATCGCTCAGCCGCCCTGCTCGAAGTGAATGGTGTGCCCCAGCGCATTCAAGTGGGCGAAACCATTGGGGCAAGCGGTTGGAAAATTGTGTCTATCTCTAACCAAACTGCCCTGATTCAGCGCAATAGTGAAGTGCGATCGATCTATGTGGGTCAGAAATTCTAAATCAGGATTTAGGTGGAATTCAAAAAGGCGATCGAATTCAAAATGAGCAATTCAAAATGAGCAATTCAAAATTATTAATTCACAATTAAAGGCTGTTCATTTTGAATTTTGAATTAATAATTTTGAATTTTTTCATCCCCCCATCATTAATCTCCTGACAGACCACCCGTACCAATCGTTCAGCCTTTCTTTGAAACTTAGCAATTCAGTGGCAAAGTTCTGCAAACGTCTAAATCAGATTCCTGATCAATTCCTGATCATTTGTTGTCCTGTCTATCCTGTAAGCTTATTGCCAAACGATTATTTCTTAGGGACTCAGGGAGCTTGTGGGGATGCCAGAAGATAGTTATTGGTCGGATGCTAAAAGTTTTCTACGACAGCATGTTCGCTCCGAAGAAAAGCTGATTGCTCCTGTTCGGCTTAAAACAGAGTTTCAACATCTTTACTCCTACAGCGATTCCTATGGATGTGAGGTTAATTTTTTCGACTGGATGCTCATTCACAAAGGCATGATCGAAAAACTCAACCGAACTTTTCTGACGATCGCGGTGAATACTTTTCAGCCGATTTTTGCCAATGAGGTTTTCGTCATTTTGGCGAAGCAAAAGGTGCCAGGGGCGATCGCGCCTCCTCAGCATCTGAAGCCCCTTTTAGACGCACTTAATGCTTCTAACCCTCAACCCGTGAACCGCTCTTGGCTCCAGCAAGCCAAAGGTTTTCTATCTCGTGACCCTGCGGTATCGCAAAAACTCGACCTGGCATTAAAGCGTTTGGCAAGTTTAGACGCTCAGGTTAAGCAAATAGAAAAAAGAGTGCAAGGGAAAACTCGCACGTTTAATAGTCAAGCGATCGCCACTTTGTCCCACGAAGAGTTCGTTCGCCTTTGTCGGGCAGCTTGCCAAAGTGCATATTTAGGCAACGGCACCATTTTATGCCGGGTGCTCAGTCGCTACCTGATGTATGTAAACAGCCAAGATATCAGCCTGGCACCGCACCTTATTCTCAATGGTTATTGGGAGCCTGCGGTCACCTTTGCCTTTGCCCGTAGCATTCAGCCCGGTTGGAATTGCATTGATGTTGGCGCAAATCATGGTTACTTTAGTTTGCTGATGGCAAGCCTAGCGGGCAAAACCGGAAAAGTGCTGGCGTTAGAACCTAACACCAACCTTGTGCAACTGATTCAGCAAACCCTCACAGTTAATGGGTTAAGTGAAAATGTTACCGTTTCATCGCAAGCCGCTGCCGATACGGATGGCAAGTCTGTCACACTTGCCGTTCCTAGAGGACAAATTGGCGGAGCAAGCATTGTTCGGCAGGTTGGCATAGGCGAGGATGCGATCGCCACTGAGACAGTGACGCTCGATCGCTTGACCGCAGATTGGGAACACGTCGATTTCATTAAAATTGACACTGAAGGGGCAGAAGAATCTGTCTGGAGAGGAATGCGTCAAACGGTTCGGCGTAACCCTAATATCATCATCGTGTTAGAGTTTGGAGCCACACGCTATCCCAACGGCAAAGCATTTTTACAAGAAATCCTGAACGAAGGTTTTATTCTGCGTTATATCAATGGCAATCCGGAACATGGCTCTCTCACCATTGAGCAATGCCTGACAGAACGAGGCGACAAACACTGGGATTTGTACCTCAGTCGGCATTAATGCTAATTAGGCGTAAAACAGTTTGAGAACGAGGCTTGACTCAAAAAATGCACACAACATTAACCCGTTTGCAACCATTACAGATTCGCAATAGTCCCCAAGTCAGTTCAAATTGAAACTTCCTGGTGTGTTCAGATTGAAGGCAGCAAGTTAAGGTTGGAAAAAAATCAAGCAAGGAGCGATCGCATGGGTATTTTTGAAGACTTCAGCCAATTTTTAGAAACCCGCTTAGAAGAATTTCTGCGCAACAATCCCCACCTAGAACTTCAAGCCCTAGAAGAAAAGCTGCGTGAACAAGAAGAAGAAGCCATTCGGCTAATTGCCGACCTGCGGCTGCGGGAAAAGCAGCTCGAAGCCGAAATTTTGGCAACTGCCCAAGAAATTCAGCGCTGGCACATTCGCATTGACAAAGCCAAGAAAGCTCAGCGATTTGACTTGTCCAAACCTGCCGAAGAACGTGAAGCTGCCCTCCTTCGGCAAGGAAACCAGCTCTGGGGACAAATGGAGCTATTAAAAACTCGTATTCAACAAACCGGCGAACTCCAGAAGCAAATTCAACTGCGCAAGCAAGAAGTCAAAGTCGCTGAAGCCCAAGCCGCCAGCGCTGAGCAACAACGACAGACTAGCGCCTGGAACGCCCGCTATCAGTCCACTTTTTCTAACTCGTCTGATCCCCTAGAACAAACCTTCAGCGCTGGGAAACCGACGCAGAACTAGAGGAACTGAAGCGCA
This sequence comes from Leptolyngbyaceae cyanobacterium CSU_1_4, assembly GCA_012034615.1. GTDB lineage: Bacteria > Cyanobacteriota > Cyanobacteriia > Elainellales > Elainellaceae > Timaviella. The sequence continues at coordinate 9,739 of JAAUPA010000134.1, read as the reverse complement.
AGATGGGACGTTAGTTCCTCTCAACGATTAAATCTAATGATTAGACTGGCAAAGATTAAGAATTCATTAACTTTGCCAGTGTTTTCCACAATGCAGACCCACTTTTCCACAGACTTTAGTGGGTTTTTCCACAGGTCGGTGGGAAGTTAGGTTAAGAATGGGTGTAGGGAGACGGCTCTATCTGTTGGACGAGTTTGAATGAATCTTTGGATCTAATTAACGGGCTTAAAAGAACACCAGTGGGCACTAATAGGCACAAGTTTAGTCGTCCCAAGATTCGACCGCAAGCAAAGCGCTAATCGGGTCTTGCATTGAAAACTCGAAATCCTCAAGTTCTTTCTTTAGGTAGCTCCATTCATCTCCATACAGGAGAGCAATTTTCCAGAGTCGATCGGTGGGGCGGATTACTTTTGAATCTACGAGCGATCGCACTTGACGTTGAAACTTACCCATGGGGTGAGCAACCGTTTGGTTCATAGGAATTAAGGAAATGTAGGTAGTGAGATTAATTATTTTCCAAATCGTTTTCTACAGATTGCGATCAAGACCGCTCAGGTGAGGCTTTCGTCGGTCGGATCGATAATGGCAAAATAACGTTTCTGATTGACTATGCTAGCACAGTAAATTCAAGCGCGCCAGGTTAGCTCAAGCCCAGGCAAGAAATATTACTGATAGTCATGAATCAATCAAAGAAAATTAAACCAAGCTAATGAAACAAAACCTATCACATTTTTTCATTCTGGGGCATCAGGCATTAGAATAGTACCTTTGGGCAACTTTACAAAGAGGAATCTAGATGTCTCGATACAGAGGTCCCCGCCTCAGAATTGTGCGGCGCTTAGGCGAATTGCCTGGCTTGTCTCGCAAAACTCCGACGACGGGCATACCCCCCCGGTCAACACGGTCAAGCTCGTAAGAAGCGTTCTGAGTACGCAGTTCGACTTGAAGAAAAGCAAAAGCTACGGTTTAACTACGGCGTGACTGAGCGTCAGTTACTTCGCTATGTTCGTAAGGCTCGTCGTGCGGCGGGTTCTACAGGGCAAGTGTTGTTACAACTCCTAGAAATGCGGCTGGATAACACAGTGTTTCGGATGGGCATGGGGCCTACAATCCCTGGTGCGCGCCAGTTAGTGAACCACGGTCATGTCACGGTAAACGGCAGAGTGGTAGATATCCCTAGCTATCAGTGCAGACCCGGCGATGTGATTGGAGTCCGCGATAGCGATCGCTCTCGTCAGCTCGTTGAAGCCAATTTGCTCTTCCCTGGACTGGCGAACTTGCCCAGCCATTTAGAGTTTGACAAAGCCAAGAAAATTGGCAAAGTCAACAGCGTCGTCGAACGTGAATGGATTGCACTACAAGTGAACGAACTGCTGGTCGTCGAGTTCTACTCGCGTCAAGCCTAGAAAAAGATGGCGACGAACATCGTGCGGCTGCGGTGCGCTGTCGAATAGTTTTTTCAAGCTCCCTGAACCTGTCAGTCAGGGGGCTTGTTTGGCGTTTAGGGGCGGTCGTCAAAATCGCTATAATGTAAAAAAATGGGCGTTGCTGAATGCAAGTATGAAAGCCCCCCAACCCCCCAATTTGGGAGACTTCCAAACCCTTCAAAGTCCCCCAAGTTGGGGGATTTAGGGGGCGAGAGAACGGTCAATTTAATCAGTTCATACTTCGATTCAGCAACGCCAAAAAATGCTGCTCAGTTCATTGTTCTAGGACTTTATTCCAGGACTTCGTCATGAAAGCTCCTCTTTCTTTTCCTAATATCAAAGCGCTGTACGAAACAGACTATCTGCAATGGATAGAATCCACTGTGCAAAGAATTCAGAGTCAAGATTATGGGGCTGTGGATTGGGAGAATTTGGTTGAGGAAATTGAGGACATGGGGAGGCGAGAACGGCAGAGTTTAGAGAGTAACTTTATTGTGCTAGTGATTCATTTGCTCAAGTGGCAATTTCAACCCCAACTACGGAGCGGCAGTTGGGAAGGCCGCATCGTTGAGCATCGCCGCCGAGTTAACAGGGCGTTGAAAGATTCTCCTAGTCTTAATTCCTATCTTGTGGGGTGTGAGGCTGAATGTTATGAGGAAGCTGTCAAGCAAGCCAAAGCCGAGACAGGTTTGCCGTTAGAAGCGTTTCCCTTAGATTGTCCTTACGAATTGGCAGACATGCTGAAGGATGACTATCTTCCCTCATAAAAAATTTTCCTTCAATCCTACCCGCCGATCTGCGACATGGTGCGGCTGTAAGATCCTGTCGTTCCTGCATCTCGCATTTTGTAGTTGATGTCGGGTTTGGCGGTGAGTAGGGCTTGTACGTCTGCTCGAATTTGTGAGAGCGGGATGCCTGAACGCAAGGCAGTTTTGAGGTCTAGCTGCCCGGTTTCGTTGAGGAGGCAAGGACGCAGCCAGCCATCGGCAGAGAGCCGCATTCGGTTACAGCGATCGCAAAAACATTCCGACATTTGGCTGATAAAACCCAGCGTGCCCTTGGCTCCTGGAATTTGAAACACATCAGCAGGTCCGTTTCCTGTGACTTGCCCCGCCGTTAAACCCCAGCGCTCTCGAATGCGTTGGCGCAATGTTTCTGACTCGATCCAGCCTTTTTCGCCAAATAACCCCGCGTTGCCGATCGGCATGAATTCAATAAACCGAATATGCCATTGGCGATCGATACTCAGCGCCGCCAAATCTAGAACTTCAGAGTCATTTACGCCCGGAATCACGACGACATTCAGCTTGAGCGGATCAAAACCGACTCGGTGTGCCGCCTGAATGCCATCCCAAACTTGCTGCCAGCGCGATCGCCAAACCCCTCCAGCAGTAGGTCGCTTGCCGACAATGCGATCGAAAGTTTCGGGTTCTAAAGAATCAAGGCTGATGTTAATGCGCCGCAATCCCGCTGTGTAAAGATCTTGCGCCATGCCTGCTAACAGAAAAGCATTGGTCGTCATGGATAAATCTTGGGTTTGGGGCAAAGCGGCGATCGCCCTGACAATATCCACCACGCCGGGACGAATCAATGGCTCTCCACCCGTCAACCGAAACCGAGTAAACCCTACCGGAATAAAAACTTCTCGTAATAACAGCAGCAGCTCTGCCTGAGTTAACAACTCTTGTTTCCTAACAAACTCTAGCTCCTCGCCCTCTGGCATACAGTACTGGCACCGAAAATTGCAGCGATCGATCAGACTAATGCGCAGATAATCAACGGTGGGCAGCATCGTCAGCTTGACAGGATTTACGGCAGGGTTCACAGCAGTCATTGAACGTAACCATCCTTTAAAATTTGGAACAAGAACTCAGCCTCCATCCTATCGATCAGGTGAAATTGCTGAAAGGAAAGTTAAACGGTTGTCCATCTTTTTGCCCAGGTTTGCTAATCTAAGTAAAACTCACAAAAATCCACATCCTGTCCCTCCGAGCTTAGAATGCCTCTGCTCAACACCCTTCGGCTTTACTCTTGGTTTTCCAAAGTTTAAGGCGTTTTTCTAGGTTTTAAGGCAAGACTTTCTGGTTATTGTCAGACTTAAAGTTGCTTTCTGGAAACGTCTAAGCGATTAGATCGGGTTACAGTTTGCTCAACGAAAGTTCAGTTTTGGTTTTAAAAGCCAAATCATTTAGTAGCTCTTTTTAATTAATTCCTTAGCTCTACTTCACACTTTAGGACTTATTACAGGATTTAACCGTGACCCTTCAAATTGAACAACTCCCTCAGGTGTCGTCTGTCAACCAAGTCGATCGCCAGATGGTCGCTATTTTAGACTTCGGCTCCCAATACTCTGAACTGATTGCCCGTCGCATTCGAGAAACCCAGGTTTACTCTGAGGTGCTGTCTTACCGCACCAGCGCTGAAAAACTCCAGCAACTCAACCTGAAAGGTATTATTCTGTCGGGCGGACCCAGTTCTGTGTACGACGAAGGAGCGCCTCAGTGTGATCCAGGCATTTGGGATTTAGGCATTCCTGTTTTGGGAGTGTGCTATGGCATGCAGTTGATGGTGCAACAACTCGGGGGCGGCGTTGAGCGGGCGAGTCGGGGCGAATATGGCAAGGCGTTTTTGCAGATTGACGATCCCACGGATTTGTTGACCAATGTAGACGATGGCACCACCATGTGGATGAGCCACGGCGACTCGGTCACTCATTTACCAGACGGCTTCGAGCTGCTGGCACATACTGAAAATACTGCCTGTGCGGCGATCGCCCATCACGATCGCAAGCTATATGGCGTGCAGTTTCACCCCGAAGTGGTGCATTCGTTGGGCGGCATGGCGCTGATTCGCAATTTTGTTTATCACATTTGCGTGTGCGATCCCACCTGGACGACGGCTGCTTTTGTAGAAAATGCGGTTCGAGAAATCCGTGCCAAGGTGGGCGACAAGCGTGTGCTGCTGGCATTGTCGGGCGGGGTGGATTCCTCTACGCTGGCGTTCTTATTGCACCGGGCGATCGGTGACCAACTCACTTGTATGTTTATCGACCAAGGCTTTATGCGGAAGCTAGAGCCTGAGCGGTTAGTCAAGTTGTTCCACGAGCAATTTCATATTGATGTGCAGTATGTCCATGCCCGTGAGCGGTTTTTGGCGGCGATCGCGGAGTCACTGATCCTGAAGAAAAACGAAAGCGGATCGGTCACGAATTTATTCAAGTGTTTGAAGAAGAATCGAAACGGCTGGGTCCTTTTGACTACTTGGCGCAGGGAACGCTGTACCCCGATGTGATTGAATCAGCGGATACCAACATTGATCCTAAAACAGGCGAACGGGTTGCAGTCAAAATTAAGAGCCATCACAATGTCGGCGGTTTGCCCAAAGATTTGCGCTTTAAACTCGTAGAACCTTTGCGGAAGCTATTTAAAGACGAAGTGCGCAAAGTCGGGCGATCGATTGGTTTGCCCGAAGAAATTGTCAATCGCCATCCCTTCCCCGGACCCGGATTAGCCATTCGGATTTTGGGAGAAGTGACCAACGATCGCCTCGATATTTTGCGAGATGCTGATTTAATTGTGCGGCAAGAAATTAACCGCAGCGGCTTATACCACGAGGTCTGGCAGGCGTTTGCCGTGTTGCTACCCGTTCGGAGCGTTGGTGTTATGGGCGATCAGCGGACTTATGCTTACCCGATCGTGCTGCGCATCGTCTCTAGCGAAGACGGCATGACGGCAGACTGGTCTAGGGTTCCCTACGATTTATTAGAGGTCATCTCTAATCGGATTGTCAACGAGGTGCGAGGTGTCAATCGGGTGGTCTACGACATTACCTCTAAACCGCCTGGAACCATTGAATGGGAATAGGTCTCAGCTAGCCACCTTGTCTAGTCTTATGGATAAGGGAGTGGCAGGAAAATACTGTCCCGAACCGCCTCTAAATCCCCCAAATTTGGGGGACTTTGAAGAACAGAACTGGCTCGGAAGTCCCCCAGAATGGGGGATTCAGGGGGCGGTTCGCCGGGAGCTGGGCTATCTTCAACAACGGGTGTATACACAGTAGCCCGTTTTGGGAGAGGGACTTTGATTCTGACTCTGTTCTCCCAAAGCGGGAGAAGGCTGGGGGATGAGGGCGGCTCGGAGATCTGCAACAGTGGGATGTACCTGAGTAAACCTCTATCGGGTGCCTGGAGTAGCGGGGAACCGACCAAACTTTAGCACCGATACGTTCCGCTTTGCTTCAGGCACCCACACCCACTCACCCTAACCGCCTGCCGATCGCAAGGGCGGACTAACGCTAGAGGTGAAGCATAGACGAATGGCGATCGCCGTAATATTGTCATGTCCATTATGCAGATTAGCAAGCTCAATCAAACGGCTGACCCCGATCTCTAAACTCATTTGCCCCGACAGCAACGGGGTGAGATGGCTCTCCCAGTAAGTTTCTAGCAAATCATTGTCGGTCAGACCATCGGAGCACAGCAACAGAAGCATGTCTTCGTTGAGCTCTAAAAAGCTAATGGTGGGTTTAATGCCATTTTCATCGCGGGGCCCCAGGGCTTGGGTTAGCTGGTAAGCATCCGGACGAGCATAGGCGATCGCTTCTTCAACGCCCCGTTGAATTTCCCGTTGCCCCACTTCATGATCTACCGTAATCTGCTCTAAGCCGTTTCGGGCGCTAAAGCGATAGATGCGACTGTCACCGACATGGGCGATCGCAAGCTGGTTGTTTTGCAGTAACGCCATTGCCAGCGTGGTGCCCATCCGTCCGCTGCCAGAACTAGCGCGCTCTTGGTTGAGGTCAAAAATGGCGCGATTTGCCTGACCAATAGCCTCTCGAATTTGCTCTTCGCTGGGCAACTGGTCTTGCCAATTTTCAGCAAAGTAGGTTTTTAGGGTTTCTACCGCCAGCGCACTGGCAACTTCGCCCCCGGCATGACCGCCCATGCCATCGCAAAGAATGTAAAGTCCTTGGGTTTGCAAGGTTTTGCTTTCAGGACTTTCAATTTTTCTAACGTCTGATTGCAGGCTGAAGTAGTCTTCGTTATGGTTGCGTTGACTGCCAATATTGGTTAACCCCGCATCTTCAAAACCCACCAGTTGGAACGGCAGCACTGTGGGTGAATAATCAGCAACGCTGCGCGTCAGTTCTTGGCTATCATCGAGGTCTTCATCCCAGTCGGGAAGATGATCTAAGTTGATCAATGCTGGGAGCGGGGGTAACTCTGGGCTGGGCGTGTCAGCATCCGGGTTGCGGGTGGAATCAGGATGGTTATTGACGGCTTCTTTAATGGCAGCGAGGCGCGATCGCAGTTCTGTCATAGATGCCACATCTCCACACTGGACATCACGAAAAAGCTGGGCGATGTCGCCTCGCTGAGTGCGTTGAGATTGGGAAAACAACGTCTGCCAGGTTGCGCCTAGGTCGGTTAATTGAGGACGTTGCGCGGCATCGTCTTCATAGAGGCGTTGCAGGCACAGAACCCCGTTGTCGTCGATTCTGAGGTTGTCTAATTCGAGAAGGCTGCTCCCACAGTTTTCTGGCTGGAGGGCAACCCAAAGTTCAGTCATTTCATCCAGCCAATCTATAATTCAATGAGTAAGGCTTGCCCGCCCCAGACCGCAAGCAGCGAAGGGAAGTGCGATCGTTCTTCCAGCAACACGACGCTGAGCCCCTCTTGCTCCCAAGCATCGTGAATTTTGGGCAGTGACAGAAAAGGATACTGCTTGCGAAGCTTTAAGTAAGGCTGAGCGGTTGCGGGAATAGCTAGCTCTGGTTTGGGGGCGGCAACGCTAGGGGAACCGATGGGTGGGTGATAAAACTCGTCTAAAAAGGGGGGTGAAAGGGGCTGGCAATCCAGGACGATGGTTTCGATGGGGGCATTAAGTTCGGCAATGGGCAAATTAGCAGCGAGTTGGTAGCGCTGTGAGTCATCCAAAAAATGTTGGGTGGCGAGCCGATCGATCGCCCCGGATAAAAGGGCGTGTCGGTAAACCGCCGTAGAACCAGGGACAGAAGTGATTTCTAGATCTTCTGAGCCAGGGTTGGATTGAGGTAAAGGGCTGTTGGGTAAGGGGCTGTTGGATAAGAGATCCTCAGCCAAAACTCCTCCGCACTTTTGACAAAACCGATTGTTGTCCGGATTTATAGACTGACAGTGGGGACAAGCCTGCATTTGAAAAAATCCTCAACTCCCGACAGATAACCTTTAAGGCTTTTAATCTTACCGCTTAGTTTCTTCTGATGCTATGAGTGAGAAGGTCGCTCCATGCCTTGAAGCATTTTAATCTAAGAACCGAAGGGCTCTTTCAGAGTACCCCAGATTATTCGGCAGCGACCAAGCGGAGTTTTATCGTGCAGGATAGCAGAGCATTATGCCCAATGTTGCAGAGTGGATGGTTAGAAACCAGGTTTTTACTTGGGGAAAGCAAACTTATTTAATGGGGATTTTGAATGTAACGCCGGACAGCTTTAGCGATGGCGGACAGTTTGATACTTTGGATGCGGCGATCGCCCAAGCGCATTATCTAATTGAAGCGGGTGCCCATATTTTGGATGTTGGTGGACAGTCAACCCGTCCTCAAGCCGAAGAGATTTCTTTAGCCACTGAGCTAGAACGGGTGGTGCCTGTGGTGCGGGCGTTGCGAGTGAACGGCATTATTACACCTGTTTCGGTAGATACAACTCAGGCGGCTGTGGCGCGGGCAGCAGTGGCGGCGGGGGCAGATTGGGTGAATGATATTTCTGGAGCCACGGCTGATCCGGAGATGCTAGGCGCGATCGCCGATTTAGATATTCCGATTGTGCTGATGCACATGCGCGGCACGCCTCAGACGATGCAGGGATTAACAGACTATTCAGATTTGATGGCAGAGATTTATGAATTTTTGGCGCGTCGAGTGGAAGCGGCGATCGCTCTGGGCATTCCTCTGCACCATATTATGCTCGACCCAGGAATCGGTTTCGCTAAAAACTATCCTCAAAACCTAGAAATTCTGCGACACCTTTCTCATCTGCGCTCCCTAGGGTTTCCGGTGCTAGTCGGCACGTCTCGCAAAAGTTTTATTGGACATCTCCTAAATCAGCCCAACCCCCAAGAACGGGTGTGGGGAACAGCGGCGACTTGCTGTGCGGCGATCGCTCAAGGTGCCGATGTGCTCCGGGTTCATGATGTTCAAGAAATGCGAGAGGTTTGTTTAGTTGCCGATGCCATTTGGCGGCATTAGTGGCTGTTTAATCGCAGTAGCTGTTCACTCGCATCAATTGCCATTGCTAGCCCGACTGCCATCTCCTGGAGGATGGGGCGGAGAACTCGTGTCGGCTTGGATCATTTCTGATATGCCTTCAGTCAAAGCTTTAGGATCCATGAACACAATTTTAGAGTTGCTGCTTTCACCTAACCGACGACTAGCATCGACGTAGTTTTGAGCAACCAGATATTTAAGAATGTGTTGACTATCGGGATTGTCCCGCAGGGCTTGGGCAATGCGTTGCACCGACCCGGCGATCGCCTCGGCTTCTTCCATGGCGGCTTTTTTCTTTCCGGCAGCTTGCGTTTCTAGGGCAAGGCGCTCACTTTTTGCAGAGCGTTCTTTTTCCAACGCCAGCTTGATACTTTCCGGAGCTTCAATATCTTGAATTTCCACACGAGTAATTTTTACGCCCCAAGGTTCAGTGGCTTCGTCTAGGTTTGCGGCTAGCTCCCGAATAATTTTGCTTCTTGAGGAATTTGTTTCTTGCAAATCCATCATGCCGATGACCGATCGCAAGGTCGTCACAACTAAATTACGAATCGCATCTTCAATATCTTGAATTTCGTAGTAAGCCTGCTGTAACTCTAAAATTTTCCAAAAAATAACGGCATCTACTTTAACTCGAATATTGTCTTGAGTCGTGGCATCGTTGGGGGGAATATCGAGGATTCGTTCTTTGATCGAGCCTTCAGTCACGACTTCATCAATAAATGGAATAATCCCAAAGTTAAGCCCCGGTCTTAGCTTGCGATGATATCGCCCCAGACGTTCTACCAAAGCCTCATTGCCTTCATTAATTCGTCTAGTTGACCCAACCGTTGCTCCCAGAATGGTCAAAATGGCAGCGAATGTCCAAACCAGTGAACCCATACGTTTTGATCCCCTCTGATGCGGCGAGGTAAGAAGTTAATGCCGTGCAGCAGTCTCAATATATCGCTCTAAATGATTTTCGGCACAGGTTGTCTAAGATAGTCTCTGGTAGATTGCCAGCTTTGATTTGAGGAGGTGGAGGGGTGGAGGGGTGAATGGGTGGAGGGGTGAAGGGGTGAATGGGTGGAGGGG
>JAAUPA010000133.1 GCA_012034615.1 Leptolyngbyaceae cyanobacterium CSU_1_4 | reverse complement strand
GAAGCACAGAACTGGATCGGAAGTCCCCCAATTTGGGGGGTTGGGGGGTGGTTCGCCAGGGACTTGGCTAGATTCGATCACTTGTGTATGCACGGTAGCCCAATGCAGGAGGGCTGGGGGTAGAGGGTTCAGGTTAGTGGTACATCGCGTTAATAAGAGCAGCGATGTGAGGTTAAGCAAGAGGTTAAGAAAATCGCCAGCACCAAAGTGAAACGGAAGCTTCGATACTTTTATTTACGATTCATCCGGTTAAAAGCTACGCCAGAACATTTGGCGCGCGGGTTTGCGATCGGGGTATTTTGGGGAATGTTCCCTTTGCCGGGAGTGCAGATGCTGACTGCCGTGGTGACAGCAGCAGTGTTGCGGGGCAGTAAAGTAGCTGCGATCGCTGGAACCTGGCTGGGTAACCCGCTGACGACTCTGCCCCTAACAGCTCTAAACTTCCACGTTGGACAAACCCTGTTGGGGCGAACTTGGACTGCGCCCCCGTCCGAACTCTACACGGTGGATGGATTTCTACAGCTAGGAGGAGCCGCGATCGGGGCATATCTGGCAGGTTGTCTGACGACCGGGCTGGTGGGTGGGCTAGCTAGCTATCTTTTGGGCATTCCGATCGCTGCTTTTCTTCAAGAACGAGCCAGTAACCCCCGCAACAAAAAGCGGGTAAAGTGACGGTTATCACTCCTTTATGCGTAGTGAGGCGTATAAAATAACACTAAAGCCATACTGGAAACGAGTAGCGCCATGAAAGCAAGTGGTATCCCAGTCAAAAAATACCCTGACCCCAGAAATGTCAGCCTCCTTCAGAGGCAAGAAATCCAGTTACAGATTTGTTACAAGCCCCTTAGAGCTAATCCTTACACCACCTACCGTGATGAAACAGGGCGATGGGTCGTGATTAGACAAGCTTAAGTGGCATGAAGGGTTATAGTTCAGTCTAGTTTTAGACCCACTTAAGATGAGGGCAGGTTTAGAGCTTTTAATAATCCTGCTGAAACCGCCCTACTTTTGTTCCAGGGTAATATTTCTCTAGAATTTGTTGATAGGTAAACCCTTGCTCTGCCAACCTCAACGCGCCCAGTTGGCTCATTCCCTGCCCTTGAAAGGCTTCTGCCACAATGTCTTCTGAGGCAGCGTAGAGCGATTCGACAACGCCACCTTTGTAGCTGACGTACTCTCCCGCAGTGGCATCGACGGCTTGGCTGGTAGTATCTGCTTCACGGGCTATGCCGCTGTAAACCTGGTAGTACTCGGTTGACCCCATGTCAAATAGCGAACTGATGGGCTTGAAATGATAGGTGAGGGCATAAGAGCGGGCAGCGATCGCCTGTGCTTTGAGGGCATCGGTGTCCCAATCGGGCGAAACTTCGCTAGCAACAACGCTATAGAGATACTGCCGGAGGTTCACCAAATTGACCGCCCACAGCTTGCCAGCATCATTGACAATTACAAATCTGCCTCGGTAAGTGCGATCGCCCAACGTAATACTGCCTCCCGGTGTAGGCTCAATTCGGATTGCAAAGGGCAAGGCTTGACTGTCTAATTGCATACCATCGCCGCTGGGTTGGAGAGAATAGCTTCCTGAAAGATCTTGAATTTGGCTGCCCGTTTGCGCATCGACCAATACCGCGCCCTGGGTAACAGTTAGGGATAAAGCCGGAACCCCCTGGGCGATCGCCACCCGCATTTCCACCAAATTATCAACTGAGGCTGTCCCTGACCGGGCAATCTTCTGTTTTGCGGCTTCGTTTAAGGCTTTTTCCGCAGCGGTCAAGGCATTCGGATCAACGGCAGCAGTGGGGCTAGGGGCCGGAGTAGGAGTTTGGGTGGGGCTAGCGGCGCTAGTGGGGGTAACAGTAGGCGAAGGGGAGGCGCTGGAGCGGCTAGTAGGCGGCGATGAAGGCACAAGTTCAGAAGATGCATCAGGAGGCACAGACGCGGCTGGAGGCGCAGGATTAAGAGCAGTATTGGGCGATCGTTGTCCCCACAGCACGCCACCGATTGCAAGAATGACTAGGAGTGGCAATGCTAACCAAATTCGTCGTTTAAGAAGTAGAAGTAGGCTTTGTCCAGTCATATCACTCAGTAGTTGCAGAAAATTTTGCAGAGCATAGTGGTTGTATCGACGGAGGCGCTTCGTAATTCCTTCAAATTTCTATGGAAGAGAAGTCGAAATGTAACAGTTTGCAACATATAATGTAATCCTGGTGAACACAAGTATTTCAGAGGGTAGTGACGTTAATGCGAGTTGCGATCGCTGGAGGCGGACTAGCGGGTTTATCCTGTGCTAAGTATCTTACAGATGCCGGACACACCCCGATTGTCTTAGAAAGTAGAGATGTTTTAGGGGGCTTAGTAGCTGCCTGGAAAGACGAAGACGGCGACTGGTATGAAACGGGTCTACACGCCTTCTTTGGAGCGTATCCGAATATGCTTCAGTTGTTTAAAGAGCTAGGCATTGAAGATCGGTTGCAATGGAAACAACATACCCTGATCTTTAACCAACCTGAAAAACCCGGCACCCTTTCTCGGTTCGATGTCCCCGATATCCCGGCTCCCATCAACGTCATCATGTCAATTATTCGTAACAACGATATGTTGACCTGGGAACAGAAAATTCGGTTTGCGATCGGGCTTCTACCTGCGATCGTCCGGGGTCAGAAGTATGTCGAGAACATGGATCAATACTCCTTGCTGGAATGGCTGCGGCTGCAAGGTGTAGATGAGCGGGTCAACAGCGATATTTTCATTGCTGCGTCTAAAGCGCTAACGTTCATCAACCCTGATGAAGTATCTGCCACCATTCCCCTAACCGCCATCAACCGCTTCATGCAAGAGCGTTATGGTTCTAAAATAGCTTTCCTGGATGGTTCTCCGACTGAGCGGTTATGTGAACCTTTGGTGGAATACATCACGGAGCGCGGTGGCGAAGTGCGAATTAGTTCTCCGCTTAAAGAAATTGTTTTGAACGATGACGGCACTGTGAAACATTTCTTAATGCGGGGGTTAAACGGCGCACCCGATGAGATTCTGACGGCAGATCTTTATGTCTCGGCAATGTCGGTGGATGTGATGAAGGTGCTGATGCCGAAGCCCTGGCAAGAGATTGAGTTTTTTGAGAAACTGAATGGGCTAGAAGGCGTACCTGTCATTAATCTGCACCTGTGGTTCGATCGCAAGTTATCAAATATCGATCAACTTCTGTTCTCGCGCTCAGATTTGCTTAGCGTTTACGCCGATATGAGCAACACCTGCCGAGAGTATGAAAACCCCGATCGCTCGATGCTTGAACTTGTCCTAGCTCCGGCAAAAGATTGGATCGATCGCTCTGATGAAGACATTGTCAGCGCCACAATGAAGGAATTAGAAAAACTTTTTCCTGATCACTTAAGCGGTGAAAATCCGGCAAAGCTGCTGAAATCAAAAGTGGTCAAAACCCCACGATCGGTCTACAAAGCCACTCCGGGGCGGCAGGCTTGTCGTCCAACTCAAGTAACGCCCATTGCCAACTTCTATTTGGCAGGCAGTTATACCATGCAGCGATACCTAGGAAGTATGGAAGGTGCAGTCCTTTCTGGTAAGCTTGCCGCACAAGCCATTACCGAACAGCCTGTAATTCCTCCTGCGGTTCCGCCCGTGAAGGATCTACAAACGGCATAGTCCGGCTGTGATTTCTTGCGATTTTCTGTGATTGGGGCGGCGATCGCTCGATACTGTTTCCTTAGAGTCCCATCTAAGTAGATACTGGAGAGCGTGGCGAACAGCCCAATCACCTGAAGTTAACCCCCCGTCTGCAATGTAATGCTGCAATTGCCTGAATCTCCCCGCGTCATGACTCTTGTGCCCTTGGAGGAAGCTTACGAACTTTGCCGTCAAGTGACCGCAGAGTACGCCAAAACGTTTTATTTAGGAACTCGGCTCATGTCTGCGGAGAAGCGTCGAGCTATCTGGGCAATCTATGTCTGGTGTCGCCGTACCGATGAACTAGTCGATGGTGCCCAAGCGGCAACCACCACCGATGCCACCCTTGATCACTGGGAACGTAACCTGGAGTCGATTTTTGCAGGACATCCGGTGGATGATGCAGACGTGGCGCTAGTGGATACGCTAGAGCGATTTCCGATCGACATCCAGCCCTTCCGCGACATGATTGCAGGACAGCGCATGGACTTATACCGGAGCCGCTACGAAACCTTTGAGGAACTAGAGCTTTATTGTTACCGCGTGGCGGGCACAGTCGGCTTAATGTCTACCTCCGTCATGGGCATTGATACCAGTTTGGGTAACGCCCCTTGGAGTCGGGCGCAGCCTCAACCCAATCCGGCACCGGAAGCGATCGCCCTCGGCATTGCCAACCAACTCACCAATATCCTCCGAGATGTGGGTGAAGACGCGCGACGCGGCAGAATTTACCTACCCCTTGAAGATTTAGAGCGGTTCAATTACACCGAAAAAGATTTGATCAAGGGCGTTATAGACGATCGCTGGCGATCGATTATGCGGTTCCAAATTCAGCGGGCGCGCAAGTTTTATGCCGAGGCTGAAAAAGGCATTGGTCAACTCAGCCCGGATGCGCGGTTTCCAGTCTGGTCGGCGCTGTTGCTCTATAGCCAAATTTTGGATGCGATCGAGCGTAATCAGTACGATGTGTTCCGTAAACGCGCTTTTGTGCCCAAGTGGCAGAAGTTTTTGAGTTTGCCGATCGCTCGGTTGCGGGCAGAGGTGCTGTAGTAGATCTGCTCAGACATTAGCGGGATTGGAGCAAGATGGATCAAGCTTTAGAGCTGTCCACGCGCTTTGATCTGCAAATAGCGATCGACCAGTTGGTCAGTAATTTGGTGGGCAGGGGCATCTAAAATCAATACGCCTTTTTGCTTCAGTGTTGCCAATGCCACTTTTCGTTGTGCCAGTAAATCTAGGGCAACCGCACGGGTGTAGAGGGTGTTAACATCAGGGGCGATCGCATTGGCTTGAATATCTACCTGGGGATCGCGTAGAGCCACGCAGAAGGGCAGGTAGCGAGGAGTGAGCCGTGCCATGGCTAGAAGCAGGTCAGCAGAGGCGGTTTGGTCAATAACGTCGGTGAGCAGAACAACAAGCGATCGCCGGGTTTGCTGTTGGTTAACGGTCGTGACTGCGCCAATGTAATCTGGTTCCAGGAGAACGGGCTGGATGGGGGTGAGGCGTTCGATTAGTTTGGGTAGATGAGTTTGTCCACGTTCGGGCGGAATCCAGGCGTGCATTTGGCGATCGAACACCCCCACACCCACGCGATCGCCCCGACTTAAACCCGCCAGCGCCAGGGATAACACTGCATTTAATCCCCAATCGAACCGAGCTAATCCATTCACTTGTGCGGTCATTAGTCGTCCGCGATCGAGCAAGATAATGAGGGTTTGCTCTTGCTCAGGTTCCAACACACGCAGTAAAAGCCGACTCCGCCGAGCCGTAGCTTTCCAGTCAATCAGCCGAGGATCATCACCCGTGCCGTATTCTCGCAGTTCAGCAAATTCTGTGCCCGTGCCGAGTCGCTTTGCTCGTTTAATATTGCCTGTCGTTTGTAGGGAGAGACGAATGGAGAGCGATCGCAGCCCAATTAAATCAGGATAAACCGCTACAGTCTCATTTTGAGGCACTTTCCAATTGCGCCACCCCAAGCCCCAAGTTCCTAACTGCCTGACCTGAATCGCACCCCAGTTGTATTCGCCTCGCTGAGTGGGAAAAACTTTGTAGGTCAGGGTTTGCTGGACAGCAGGGGGCAAGGTGACTTGCAGAATTTCAGGTGTAGCCGTAAAGGCTTGGGGCGAGTAGTCGCGGATTTGCAGCGTGGCAGTGGTTTTGCCCGATTCTACGGTGAGATGTATTGAGTTATCTCGTCCAATCGAAAGACGGGATAGAGGCTGGCGGGATATCTGAACGCGCTGCACCTGCTGACTATCTAGAATTGCCAAGGCGAGGATGACTAAATCCCAAGTTAGGGTTAGCGCCAAACTGGGCATAGGATTGTTGGCTAACAGTGCCATCATTAAGCCGCCAACCGTGCCGACCAACAGTCCTTGATATACCCGACGAGATGGAATCATAGGAGAAGCGAAGAGAGAACCTGCCATTAGTCTTCTAGAGTAACGCTCTAGAATAGCAATAGTTTGAGGAAATCTCTATGGCAAATCTAGACATTAGCCGTCTATATCCAACTGACCTGTACACCACAGACTATGTGCAATGGATTGAATCTACTGTGGCAAAACTGCGGCGACAGGACTATGGGGCTGTGGATTGGCAAAATCTGATTGAGGAAATCGAGGATATGGGGCGGAGTGAGCGGAAAAGCCTCAAAAGCAATTTCATTGTGATCTTGCTGCACTTGCTCAAATGGCAGTACCAACCTCCAAAGAGGAGCGGCAGTTGGGCAGGTAGTATTGTGGAACATCGCCGCCGTGTGAGAGATGCGATCGCTGATTCTCCTAGCCTGAAGCCTTACCTGCAAGAATCTTACTCGGATTGGTATGGTGATGCAGTCAGACAGGCGATCGCTGAAACTCAACTCGACCCAGAAACATTTCCAGCCATCTGCTCGTATACCCTATCTGAGATTTTAGACTTCGATTTTCTGCCAAGAACCTGATCCGAAAACCCTGATTCGTGTCATCAGTCCTGTGCCAAAACTGCGCCATCCTAGCAACGGCTGTCTGTAGAATCCTCGGCTCATAAACCAGCGCAAACCGCACATAGCCTTCTCCCGATTTGCCAAAGCCTGCGCCCGGAGAAACAGCAACGCCCGTACTTTCGACCAACTCGGTGCAAAAACGGATGGAGTCGGTTAGCCAAGGTGCAGGCAGCTTTGCCCAAATGTACATTGTGGCGGCAGGCGTAGGAACTTGCCAACCGATACTGTGGAGAGCAGCAATGAATGCATCTCGCCGCTGCTGAAAGATAGCCACGCCTTCATGAACGCTGTCTTGGGAACCTGTAAGGGCAGCGATCGCCCCATTCAAAATTCCTTGATATTGGTTAAAGTCTACTGCCGCTTTCACCTGCCGCAGGGCACGAATCAAGTCAGCATTGCCCACCGCATAGCCCACCCGGAAACCGCCCATGTTGTAGGACTTAGAGAGGGTAAAGAACTCGATCGCCACTTGTTTTTGAGGATCGGCTTGCAGCACTGAAACGGGTGGATCGCCTTCAAAAAATAGGTCGGCGTAGGGAAAGTCATGCACCAGTGCCAGATTATGCTGCTGACAGAAGGCAACGGCTTTTTGGAAAAAGGCGATCGGGGCTGTAGCCGTGGTTGGATTGTGCGGATAACTCAATACCATCATTCGGGCTTGAGCCAGGACAGGCGCAGGGATATTTTCTAAAACGGGCAGAAAGTTATTTTCAGCCAGCAGCGGCATCGGATAAATTTGTCCGCCTGCCAAGTGAACGCCGCCCGCATGGGAGGGATATCCTGGATCTTGGAGCAGGGCGAAATCGCCAGGATTGAGTAGCGCCAGGGGCAAGTGAGCTGTCCCTTCTTGAGAACCAATGAGTTGAAGCACTTCAGTTTCAGGATCGACGGGAATCCCGAACTTGCGGGTATACCATTGGGCAGCCGCTCGGCGAAAGGCTTGGGTGCCATGAAACAGCAGGTAGCCGTGGGTACTGGCATCAGGAAGAGATTGGGCGATCGCCTCCAAAACATGGGGCGAAGCAGGCAAATCTGATGAACCTAACGACAAATCAATCAGGTCACGTCCGGCTGCCTTTGCTCTCGCTTTCGCCTGATCCATATCAGCAAACACATTAGACTGCAAGGGCTGAAGGCGCTGGGCAAACTGGATCATAGTGACCTGATGGTACGAGGGCAGAGATTTTACAACTGTAAACTGCTCGATAAAAAAGCTGCTCGATAAAAACAGACTTAAGCAGGGAGATGAGCCGTCAAAAAGCTTCCGAGTTTGTCTTTATTTAGCGCCCCTTCAGAAGCCGCCAGGAGTTCTCCTGCTTTGAGCAGACGAAGGGCAGGGACTCCTTCTACT
Source organism: Leptolyngbyaceae cyanobacterium CSU_1_4 (assembly GCA_012034615.1). GTDB lineage: Bacteria > Cyanobacteriota > Cyanobacteriia > Elainellales > Elainellaceae > Timaviella. The sequence goes on along the minus strand of JAAUPA010000133.1, from coordinate 5,674 downwards.
TGATATTTGGCAACGGTTTCGGGGTTTGGGTCAATTTCCATTTTGACAATCTTGAGGCGATCGCCATATTCTGCCGCAGCCCAGTCTACCGAAGGAGACATAAGGCGACAGGGACCGCACCAAGAAGCCCAGAAATAGACCAAAACGGGTGGATTAGCGCTGAGTACCTCGTTGGTGAACTCGGCATCGGTGATAGTCAGCACTTTACTCATGGTTGAAATTAAGACAAAAATTACTACATTCTAGTTTAAAGCAGAAGCCCCCCGGCTCTTAAAAAAGTCGGAGGGTTTTTAAGTTGAGAGGCTGGAGTGGAGCCAAAACCCAAAATTTCTAGAGTTGGTCAAGCTGGCGCTTCAGATCTTCTAATTCAGCATCCACAGCCGCATCTTTGGGTGCAGCAGGCGCACTCGTTGTAGAAGATGCACCAGCACCCGCAGTCGCACCCGCAGGCAGTGCTTGGTTAGTGGAGGATGAACCCGTTAAGAGCTGTGCTTTCATGGCTTCTAGCTCGTCATCCACATCACCACCTGCCTCTAATGCGGCAAACTGACTTTCTAAATCAGCTCCGGCAATTTCAGCCGCTGCTTGTCCACGGGCTTCCATTTGCAAGACTTTTTCTTCCATCCGCTCAAATGCGCCCATTGCCGTGCTGGTGCCCAATGCGCCCACCGCCGACTGAAGCTGTTCATTGGCTTTAGCGGCTTGCGCTCTAGCTTTGAGCATATCCTTCTTGGTCTTCGCCTCGGAAATTTTGCCTTCTAAGGCGATTAGGTTGCGCTTAAGGGTATCAACCGTTCCCGATTGCTGATCAAGCTGGGCTTTAATGGCAGAGGCGGTTTCCGACTGAACCTTTTTGCGGCTGAGGGCTTCTCGTGCCAAGTTTTCGTCACCTTTTTGCAGGGCTAACTGCGCTCTTTGCTGCCAGTTATTCGCCTCAGTTTGCGCCTGGTTTGACTGCTGCTGCATTCGCTTTTGACTGGCGATCGCACTGGCAACTGCCATCCGCAACTGCACCAGGTCTTCCTGCATATCAATAATGGCTTGATCGAGAATTTTTGCTGGATCTTCGGCAGCACTGACGGCAGCGTTAAGATTTGATCGGACGACGCGGCTAACACGGTCAAATAATCCCATGACTATCTTCCTTTTCGGGGTGTGAAGTGAGATTTGAGCTTTGTCTTTAGTCTTAGCATAGGTTTTGCTAGCCAGAAGAACAAGTTTAAGATTTACGGCGCTTTGCCTTACTTGAACATTCTACGAATTTAGAAGGGCGATCGCTGCAAACAAAGATTGACCTTACCGATAAGTCAAGGATTTCAACGCAAATTGGGGTAATGCCATCATTCGCCGCCACCGCCAAGGCTCTTGATACAGCCGATAAGTCCACTCCAAGTTATTATTGCGGAGCCAGCCTGGGGCACGCTCTTTAGCTCCTGCCCAAATGTCAAAACTGCCGCCGACCCCAATCCAAATGGCGTTGGGGCAAATGTGGCGATGTTCGGCAATCCAAAATTCTTGTCGGGGTACACCTAACCCCACCAGGATAATCCGGGGCTGAAGGTGAGTCAGGGTTTTCAAAAACTGAGGCTGATCTGCGGGCGTAATGTAGCCGTTTTGGGTTCCGCGATCGCAATTCCCGGTGCCCTCTTTTGCCACTCCACCGCTGCTGCTTCACAAATTCCCGGCGCACCACCATAGAAAAAAACAGGACAAGGGGCTACTTCTGGCGACCCTTGCGGTATCTGCGAAGCAACGCGCGTTAACAGCATTTCGGCTAGCTCGATGCCCGGACATCGCTGCACCACTTTGCCGCGTAGCAGCAGGTAAAACACCACGCCTGCCCCATCAGGAACGACCAAATCGGCTTGATGAATAATGGTTGCTAGGGCTTCATTTTGTTCTGCCTGCATTGCCATTTCGGCGTTGAGCGTCACAATATGGGCACCTTTTTGTTGCTGTATCCGGGATAGGAGCCAGTCTACATAGTTGGGTTGCAGATGCACAGGCAGACCCATGACAGAAGTTTGGGGTGGTAGAGAGGAGAGCGATCGCAGCATAATTTTTTTGACATCGCTTAACGCCACACTATTATAGAGAGCGAATGTTCTCCGTGAACCAGTTTTTACCGAGGTGACGAATGCTAACTCGTGTGACAGGGGTTTATCGAAATGGTCAAGTGGAATTGACTGAACATCCCTCCAATATGATTGAAGGGGCACGAGTAATAGTTACCTTCGTTCAGGCTGACAAGATTGACTTAGCCACTCAGGGGATCGATAGGACTCAAGCTGAGGTTTTACGAGCGAATTTGGCGACCTTTGCAGAGGATTGGGATAGCCCGGAGATGAGTATTTATGACAACTACGATGCAGCAAAAGCCGATCTTTAGAAGAGGCAATGTTGTTCTTGTTGCTTTTCCAAATTCCAATTTGACGACCGCGAAAACACGACCTGCTCTGGTTGTGCAGGCAGATAATTTAGAGACTGTGAACTTTATGTCCTTCGTTCTCAGCCTGATGGATAGGAACTTCAAGCTATAGGCACTGTAAGCTAGTTTAAAGCAGGTCTATTTAACTTCTAATCCCTATGTCTTCCTCTGCTGCCCCCAAACTTATCCTGATTGATGGGCATTCTCTCGCCTTTCGGTCTTACTATGCCCACGCTAAGGGGCGAGATGGGGGACTACGAACTTCGACCGGTATTCCTACCAGCGTTTCCTACGGTTTTCTAAAATCCTTGCTCGATACGTTGGATCAAGAAAAGCCAGAGTATGTGGCGATCGCTTTCGACCTGAGCGATCCAACCTATCGCCACGAAGCCGATGCAACCTACAAGGCAGGCAGAGCCGAAACTCCAGAAGATTTTATTCCTGATATTCTTAACCTTCAAGAGATTTTGACGGCGCTTAATTTGCCTGTGTTGAAGCTATCGGGCTATGAGGCTGACGATATTATTGGCACGTTGGCAATGCAAGCCAAGGCGATCGGGATGCGGGTACAGATCTTATCGGGCGATCGAGATTTGTTTCAACTGGTCGATCCGGAAGGGCTGGTCACGGTACTCTATCTCAGCACTAGCTACGGCAAAGGAACGCCGCCACCTAATGAATTTGGCACCGAAGAAGTCATTGATAAAATGAAGGTTTCGCCGTCTCAAATTGTGGATTACAAAGCCTTGTGTGGTGATCCATCGGATAATATTCCGGGCGTGCGGGGCATTGGCGACAAAACAGCGGTGCAGTTGCTAAAAACCTACGGCTCGTTGGAAAAAATATATGAGTCATTGGATCAAGTTAAGGGCGCTGTTAAGACCAAGCTAGAGGAAGGCAAAGACATGGCGCGGCATTCGCAGTATATGGCGCAAATTCACCTAGATGTGCCGATCGCCGCCAATATAGAAGATTTTCGGCTTCAAGGTTTTGATGCCGATGCCGTGGTGCCGCTGTTGGAAAAACTAGAGTTTAAGCTTTTCCTCAGCAAAATTAATCAGTTGCAGCAGCAGTTTGGGGGCGAGGTGGCACCAGAACTTTTGACTCCTGCCGCCAAGTCCAACAATCAGAAAGTTGGGCAGAAAGTTGTGCCAATTTTTGACGGAGGCGATACCTGGTTCTTTAGTGCAGAAGAAACCAAAACTAGCCAGCGAATGACTGAGGCGGCGATCGTGCCTCAAATCATCGACACCCGCGCCAAACTTGCTGAACTGATTGAACGCCTAAAAACTTATCGAGATGCGGCTGCACCTGTGGCTTGGGATACGGAGACGACTGCCCTAGAGCCGCGAGATGCTGTCTTGGTGGGCATTGGCTGCTGCTGGGGTGCAGGCTTAAGCGATATGGCGTATATTCCTCTGGGGCATCAGGTTGGGAAGAATTTGGAGTTGGCGATCGCCCTAGAAGCGTTGCGTCCCATTTTAGAAAGTACGGACTATCCCAAAGTGCTGCAAAATGCCAAGTTCGATCGCCGGGTCTTGCATTTCCAGGGCATTGAACTTCAGGGCGTAGTGTTCGACACCATGCTGGCAAGCTATGTGCTGAACCCGGAATCGAAGCATAGCTTAAGCGAATTAGGATTGCGTTATCTAGAATCTTCTTCCCAAAGCTATGTAGATTTGGTGCCCAAGGGTAAAAATATTGCTGATATCGCTATTTCCTCTGTGGCTCATTACTGCGGCATGGATGTGCATTTTACCTATCAACTGATGGGCAAAATGCTGGCAGAACTGGAAGAAGTGCCCGAACTTTATGCCTTGCTGTTAGAGGTGGAGCTGGCGCTAGAGCCTGTCTTGGCGGCAATGGAGAATCAGGGCATTCGGATTGATCAGTCGTATTTGCAAGAATTTTCTAAGCGGCTAGAAACTGATTTAGGGGCGATCGAGAAACGGGCATACGCGGCAGCAGGGCGAGAATTTAATCTGGGTTCACCCAAGCAACTTAGCGAGCTATTGTTCGACACGCTGCACCTCGACCTGAATAAATCTCGCAAAACCAAAACTGGCTACTCCACCGATGCGGCTGTGCTAGAAAAACTTCAGGGCGATCATCCCGTGATTGACGAAATTTTGGAGCATCGTACGCTGACCAAGCTGAAATCTACCTATGTCGATGCCTTGCCGCAATTGGTGCGATCGGATACTGGACGGGTGCATACGGATTTCAACCAGGCGATTACCTCTACAGGTCGTTTGTCATCTTCCGACCCCAACTTACAGAATATTCCAATCCGCACTGCCTTTAGCCGCCAAATTCGTGCCGCCTTTATTCCAGAGCCGGGTTGGCTGATGGTGGCTGCCGATTATTCGCAAATTGAACTCCGAATTTTGGCGCATCTAAGCCAAGAGCCTGTGTTGCTAGAGGCGTATCGTAATCATGATGATGTCCATGCCATCACCGCCAAGCTAATCTTCGAGAAAGACGAGATTACGGCAGAGGAGCGACGGTTTGGGAAAGTCATTAACTTTGGCGTGATTTATGGCATGGGGGCACAGCGGTTTGCGCGGGAAGTGGGAGTGGGGAAAAACGAGGCAAAGATCTTTATCGATCGCTTCAACGATCGTTACTCCGGCATTTTTCACTATCTCCAACGAATGCAGCAAGAGGCGATCGCCCAGGGCTATGTCACCACGATCATGGGAAGACGGCGTTATTTTAACTTCAACAGCGAAAGTCTCAGGCAGCTTAGAGGCTCTGATCCAAGCAGTATTAATCTCGATCGCTTAAAACTCCGCGACCAGTACGATGCCCAAATGTTGCGCCAAGCGGCAAACGCCCCCATTCAAGGATCGAGCGCCGATATTATTAAAATCGCCATGGTGAAGCTGCACGAAATCCTCAAACCCTATCGGACAAACCTGCTGCTGCAAGTGCATGATGAATTGGTGTTTGAAGTGCCCCCCGATGAGTGGGAGACATTGCAGCCTCAAATTAAAACCATCATGGAAGCGGCAGCAACGCTAAGTGTGCCGCTGTTGGTAGAAGTGGGGGCTGGGGAAAATTGGATGGTGGCGAAGTAGAATTAAAAAATATAGAGGTACAAATTGCTCGTATGTCAGACCAAGAAGTGACATACTCCTACACTGATGCTACGCATACAGAGTAGGCTTCTCCCACCGGAAAGTCGTTCTCAGATGAACCGGACTGGAGCGTTTTATCGTGACGCGATGCCCAACGCCACTTGAA
>JAAUPA010000132.1 GCA_012034615.1 Leptolyngbyaceae cyanobacterium CSU_1_4 | reverse complement strand
TAGTAAGCTCGTCAAACTGTGTACCTGTCAGAGCAGTGAGTTGGTCATCACAGACTGCTGAAAGCGTTGGGAGAATTTGGGAAGAGTCACTCCTCTTTGAGAAGACTAATTGGGCTAGCCGCTGAGAAGAGGCAGTGTGCTCTTGAATCATCTTTGAGCATATTGCTTGATTTCAGGATTAGTTGTTTTTCCAAGGCTAGCTGCGAGGTTCTAATCTCGAACTGATCGCTATGAGCTGCCATTTTCATAAATTCCTGATCCAATGAACTCATCGAAGTCATAGGTCTAGACGAGGGTGCCGCAGGCGTTCTTGCCGGATCTGCTTGACCTCTTTCGGAAGCTCCAGAATTAGGAGTAACTTGTGCAATTCCAGGAAAATTCATTAGCAAAACAAAAGCAACTGCTCCTCCAAAACCGATCCATGACTTAATCAAATTTTTGTGTTTCATGGTGATAAAACCTTAATTCATTCTTAAGTTTGAGGTAGGATTGTGGCAAGCAGGTTTTGACTGCTTGCTGTTGATGATTTTGGCAAGTTTACTTCGCTCCTACCTCTGTCAAAGGAGTTACTGCTGATAAACTCATTTACCGAGTTACTTTTACTACAAAATAATTGGGCTAGATCTTGTTCTGGAGCAAGCGCCAAATGCTAGAGGGCACTTTGCTAAGGGGCTAAACTGGGGTCAATGTAAGATGCTGTTTGGATTGCACAAGTCTTTCAGAACAACGTATTTTTAGTTTAAGTTGGAGCGTTCAATCAACTTACTTAAAAGCATTTGTATCTTCGGTAACATTGCGAATTCAGCAATATCTATGAAGTTAATGTTTACGTGTTATGGGCATTCTACACTCAGTCATTATTTGATATTTTATTTTCTGCAATGAAAACTCATCGCATTCATAAACGTAGGGCATTTCCATTACAGTTTGTTCTAGTTGTTCCCTTTGTTCTCCAAATTTTTGGGGCTGTTGGTCTGGTCGGTTATTTGTCTTTTAAGAATGGACAGAGAGCGGTCAATGACCTCGTGGAACAATTAATGGATCGCACTAGTGATGTTGTGGATGAACACCTGAAGTCTTATCTTACAATTCCTCAAACTCTCAACCAAATCAATGCAGATGCTATCCGTCGAGGCATTTTAGAGGTGCGCGATCGCCAAGCAGTTGGTAAGTATTTTTGGGATCAGATTCGGGCATATGACGTAACTTATATTGGCATTGGCTTATCTACAGGAGGAGGAGTTGCCGCTGCTCGTTATGACGGCAAAACGATTACTATTGATGACTGGACGATTGAGCCGTCTAAAACCAATATCAACTATGCTACGGATGCTCAAGGTAATCGCACTAGCGTTAACGCTAGCTGGGATTGGGACAATTTCAGTGAACCTTGGTATACCGAACCCATTGCTGCGGGTAAACCCATTTGGTCAAAAATTCAGACTTCAAATCTTCCGACGGGTCCTTATATTGCTGCCTCCGCCAGTCGTCCAATCTACGATTCGCAAAAGCGTTTGCTAGGAATGATTGCAGTGGATATTCATCTGCTAAAACTGAGCAATTTCTTACGCGATCTGAATATTAGTCAGGCGGGAGAGGTTTTTATTGTGGAGCGGGATGGCACCCTGATTGCTAACTCCAGTGCAGAAAACCCGTTTACAACCCTTAACGAGAAAGTTCAGCGATTAATGGCAGTCAATAGCCCTAATCCTACAATTCAGGCGATCGCCAAACATCTTCAGACTTCTAATGGGCTGCGATCTATCACTCAAGCTACCAACTTTGAGTTTAAGGTGCAAGATGAAAAGAATTTTGTTAATGTGGTGCCCTGGCGCGACCCCTATGGTTTAGATTGGCTTGTGGTGATTAGTGTGCCAGAAAACACATTTATGGCGCAGATCAGCGCTAATACGTACACCACAAGCGCATTGTGTTTAGGTGCTTTAGTGGTTTCTTCCATCATTGGTATCATGACTTCTCGTTGGATTTCGCGCCCTATTCTTTGCCTAAATTGGGCAAGTAAATCTATGGCTTCTGGCAATTTAAACCAGACGGTAGAAATGGGCAGTATCCGAGAACTCAACACGTTGTCCGATTCTTTTAACCACATGGCGGGGCAAGTCCGCGGGTCAATTGCAGCATTAGAGAAAAGCAATGAAGAACTGGAAAATCGGGTAGAAAAACGCACAGCCGAACTTAAAAATACGCTGGAGGAATTGCAGCGCACTCAATCTCAAGTGATTCAAAGTGAAAAAATGTCGAGTTTGGGGCAGCTTGTTGCAGGGGTTGCTCACGAAATTAATAATCCGGTTAACTTTATTCATGGCAACTTAGTTTATGTGCAGGAGTACATTGAGAGTCTGTTAGGCTTTGTGGAGTTACAGCAGCAGCATGATTCTAATCCTTCCCCTGAGATTCAGGCAGCGGCTGAGGAGATTGATCTAGAGTTTGCAAAAGACTTACCGAAGATGCTGGCTTCTATGAAATTAGGAACGATCGGATTCGTCAAATTGTGCTGTCGTTGCGCAACTTCTCTCGTATGGACGAAGCTGAATTTAAAGTGGCTGATATTCATGAAGGAATTGACAGCACTCTCATGATTTTGCAACATCGCCTCAAAGCTAAACCCGAACGCCCCGAGATTGAATTGGTTAAAGATTACGCTTCTCTACCGCTGATAGAATGCTGTCCGGGACAGCTCAACCAAGTCTTTATGAATATTTTGGGGAATTCTATTGATGCAATCGAGGAGAGTAATGCTAAGAACGGTGATCAGAACCATAAGAAGCATTCCCATCGGATTACAATTCGCACATCAATTTTTGATGCAGCCTGGATAGAAGTGGCGATCGCCGATAACGGAGTTGGGATTCCTCCAGAGGTTCAGTCGCGAATCTTTGATCCTTTTTTCACCACTAAATCGATCGGCAAAGGCACCGGAATGGGGATGTCTATCAGCTACCAAATTATTACAGAGCGGCATAAGGGAAAATTAACGTGTTCTTCAACTCCTAATGAAGGCACTGAATTCATCATTTGGATTCCGCTTCGACAAGCAGTGATACCCGTTTTGGATAATAGCGCTATTTCTCAAAATTGATATTAGGCTCTTAGAGGATGTTTAAAGAGTATCAAAGCACTTTACACTCGCCCCTCAATCCCCCATTAGGGGAATTTTGAGCCAATTCTGTTTCAAAGTCCCCCACAATTGGGATTTAGGGGGCGATCAGAGCCATAGCATCCCCAGGGTTCATACTTTCATTCAGCAATGCCCGGGTAAGATATCGAACGATAAAGACCTCAAAGCTATTGCTCGGCTAATGAGGGCGGTTCTCCTGGGGTTTCAGGTAATTGGAAAAATGAAAGTTGTCGTAGGGTGGGCATCTTGCCCGCATAGGCTAGAAGCCTGCCTTATGATTTTGAGTACACTTCCAGAAAAGCCATAAGGGCTACCTCTCATGGCTTGCTCATGAATTGCTTATCGATTGCTTATGGATCTAATAATGTTGCGGCTCGTATTAATCTAAACTGAGACAGTTTGAAAGATAAAACACAAGCTGTTATTGCTAGCCTTAATTGATTTTTAGTTCTATTTTGGACTAAAAGTTCTAGGCTAAACAGTACAAAACAAGGAAAAATTTGTATGTTGCAAAGATTGTTACGGTTGATTTTTGTCTTGGTAATTGTGGTGACCAGCACTCTGGCTTTCCCAAATCTCAATTCTTCGGGGCGCGCTGAGGCTCAACCTCAATTTATCTCAACTATTTCTGCTCAAGAAACAGAAAAATTCCGACAATTATTAGTAGATTACTATGCTGCCTGGAGCACTCCAACAGATCAACCTTGGACGATTACAAGGGTTGAAAAGTTTTATCAACATAATGATCGTTTGTTTGGCTTCGATATTACTCCACCGGCTGAAGGGTTTCAAGGTTGGGAAGATTACAAGCGCGAATTGACAACAATCATGAACAATTATTCTAAGCTGACGGTAACTTTGGGCGATCGCTTCTCGGTTTATCGCAACGGCAATGTAGTTTGGGCGGTTTCAACTTTCGAGAGTACCGGAACGCTCAAAAATGGTGCATCTGTGAGTGGGAGGGGGCGCAATACTTTGATTTGGGAACAAGTGGGCGATCAATGGTTAATTGCCCATGAGCATGTTTCAACACCCCTAGTTCCGTAATGGGTTAAATAAAGGAGAAAATGGCATTACTAACATTATTAGTAATGCCATTCCTGTGGATTGTACTTTTTAGGAGATCACTTGGAACATAACTGAGATGGCGGTGCTAAAAAGCCGCTGCGAATAAATTGTTGAAAGTACGTTGTTAGTAGTGTATCGTCTAGGGGTGGATAGGGGCTGATAAGTTGCTAGCCCCTCCACAATGGGTTGGCAATCAAACTGAATGGAGTGGGTTTGAAAGTAGATTTCGGGAATGGTCATTTGCTGTTCTGCAATTTTCTCAAACAAGAAGGTTGAAAACGGATGCAGGGCATTGTCTGTCAGGGCATTGTCTGTGGAGTGCTGAAACTGTTCTCTAACTTTTACAATCCACTGTTTGTAAGGAATTTGTTGAATAGGATAACCGAATTGATTGATCCAATTTACCAGTTGGTGCCATGAGAGAGTCTGAGGATTGGAAAAGTTGAATGATGGTTCTGAACCAGTACTATGCAGGGAGAGATGAACGATCGCCCGACTGACATAATCAATGGGTGCAACATCTACAGGCATCTGCCAATCCGGGGCAATTCCAAGCTGAATACAGCCTTTAATTAGGCTGCGGAAGAAGTCGCTGCCATTACAAATTCCTGTTTGGCTATGTCCTTCAATCCAGGCAGGACGATAAACAGTGCTGGGAATGCCGCGAGTTTTGGCGATCGCTAGGAGTTTCTCAGCAACCCATTTGCTTTGGGTATAGCCATATAATCCTTCTGGATGTTCTGGCGGTTCTTGGCGAATGGTTTGCCCGTTTTGATAGGCGATCGGAGAAAATACGCCGAGGGTTGAAACAAAGTGGACAGGCTTTACTTTTACTTGTGCGGCTAGCCTCAACACTTCTTCTGTACTCAGCACATTGACCGCTTTTAGGGCTGAGTAAGGATAGATAAAGTTTACAAAAACTGCCGCTGTGATAAATGCTGTCTAGGGTGGCGGCTAAAGTGCGGAACTGCTGGGCGGATAAGCCTAACAGCGGTTGTGATAAATCTCCTAAAACTGGAATAATTCTGGAAGCTCGGTTGGGTTGCCAGAGAAAATAGCTGGATAAATTGTGCTGGAGCCGCTGCGCCGCTGCTTCAACAGTTGCGGCTCTGACGAGGCAATAAACAGTTGCCTGGGTTTGTTCTAACAATTCGTGCAGCAGAAATGCTCCCAAAAATCCGGTTGCACCAGTTAACAACACATGAGCAGGGGCGTGAACGGGTGTGTCTAGCGTTCCTTCTGGCAAAATGGTTGAATCTAAAACGGCTTCGGCTCTCAAGTCAAGCTCTGCATGAGAGGGAAGGCTGGCATGACCCGATTGGCGATCGCTGATGACCGTTGCTAAATCTTGAATGGTGGGAGCGGTAAAAACATTGAATAGCGAAAGCTCTACCTCAAAAGTGGACTGTACTTGGGCAACCATTTGAGCAATGAGCAGAGAATGTCCACCCAGTTCAAAAAAGTTATCTTTAATCCCGACTTGAGTCATTCCCAAAAGCTCAACCCAAATGTTGCAGAGCTGTTGCTCAATGGGAGTTTGAGGAGCGATAAACGTAGAGGATGAAGGAGAGCGTTCTCGATTGGGGGCGGGTAGGGCTTGGCGATCGACTTTGCCGTTGGGGGTTAGGGGCAAAGCCTCTAAAATTACAAAGGCTGATGGCATCATATAGTCGGGCAATGAGGCGCGTATTTGCGCTTGTAACTCTGGAATCAGGTGCTGGGTTGCTTGAAAAGGCTGGTTGGCATAGGTCTGCCACGATCGCAGCTTGTCGAGAGGGGAAGCACCAGGAGACGGTCTTTTCAGGGGGCGATCGCTGTCAGGTTGCTGAAGTTCTATCTTCTCAAGTTCCAAGTTTTGAGATTCCAAGTTTTGAGATTCCAAGTTTTGAAACTCTACATCATAACTGCCATCGTTTTGCTGCGTGTCTGAACCGCTGATCACCACGCGATAGGGCAAACTTTGCTCTAGCTGCCACCACTCTTCTGGATCAATTCCGGCATTTAAGGAAGAATTTTGTAAGGCTTGGCGAAGCGTTCCCACATTTTCTAAATGAGGATTGTTTTCTAACGCTTGTAGGGCTGCGATCTCGGTGGAGAGGCGCGAGTTGGGAATTTGAGACAGCCTAAAACAGTGGGGTTTTGTGGCTTCTAGGTGGTGACGAATGGCAGAGACAGTCAACTGCGGCTGCCACGTTTGCCAGTCAGGTAAGATATCTTTAGATACGATAGGGGGCGAAAGTGAAGCAGGCTGAGTATCAGTGCGCAGCGAGCCAAGGTGCAGCGTCACATCGTACCGAAATCGTGTGAGTTCGTTGTGAGCGTGACCTCGCTTGAGTTGAATTTCGACTCGATGAATGGCAGGAAGATGCTGTTTGAGTGCTGTAAAAAAGTTTGGATCAATGAGGAGTTCATTTTCATGGGCGACTCGCTCTTGAATGCGATCTTGGAAGTCGGCGATCGCCAAGGTATCTGAGGCTTGATAAAGCTGTACAGAAGTATGAAACGCTTTTAATAGCGGCAAGCTGCGAACATCTCCAATAAAAATAGAACCTTCTGGTTTGACTTGCTTGAGGGTTTGCTCTAGAACTTTTACCAAGTATTCAATTGAGGGAAAGTACTGTACCACAGAGTTGATAATGACTGTGTCAAACGCATGATCCAGAGCAGTATTTAATGCATTAATATTTGAGTCATCTAGCATATCTGCGGCTCGGTTCTCTAGCTGGACATGAGACCAGTGCTCATGGAGCGTAAGCTGTTGCTGAATGTGTTTTATGGCTGTTTCTGAGGGGTCAATTCCTAGATAGTGTTCGCAGTGAGGAGCGATGCGAAATAACAATAGACCTGTACCACAGCCTATTTCTAAAACCCGCCGAGGATGGAGCGATCGAATTCTAGTCACGGTGTGGTCAACCCATTCTTGCATCTCTTCAGCAGCAGTTAAAGAGCGGGTGTAGCTGTTGTTCCAGCCAGCAATATTAAAGGTGGCATCTTGGGTTGAAAAAGACTGTTGGTTTGAGAAGGATTGACTGTAGGCGGCATCCCAAACCTTTTGCCACTGCTGGGTTTGCTCTTGATGGGTGGAGGATTGATCCTGGGGCGATCGGGCAACCACGTATGCCACCAAGCGTTGATCGCCCGGAGTGTCTTCCCGCACAATGACCACTGTTTCTTGAACGGCTGAATGCTGGCAAAGAGTGGACTCAATATCTCCTAACTCAATTCGGAATCCGCGAATTTTAACCTGATGATCGACTCGACCGATGTACTCAATGCTGCCATTGGGCAAATAACGGGCAAGGTCTCCGGTTTTGTAGAGAGCAGAGGTTTGATTCTGGATCTTTGCAGGAGAGAAAGATAGGGGCGATCGCAAGGGATTGGGAATAAATCGCTCTTGTGTTAGATCGGGGCGGTTGAGGTATCCCCGCGCCAGACCCAAACCCCCAATGCACAGTTCACCTGGCACGCCAATGGGCACAGGTTCGTCTGCGCCTGTTTCCAGGTGATGAGGATTGAGCAAATAAAGTTGGGTGTTGGCGATCGCTCGACCCAAGGGCACAGGCTTGTCTCCTGGCTGAACCTGGTGAACCGCAGACCAAATTGTGGTTTCGGTGGGACCATACATATTCCAAAGAGACTGACTCCTGAGCAAAAGCTGATTGGCTAATTCGCGGGAAAGCGCTTCGCCTCCACACAAAATCTTGAGACGGGGATTGCCTTGCCATCCTGCTGCTAGTAACAGCCGCCAGGTTGCAGGTGTTGCTTGCATGACAGTGGTGCCAGACTGCTCTATTAATTGAGCAAGCTGTTTAGCGTCCAGGGTTGCCTCGCGGCTGGCTATTACAACACAAGCTCCTGTGACGAGGGGTAGGTAAATTTCTAGGGCGGCAATGTCGAAGCAAATGGTGGTGACCGATAGCAAAATATCCTGTGGCGTTAATCCTGGCTCGTGACCCATAGAATACAGTAAGTTTGTCAGGGCATGATGGGAAATTTGCACTCCTTTGGGTTTGCCTGTAGAACCGGAGGTGTAGATCAGGTAAGCCAAATGCTCTTTTGTGACGTGGCTAGTGGGGTTATCTGAGCTGTAATGGTTAAAACTCCACTGGTTAGATCTGTCATTGCTAGAACTGTCATTATCAGAGCTGTAATGATCATTGTTGTTGTTACGATCGCCATTATCAGTGCTGCAATGATCAGTGCTGTTGTTACGATCGTCAGCGTTGTTGTTGTGATCATTAGAGTTAGAGTTGCGATCGTTAAGGATGTCTGAGAAGTCTCAATTTTTTTTACACTCGCCCCCCCACCCCCCCCAAATTGGGGGACTTCGGTTCTCCTTCTCCTTCAAAGTCCCCCAGAATGGGAGATTTAGGGGGCGGTTCGGGCAACAACCTAGACTGTCCCGATAACCTCTCAGAGTCGTCATTACGATCGCCAGCGTTGAAATTACGATCGCCAGTGCTGTTATAAGTCCCTGCATCCCCATCTAAACAAACTACTTGCGCAGCAGTAGGAGGCAATATCTCTTGCAGCGATCGCTGGGTTACTAGCACGGCAACCTGAGAGTCTTCTAGCATGAAGGCAAGGCGAGCTTGTGGATAAGCCGGATCGAGCGGGACATAAGCGCCACCCGCTTTGAGAATACCCAGTAGCCCCACAACCAGATTGAGCGATCGCGTGAGGCAAAGTCCGACCAAGGTGTCGGGTTTTACCCCGATTGCTTGAAGATGGTGCGCTAGTTGATTGGCTTGCTGGTTTAGGGCTTGGTAGGTCAGTTGTTGTCCTTCATATTCCACGGCGATCGCCTGGGGAGTGCGTTCAACCTGCGCCTCGAATAGTTGATGCACCCCTAGCGGCGGAATCTTGGTGTAGGTGTCATTCCAGGCTTCGAGCTGCTGTCGTTCGGCGGCGGTGAGAATGCTCAGGGTTGTTAATTGCTGATCGGCATGGGCGACTATCTGGATTAATAAGTTATGGAAATGGGCAGCCATGCGGGCGATCGTCGTCGCGTCAAACAAATCAGTGCTGTATTCAAAGTAGCCCTTGAGTCCCTCGGGCGTTTCGGTCAGTTCTAAAAACAAGTCAAATTTTGCCGTTTGATTATCTAGCTCAAGGCGAGTCAGGGTGATGGGCGCTGCCCAGCCAGAAGTCGGCGTATTTTGTAGATTAAACAGAACTTGAAAGAGCGGATTTTGAGTCAGGGTGCGATCGGGCTGGAGAGCCTGCACGACTTCTTCAAACGGTACGTCTTGATTGGAATAGGCTGCTAATGTGATTGCCTGCACCCGATGCAACAGTTCTCGAAAACTAGGCGACCCCGAAAGATCGGTTCGCAACACCAGCGTGTTGGCAAAGAAGCCCAGCATTGTTTCTAGTTCAGAGCGATGACGATTGGCAACTAACGAGCCAATCCGAATGTCGGTTTGTCCGCTATAGCGAGAGAGCAGCGCCTGAAATGCTGCTAATAGGGTCATAAATAAAGTCGCTCCTTCTCGTCGGCTCAAATCTTTTAGCTGCTGGGTTAAGGCAGGGGGCAACGCCAAAAAGTGACGTGCCCCTTGATAGGTCAGAACAGGAGGGCGAAGGCGATCGCTGGGGAGTTGCAAAATAGGCAAATCGCCGCCTAGTTGTTGTTTCCAATATTCAAGCTGCTGCGATCGCACCTCGTCGCGAAGCCATTGCCGATGCCAAACCGCAAAATCGGCATACTGAATGGTGAGTTGGGGGAGGGGGGAATCATGCCCTGCGTCAAGTGTGGTGTAGAGCAGAGATAATTCTTGCAGAAAAATGTTAATCGACCAACCATCACAAATGATGTGGTGTTGGTTTAGGAAAAGTATTGATTCAGTGTCGCTGAGATGATATAACGTTGCGCGCAGCAGCAAATCTTTTGCCAAATTAAAGGGAATCCGGGCTTCTTTTTGAATCCATTGCCAAGCTTCTGTTTCTCTTTGAGCAGGGTCTGAGTTTCTCAAATCGACGATCGCCAACAATCGCCCTTGGGGAACTGAATGCACCACTTGAACAGGTTTCCCTGCGGCAATTTCAAAGGTCGATCGCAGCACCTCATGGCGTTTGACAATTTCTTGCAAACTTCGCTCCAATGCTGCGATGTTGATTTGTCCCGCTAGGCGAAATGCTTCTGGAACACTGTAGAACGGATGATGGGGAACTAATTGATCTAAAAACCACAGCGGCTCTTGCACCGCCGCTAAGGGGAGATGACCTTGGCGATCGATCGATTTCAGCAAAATGTTGGGGGCGGGGCTTGCATTTTGCTGTGCTGCTTCTAAAACCTGAGCCAAGTCACGAAGGGTCGGGGCTTCAAAGAGCGATCGCAGAGGTAGCTCAACTTGAAGAGCATCGTGAATTCGAGAAAGCACTTGAACTGCCAGGAGAGAGTGCCCCCCTAGCTCTAGAAAATGATCGTCTATGCTAATCAGCTCTAGACCCAATAAATCTTTCCAAATCTGAGTCAGCAGCACTTCTGTATCGGTTTGAGGCAAAGCAATTTCTGAACTTTGCCCATGATGCGAGACGGGCACAGTGCAATCGTTTTTGAGAAGCAAGCGGCGATCGACCTTGCCGCTAGGAGTCAGAGGGAAGCGATCGACGCAAACAAAACGACTGGGCACCATGTATTCGGGAAGCCGAGATTTGAGAAATTGGCGCAGGTCTTTTGAGTTAAAACTTTGAGCGTGTTTGCTGTTGTTTGCGACAAGCTGATCCGCAGCAAGGCTATGCGCAGCAAGCTGATCCGCAGCAAAATCATTGGCAGTAATATAGGCAATTAGTCGCTTATCGCCTGGTACGTCTTCTCTAGCAGCAACTACGGCTTTGCGAATGGCGGGATGCTGCTCTAATACTGCTTCAACTTCCCCCGGCTCAATGCGAAACCCTCGAATTTTAACCTGTTGATCCATTCGACCCAAAAACTCTAGATTGCCATCGGGCAGATAACGGGCTAAATCTCCAGTTTTATAAAGTCGCGTCTTTTGATGGAGAGCATCAGGGTGGTTAATAAAGCGATCGCTCGTCAAGTCAGGGCGATTCAAATACCCTTGCGCCAAACACACGCCGCCAATATAAAGTTCTCCCGCAGCGCCAAAAGGCACGAGCTGAAGCTGTTCGTCGAATAAATAAATTTGCGTATTGGGGATGGGTTTGCCAATGGAGGGCAGCAAGCTCCACGTTTTAGGATGCCCTACTAGGGTATGCGCCGTGACCACATGGCTTTCGGAGGGCCCATAGTGATTCGACAACGTGCAATGGGTTAGGGCGGTAAACCAGTGGGCGATCGCGTCGGTAATTCGCAGTGCTTCACCCGCCGTAATGACTTCGCGCAGCCGTTTAGGGACAATTCCCTTAAGCTTGGCAATTTCAGCTAACTGTTGTAAGGCAACAAAAGGCAAAAACAATCGTTCAATTTCAGCCTCCTCTAAAAACTTGAGTAAACTCTGGGGGTCGCGTCGGGTTTCATCGGCAATGAGAATCAGCGTTCCGCCCGCAGCCAGGGTTGAAAAAATTTCTTGAAAGGAGACATCAAAGCTAATGGGCGAAAACTGTAGCGTTCGTCCGGTTTGGATCGTCGAGTCTTGCTGCTGCCATGCCATCAAATTCAGCAAGGCTCGATGGGGCATCATTACGCCCTTGGGCTGACCTGTTGAACCCGAAGTGTAAATCACATACGCCAGTTGATCAGCCGTGACTTTAACCCCTAAATTTTGGATGCTGTTGGCGGCGATCGCCCCTTTTTCTGTATCAACACAAATAACTTGTTTTCCCTGAGTGGGTAAAGTCTCAAGCAAATGGCTTTGAGTTAAGACAACAGAAACCTGAGCGTTATCTAGCATGTAAGCTAAGCGTTCAGCCGGATAAGCCGCATCTAAAGGAACATACGCTGCACCCGTTTTGAGAATTGCCAGAATTGCAATAATCATTTCTGGCGATCGCTCCATGCACAATCCAATTCGGGCATTGGGTGGAAGCTCTAGCGTTTGCAAATAATGAGCTAACTGATTCGATCGCTCATTGAGGGTTTGATAGGTTAATTGCTTGGAGGCAAACTCTAGGGCAATGGCGTTAGCCCGATTAATCACCTGAGCTTCAAAGCACTGATGAACCGCTAGAAATTCCTGACCCAGATCACAGGTTCCCATGGCAAATTTTCCTCGTTGAAAGTGGTAATTGCGTTTCAATGATGGCTTGACAAAATTCTGATGTTAGTTAACTAAAAGCTAGTCAGGGATCTGCGCTTAAATAAAGCCCCAGTGGGAAGCCCATCTTATTAGCCCTCTAAGTCTCCTATTCTGAGGGACTTCCGAACTACCGATCGGATTCAAAGTCCCCCAGAATGGGGAATTTAGGGGGCGGTTCGGGGCAGTATTTTCCTGCCACTCCCTAAGGTGAAGTTCAGTTAACGGTAGGGTGGGCAATATTTAAGAGAAGATTAAAAGGTCTCCTGACAAATTGTGCTTTGAACATAGCCCACCTCAAATCAGTGATTAAAGCGTATCACTATGGGTTCACCCGGTTGATAAAAATCTAATCCCTCAATCAGATTTGCACGTGGGATATGCCAAATCACCCACCTTGCTCGTTTTTAGCCCTAGACTCACCAAAACTTCCACTAATTTAACTGCGACACTAACCCCCTCAATCACTGGAACTCCTAATTCTTGACTGAGTTGAGCCGATAAATCAGCCATGCCGCCACACCCTAAGATAATGGCGCCACAATGGTCTTCTTCCAAAGCCAAGCGGCACTCTTGTAAAATAGCAGCTCTTGCATCAGGAGTTTCTAGACTGAGCACCGGCAAATCGATCGCCCGAACCTTACGACAAAAGGGTGTCATTCCATAGTTATGGACTAAACGTTGAGCAATGACACGGGTTCGTCCTAAAGTTGTGACAATTGAAAACCCGGTTGAAATAAAACTGGCAGCGTGCATCGCTGCTTCAGCAATGCCTAGCACCGGACCCTTTGCCAACTCTCTTGCCGCCAATAGTCCCGGATCGCCAAAGCAAGCAATGACATATCCGTCTATTCCCTCTGTCTCGCCTTTGCAAATTTCATCCAACAGTCCAACAGTTCCCACCGCTTCGTCGTAATGTCCTTCAATTGCAGCAGGGCCTGACTCCGGATTGCAGGTAATAATCTCAACTCCAGAGCTGGCAACCGACCGGGCAACAGCACCAATTTTGTCAGTCATGCTGACTGTTGTGTTGGGGTTGATGACTTTGATTCTCATAGGGGCTTGGGGCATTTCACAACGCACTTTTGGGGGATGCATAACGCTACAAATACTAGCAGGAATCATCAATCATGTTGCTGGATTATTAAAGATGAAAATCTGATTCTTTTAAGAAATAAGTTGCAAAATAGATAGGCTGCACAATTAAAAACTTCTCTCTTTTATTGATCTTCTGTTACTGCAAAAGCGATCGCCAGCCGCGATCGAGCGTAAGAGGATGTTTAAAAAGTATCAAAGCACTTTACACTTGCCCCCTAAATCCCCCATTCTGGGGGACTTTGAAGAACAGAACTCGCTCGGAAGTCCC
>JAAUPA010000131.1 GCA_012034615.1 Leptolyngbyaceae cyanobacterium CSU_1_4 | reverse complement strand
ACTTGAGCAATTAGATGATCCAATTTTCCTGATGCTACATCTGATTCAATCTGTTCATCCCATGCATCATCCAGATACGCTTGCAGCCATTTTGCAAGGTCACGGACTTCACTTTCAGGTAATTGCTTAATTGCAGATTCAACTTCTAGCCGAGTCGTCATAGAACTACTCCTTACCTCGAATATTACTTAGTGATAATTATTGCCATGTTCAGGATCAATATATAAGAATGTTTCTACCCAATAAACTACCTTGCGCTATTATTGTACCGAACATGTAAAGAGCAAGATAAGAGGGGACAGGGTTGTAAATTCCATGCATGATTCCCGATCTGTTTATGGGAGAAGTGGATCTCGACCATATAATGAGTGTCCAGTACCTATTTCTCTTGAAACTCTTGCAAATACTCTTGCAGAGCTTGCAGATGCACGGGGACTTGATGTAGTTGCACAAGCATTGCGCATGCGCGGCGTTAGCACTACTCTTGAGGAATACGATAACTGGGACGGCGGTATATGGACTTGGTTAATTACAGTGTTCTTACTACCACGCGATTGGGCTACCTTTAGTCATAGGGAACAAAGAACCATTGTTGAAACAGAACTTACTGAATTTGCTAATGCTATGGTGATGAATGATGCCCATAATTTTACGGTTCGGCTTGCAGCAATGGCAGCTTCATCCTCCGTGGCTGTTACAAATCAAGGTCGGGCACATTCTGCTAATCCAGCAACTATCGAGCATGAGGGTTTGTTATTCAGATCTAAGCCAGAAATAGTAATATTTGAGGCTCTTCGTGAGACAGGTCTGCCAGTAATGCCGCTGCCTGTTGTTGTATCTAATAAATCACGCTTTAGGCGAATTGAACCTGACTTCGTTGTCATTTATCGTGGCATGATGTTCGTTGTAGAAGTAGACGGTGATAGATGGCATCAGGAATCTCCAGCCGCAGCGCAGGAGCGCCTTGGTCACTTAGAAGACGAGGGAGTGAGAATTATTCGTGTATCTGCTGAAAAATGCAATTCAACTAATTCTGCAAAGGAAACGGCAAAAGAAATTTTATTGAAGATCGAACGACTATTGAAAAGTCACTAAAGCAATTACTGATAAGAACATATCTTTCCGTTTATCTAACTCCTCCATTCATAGAGATCTGAAGTTTTCTGTCTATTCTTGTAGCGAGTAATATCTTTACTTAAAGGTACGCGCAAAATACAATCTACGATCGCCACCAACCACACCAATCTATATTAAATTTCACTGACTTATCCCAATTGCGATCGCCATTCCATTCTTTTTCCTGGTACTTCAACAGATTCCATACCCGATCGCATCAAGCAACAACAGAACTATCGTGAAGTGTTTGAGCGGTTACCTGAACTTTAATGTCTACCTGAAGCTTTTTACGAAGAACATTAAGAATAACGGTTAAGTTATCCATCGTAGGATTACCCTTGCAGATAACATTCGATGAAGGCTCTTGCTCGGCTTAGCTGTTTCAATTGCAAGTTCTTCAAAACCTACAGTCGCATTAACAAGATCTCTTAAGATCAGCCTTGCGGTTTCTGGCTCACCGTTAAGGAAGAGAGACACAGCCTCATCCAGTAGAGCTATTGCAAATGCAGAATCTTGTTGAACTCTTGCATTAACTGTTTCTTTAAAGTCTCTTGTCAATATCATAATCATTACCTTTTCTTTCTCTTCCTTCGTCCAGATTCTTTCTTCTCCTGTTCATCAACGTCGTTCTTTCGATCTTTATATTCCTGGTAAAGTTCTCTAGCTTTCTTAATGTCTGCTTGCTGCCCCTTTTTTATCCCACCTCCAAATAAGACAATAAGCTGTTTTCCATCCTGAGCTAAGTAGATCCGATATCCTGGACCCCAATTAATTCTGTATTCGCCAATCCCATCAAACCATTTGATTCTTGATGTATTGCCTAATTCTAAGCGAGATGTAGCAACTGTTACCTTTGCTGCCGCCGTTGCATCTAGACTATCAAACCACTTTTGATAAGGACTGGAGCCATCATCTCTAAGATATTCTTGAACCTTCATATTAGAGATATGGTAACCTAAGTGTTACTCCTAATCAAGATCTACTCTTTAGGCAACGAGGAATTGTTGATCCCATCGCCTATGACAATTGCGTCAATCACCATATTTCCGATTTTAATGACTTAAACTTGCACAACGCCTATGCTTCAGCTTTCTCCCCACGTAGTTCTTCAATCAGCTTCTCTAACTGTTGGCTATCTGCCTGATAAACGGCGTTGCAGAAATGACAGGTCGCCTCTGCCCCTTTATCTTTGATGATCATGTCTTGTAGCTCTGCCTCACCCAAAATTTTCAGGGCACCCAAAACGCGATCGAACGTGCAGCCGCAGTGAAAGCGAAGCAGTTGGGTTTCAGATAGAATATTCAGCCCCATATCGCCCATCAGTTCTTCAAAAATTTGGGGAAGGGTTTTACCCGCTTGCAACAGAGGCGTGAAACCTGCCATGGAAGCCACCCGTGATTCTAATAGCTCGACTAAGGCTTCGTCTCTAGCCGCTTTGGGCAAGACTTGGAGAAGGATGCCACCCGATGCGGTCACGCCCTCTGCTCCCACAAATACGCCAACGAGTAAGGCTGAGGGCGTTTGCTCAGAACTGACCAGGTAGTGCGCTACATCATCGCCAATTTCCCCAGAAACTAGCGCGACGGTGCTGGAGTAAGGAAACTCGAAGCCCACATCTCGCACTACGTACAAAAATCCTTCCCCGATCGCCCCACCCACATCCAGCTTGCCTTTAGCATTGGGTGGCAGTTCGACTTCTGGATGATCAACATAGCCGCGCACGGTGCCATCCAGCCCCGCATCTACCATTACGCCGCCTAAAGGACCATCGCCCCGGATGCGCAGGTTTACCCGCGATCCCGATCGCTTCATGCTAGACACTAACAGCAACCCCGCAGTCATGGTTCGTCCTAGTGCGGCGGTGGCAACGTAGGAGAGGTTGTGTCGCTGTCTGGCTTCTTCGGTGAGGCGCGTGGTAATTACTCCAACCGCCCGAATGCCCCCCTCTGCTGCCATTGCCCGGATTAAATGATCTGCCATGCCGACCCTATACATTTCTTTACAGTTCAGTTATCTATTCTAAAGCGATCGCCCCTTTCTCAGCAGCTTCTCAGGAATATTTCAGCCAACAGAAATAGCCTGAAGAAAGTCTTTAGACTAATTGAGAGTTGAGCAAGTTTAAGGGTAGATTGCTGATTTAAGGAATGACAGACATGGGCGAATATTACAAACCAGAGCATTTGGCGCACTTTAGCCAGATTTCGGAGGGGCAGCCAGAACTGGCAGAAAAGTTTTTTGCTTACTATGGGGCTGTATTTGCCGATGGGGCGTTGTCGATGCGTGAGAAGGCGCTAATTGCGCTGGCGGTGTCTCATACGGTGCAGTGTCCTTATTGCATTGAGGCGTACAGCAAGGAGTGTTTGCAGCAGGGTTCTGACTTGGAGCAAATGACCGAGGCAGTACACGTAGCAACGGCTATCCGGGGCGGAGCTTCGCTGGTGCATGGGATGCAAATGATTGATCAGGTTAAGAAGTTAGGGATGTAGTTTGGTCACAGTAGTTTGGTCACAGTAGTTTGGTCACAAAAGAGCGGGGAAAGTTTGGGAATGTTTGAAGCAACACAGGCTGAAGAAATAGCTAGAAAAGCAATCGAAGTTTTGAACTTGAATAGCGTGACGGCAGGGGCAAAGCCGACCACTTCTTTACATCAACGACGATCGCCCCTGGCATCTCCTCAGTACGAGATCGACACACTTAACGCGATCGATTTATCCCACACGCCCCACAATGGCGACTTTGCTACTGCGATCGCCCATCATGGGTTTGAGAGCTTTCAGCCTTCTGCGTTGGAAATTTTTCAAATTAACATTGGCAAACTTTGCAATATGACTTGCCGCCATTGCCATGTGGATGCAGGGCCCGATCGCAAGGAAAATATGGATCGAGAGACCATTGACGCTTGTTTGCGGGCACTTGATCAGACGACTGCTCACACGGTAGACATTACGGGTGGTGCGCCTGAACTGAATCCCCATTTTCGCTACTTGGTCGATCAATGTGTGGTGCGGGGCAAGCAGGTCATCGATCGCTGTAATCTCACGGTGCTGTTGTTACCCACGATGCAAGACCTGCCGGAATGGTTTGCAGAACGGGGCGTGGAAGTCGTGTGTTCGTTGCCCCACTATCGCAAGCTGAACACTGATACTCAGCGGGGCGATGGCACGTTTGAGAAATCAATTGAAGCCTTAAAACGGCTAAACGCAGCGGGCTATGGCAAGGGTGATCCGAAGCGGCGATTGACTTTAATGTCGAATCCGGTAGGAGCTTTTCTTGCCGGGAACCAGAGCAACATGCAGCAAGAATGGCAGACAGGACTGGAGAAAAATTACGGCGTGACGTTCGATCGCCTGATTGCGCTAAACAATATGCCTATCTCTCGGTTTTTAGAATGGCTAGAGCAATCGAACAATTTACAAGGCTACATGGAGCGATTGGTCAATGCGTTTAACCCGGCACCATTGATGGGGTCATGTGTCGGAACACGCTGTCGGTCTCTTGGGATGGGCGATTGTTCGATTGCGATTTTAACCAAATGTTGGATCTAGAGGTTCAACAGCCCGCCCGCCCCCATATCCGAGACTTTAGCCTAGAGCGGTTGGCTCAGCGACAAATTGAGGTAGGGCGGCATTGTTTTGGCTGTACGGCTGGGGCGGGAAGTTCTTGTGGAGGCGCGATCTCTTCGAGAGACCCACAAGGGGGCGACCAGTAAGTTTTTCGAGATTATCGGCTGGGCAGCAAGTGCTTTACAGCGACAAACCCTAGCCCAAATGCGGTCAGCACGACAATCAGAACAGTGAGCAAAATTCCCATATTGCCCAGGTTTTTAGATTGTTTTTCAATGCTCTGGGGGCGGCTGGGTTCTTCGGTGAAGAGTTGAGAGGGCAAGGGGCGATTACTTGAATCGGCTGACAGATTGGCAATTGAAAGATCGGCGATCGTTGAGTTCAGTCCGTTTTCAGGTGGGGTCGTAAAATCAACAATTTGTTGCAGATTAAAAGATGCTTGCACCACTCGCTCAACCTCTTGGCGAATCATTTGATTCTGGTGAACGAGTTGTTGATTACGAGTATTCAGAGATTCGATCATGGCACGAGTCGCCTGTAGCTCTGCCGCCAGTTCTTTGTAAACAGAAATGGGGACAGAAGGAGCGTTAGAGAGATGAGGCTGGCTCGGCGCAAAATCGGAGTTGGATTTAGATTTCATTGCAAGAAGGAATCAATAATGAACAGGACTAGAAGGGGCGGAATGACCATGCATCATAGTTGAATTCCTGGAAACTGACACTGCTTCCCCAAAAAATTTCATTAGCATATATACAAGCCGATTCAGATGGCGTTCTTATTTTTGCAAAACCATCCTCCCCAAAAACATTCCTATGAACCTTCTGACCTATACTCTCCACCTGATTGGCTCTGGCGCAACAGCATACGTGATGGGTCGCAATATGCGCGATCGCCAAACTCGACCGGATTTATTAGCAGGGCTGCAACTGGCTGAATCGGGTTCTGTGCCGTTTTTAGAGGCATTGAGCCAACGGCGATCGCGGAGGGCGATCTGTGGTTAGCCGACAAGCTGAAGACGCACGCCCAAGATGAGCAGCGGCATGGACAGATTTTTGCCCACGGATTAAAGCAACTCAACAAACAGGTGATTGACTTCAAAGCAACCGCCGAAAAGAAGCCAGATAGCCAGCCAGATGAACGTCGCCGCAGCCCATTTTTTGAGGCTTTTTATGAGGGCTATGACAAAGCTAGCCTTGCTCCTGATCAAATCGATTGGCTGGTGTTTTTTGCTAGCACTCACATTCTAGAACTGGATGCTTGTAAGGATTTTGTGCGGATGGCAAACGCATTGCCTGATGACGATCTCGCTAGCATTAACCTTAAAAAAGGGATGTTGAGCATTGCGGAAGACGAGAAGGGACACGCGGCTTATTTACTAGAAGCAATGCACCGACGATTACCTGCTGGGGAGGTGACGAGTTTGGTGGATCAATGGCGATCGCGCAAGGTCGATGCCATGATGGCGATGGTTCAGAGCTTGCTTCAGAAAGGCGGCAATTTTCCCTCGTTGACCCAAGATGGTGTACCTAGTGAAATGTCTGATAGCCTATCAGATGGCTTGTCGGATAGCTTGTCAAATCGCGCAACGGAGCAGAGGGCGGCTTAAAATATCCCCACCTCCATCACTTTCCTTATGACCGATCAGCCCCTGGGCAAAATGAAGCCCGCCGACCCCAGCGCCTCGACCGATCGCCTAATTATTCTGGCATTGACCGCAGTGGCGATCGCCCTTTTTACCATTAACCTGGGTGGCGTTCCCCTGCGCGACTGGGACGAGGGGCTGGTGGCACAGGTTGCCCGCGAAATTTGGCAAGCTCCAGCAGGTTCTCTCACCTGGCTCTATCCCACCATCTGGGGCGAGCCGTATCTCAACAAGCCGCCTTTGGTGCATGGGTTAGTGGCGATCGCTTACTCCCTGGGCGGCGTTAACGAATGGACAGCCCGGCTTCCCGGTGCCCTGCTAACCGCTGCCTCGGTGCCATTGCTGTATGCGATCGGACGCGAGCTTTTCTATCAGCGTTTACCTGCTGTCTTGGCGGCGCTGGTCTATCTCACTTCGCTGCCTGTGTTGCGCAATGGACGGCTGGCAATGTTAGACGGGGCAGTGCTGTGCTTTGTCATGGTGATGATGCTTTGTGCCGTGCGCAGTCGGCGAGATTATCGCTATGCGTGGGGCATGGGGTTGGGCTTGGGGCTAATTGCGTTGACCAAGGGAATGATGATGGCAATGATTATGGGAGCGATCGCCCTCCTTTTTCTGTTGTGGGATACGCCCCGACTGCTAACTTTTCCCTATTTTTGGTTTGGCATTGTGCTGGGCAGCTTACCCGCTAGCCTGTGGTATGGGGCGCAAGGGTTCCACTACGGACAGCTTTTGGGCAATAACTTATTCAATCAATCCTTTCAACGCATTTGGACGGATGTGGAAAACAACCGAGGCGCGCCCTGGTATTACCTGCTGGAAATGCTGAAGTATGGAGTGCCCTGGATTTTATTTCTACCCTTGGGCGGTCGGCTGGCTTGGGCGAATCGTAATTTGAGTTGGGCAAAGTTGGCGATCGCTTGGACTGGGGTCTACTTCGTGGCTATTTCACTCATGGCAACGAAGCTACCCTGGTACATTTTGCCCCTTTATCCAGCGTTGGCATTGCTCATTGGCGCTCAGCTTGCCGCTCTTTGGCGACGAGGACAGCAGGTAGGCATTCCTCAGTTTGCGACTAAGCCCTACTCTCCGGTTTGGGTCGGCTGGTTTGCGGGGTTGGCGCTGGCAGCGATCGTGGGCGTAGTCTATTTCAGTGGGCAACAGTTTTCTGAATTCGATTTACAGCTTGTGTTGGCAGCTTTTGCGCTCACAATGTTAGTGACAGCCGCTTTAATGGCAAGGCAAAATCCACAGTTTATTGCAGTGTTGCTGTGGGGAACTTACCTATCCCTGCTGTTGTTCATGGCTTCTAATAATTGGGTGTGGGAATTGGCAGAGCATTATCCAGTCAAGCCCGTTGCCGCCATGATTCAGCGCTTTGTTCCGAATGGCGAGTTAGTGTATACGTCGTTTCCTGATGCCCGACCGTCACTGAGTTTTTATAGCGATCGCCCTGTCATTCCGACTTCCCAACAAAGCTGAGGCGAATTTGGAAGAAAGAATCACAGCCTTATTTATTGTTGGATGGAGCGGCGATCGCGTCTTTAAAGCTAAAGGACAATCAAGTTTTGGGTAAGGCTGAAGGATGGATGCTGGTAACAAAAAGGGGGAAAGGACAAATTAGTAAACCAGGTTGAAAGGAGCGCCCGCTCCTCCTACCTTCATCTGGACTTGGGAAATATTCTCCTATCCCACCTCCACCGGACTCTCCACTGGAACAACCTGTGACGCTCCCACCTCGATCGTCACTTCTGGTATCGCCACGCCAAAGCCCTCCAAACTGTAGCCATCCTCCTGTCCTTCTGGCATCGGGTAATGCTCAATTACCATCGCGCGATCGCCCTTCTTCAACCTATATCTCGGCAGATCTTCTGTTAATGCAACCCAAGTATAAAGTTCAATCATTTGCTTATCCTCCTGGTACTAGAGTAACAAAGCGTGTTTCCTGTGCCGTTACAATCCACACTGTCCGCACTCGCAATTCAGCTCCATTGGAACCGCTCAGCACCCCATCAATTTGATACTTTTGTCCAAACTTTGTATTCTCAGTGGCGATCGCCAAGCGCGGCAAAATCTGTGTTCTCAAGTCCTGCTCAAGCTGCTGCCAGTTTGCGATCGTATAGCCAGCCTGAGCCAAAAATTTAGACTTATCATCCTTTGGAAGTAGTACCAGTAGATAGCGGGTCAATTTTGCTTCTGGAATAATCGCGCCTGGATCTAAAAACACCATCTTATAACCCTAACCCGCTAGGATCATTCATCATATTTGGAAGAAAGCAGCACAGCCTTATTTACTGTTGGATGAGAGGGCGATCGCATCTTTGAAGCTAAAGGAGAAGCAAGTTTTGGGTAAGGCTGAAGGGTGGATGCTGGTAACAAAAAGGGGGAAAGGACAACTGAAGTAAGCCAACAATCATCAAGTTTTAGGTGAAAGAAAGTAAACAGTGGTTAGAGGCAACATACTCTTATCTTCATCAGTCATCTTCGGATAAAAGTCTTGCCACAAACTAATCAATCGATTCATATTTACTAATTCAATATGAACGTGCGAACTTCTAGCAGTCACTTTAGCATCTGGCGTAAAGCCCCCTGTTGATATAAAAATTCCGACATCACCATCCATTCCCAACAGTCCAATCAACTGCCTAATTTCCTGCACGGAAGTGGTTGATGTTCGGTGTTTAACTTGAACTTTAATTCTTGGAGAAACAGTGCCTAACGGATCTCTATAGGCAACAATATCAACGCCACCATCTTTTCCACGAGGCGCTATAAAAGGCGTGTAGTATCCCATACCTCTCAATAAAGCAGCGCAAATATCCTGAAACTCATAAGCATTTTTACTGTTTTATAAAGGTCTCTATTCCCTCCGTCGCTCTTTCTTCTATTTCATCTTGAGTCAATTCTGTTTTCTCAAAGTTATCAACCTCTGCTATTTCTTCGGAGGAAGTCGATAATCCTTTTTGAATTTTCCATTTTTTGTAAGCTTCCCTTGAAGCATTGATTAAACCATGCTTACCCAAACTAAGAGCACTCTCTCCTTCAGAGGTAAGTAACCACAATCCTCGATTTTTAATCAGAAAACCAGCTTTTACAGAACGAATACTAAAAAAGTGCAAAATTGACTGCCAGCGTAAATTTCCATTTTCATAGAAAGTTGTAGCCCAGGCATCTGAGGTCACCCGTTCCGCAACTTTTTCAAACAGGTGCTTAGACGACATCTCGCTACCATTTTCCTTAAGAATAGATAGAGATGCATAGAGTAATTCAGTTCCTAAAGCGCGGGTCTTAGAGGGTTCTCCCGATTGCTTCAATTCTTCTTCAGGTTGCTTAGGCATAAATGCAGACTGTTTCGCAAAAAATTCAGCCTCAGCTTACCCAAGAAAATCTAATCTCCTAACTGGCACATGAGATTTTAGTTACCGATCGGATAAACTTGCTTGAGCGAAAGAGATAACTCATACTCAAACAGGTGAATGTTAGGCATTAGAGAACACGCCAGTAATAAGTCTTCGCTGATTCCTCTAGCGACAATAATACCCCGCACTTTTTGCCCTAAATCCGCTTGATTTTTCTGTATCCATGCCATATAACGCAGCAGTTGCCCGATCGCGCGATCGTATCCCCGCGATACTTTGAGTTCAATCACGACAAAATCTCCTTGGGAATCAACAGCCAAAATATCAATAAGACGACCGCCCACAGGGAACTCAACACCTGTAATTCCCTCTTCTTCGTAAAGTCTCAATCCTGGCTCAATAATTTGTAAATTCTTAGAGAGGTAGTCACGCAAATCGGATTCATAGGCAAACTCTGACGATATTCCAAGATCTACCTCTTCTATCATCTCTGCATTTTGCAACACTATCCTATTCATTGCACTGTGAATTGGCAAAGGATCTTGCTTAACGTCATACAGGCGAAAATGATTGCTATCAATCTGAAAAAATAGGTCATCTTCTCCCGGCTTTGGTGTGTAATGTAGCCTACTGGAAACATTTACTGATAGACGAATTAAGTGAGCTGTAATTGTTCCTTTTTTGATTTTTGGATAGTTTTGTTCAAACCAATTAATCGCTTGCTGTTTGACAAAACTCTGACCGTTTTGCAACTCAAAGGTATTAACCATCTCTCTCATGAGAAATCGGACTGGTTTTTCATAGATTGCCATAGCAGTATCCCATTGATGCCTCACTCGCAACCTCAAGGTACCCCGCTATAGAAA
The DNA here is from genome assembly GCA_012034615.1 of Leptolyngbyaceae cyanobacterium CSU_1_4. Taxonomy (GTDB): domain Bacteria; phylum Cyanobacteriota; class Cyanobacteriia; order Elainellales; family Elainellaceae; genus Timaviella. The sequence goes on along the minus strand of JAAUPA010000131.1, from coordinate 3,252 downwards.
ATCAGAAGCAGTCCTCATTTTTATCCAAGCATTCTGCAACTGCTTTGCACTCAATCTTCGTTCATGTCTCTATGACAAAAGCCTTTGAATCCTAAGACTCAAAGGCTTTTACTTGTGAAGCGGGTGATGGGATTCGAACCCACGACATCAACCTTGGCAAGGTTGCGCTCTACCACTGAGCTACACCCGCAGAATTGCGCATCTCCTAATTTGCCAGATTTATGAACCCGTGTCAACTCCTAATTTGTAATTTAATCTTAACTCTCTGGTGTATCGGCGATCGGCAGCGCACTTCTGAGCGAAGTAGGTAAGGTTTGCGAAGCCGAACTGCCGCCATTTAGAGCAGAGTTAGCAGCATTAACCTGCCGCATTAGGGTTGCCATCTCGATCGCGCTCATGGCGTATTCCCAGCCCAAATTGCTTTTAATGCCTGCTCGCTCTAGCGCCTGCTGCATGGTATCAGTCGTGAGGACACCAAACACCACCGGAACGCCCGTTTGAAACCCTGCCGCCGCAATGCCCTTAGACACCTCAGCAGACACATACTCAAAGTGCGGCGTAGAGCCACGAATAACGGCTCCTAAGCAAATCACGGCATCGTAGCGATGCGACAGGGCGAGTTGCCGCGCCATTAGCGGAATCTCGAAGCATCCAGGCACCCAGGCATAATCGACCTGAGCGCCATGCGGGTCTGGGTCAATTCCGTGGCGCTTCAAACAATCTTGGCAGCCTTCTAACAATTTGCCGGTCACCAGGTCGTTGAACCGACCAATGACGATCGCAAACCGCAAAGACTCGGTGTGGGTGAATGTCCCTTCAAAAACAGTCATTGCTTACTCGCTACTCAACAAAATTGGGCAGGAACACACTAACGCTTTGTCCCTGCCTTGTATCTTATACAGATTTGATATCACTTGTTCGAGGGTTCGCCAGACTGTTGATAAAACATTCTAAGCTAACCACCTAAGCCAAACCACTTTAGACTAAGCCTCTAGGCTAAACCACAAAGTAATTTAGACCACCGACCAGCAGCACCAAAATAATCCATAGCCCCGATCCTAGATAAAGCAGCCGCTTGGACTGATCCCAGTTTTGGGGAGAGGCATAAGCCACGGGCACCGCAACAACCATGACGAAAGAGATAAACACCAAGCCCGCAAGGGCGATTTGAAACAAAATAGACATGACTGTCCTCCCAATTACAGCAAGCGAATCGTTATAGCAAGGAGATGGGGGCAAGGAAGCCTGCATCCGCGATCGTCCCTGAGTAGTAAGCTATCAGAAATTGCCCCCCCACGGAACAATGATAAGTTCTACACAGTCTTCATCTTTGTGAGCGGCTGTGCTGCGGTACTATTTATGCGACTCTTAAACCGTCGCTGTAGTCCACGAAAAACCACCCTGGCTTGCGTATACCGCCATGTCTGCCCCAACTTTGCAAAACTTAGACTCTGATCGCTTCTTAGCTGCCATTGATGTCGGTACCAATTCGATCCACATGGTGGTGGTGAAAATTCAGCCGAGCATTCCAGCCTTCACCATTGTTGCCAAAGAAAAATCGACGGTGCGCCTCGGCGATCGCGATCCAGAGACGGGGCTACTTACCCTGGAAGCTATGGCTCGGGCGATCGCCGCACTGCGTCGCTGCCAAGACATTGCCACTCGGATGAATGCCGAAGCCATTGTGGCAGTTGCCACCAGCGCAGTCCGAGAAGCCCCCAATGGGCGCACGTTTTTGGCGCAAATTGAAACAGAACTAGGGTTGACCATTAACCTAATTTCGGGGCAAGAAGAAGCGCGGCGCATCTATTTAGGGGTGCTGTCGGGCATGGAACTGCAAAATCAGCCCCACGTCATGATTGACATTGGCGGGGGCTCGACGGAGCTCATTTTGGGAAATGGCGAAGAGCCGCGATCGCTGAGTAGCACCAAGGTTGGAGCCGTTCGACTGAGCGCCGAGATGGTTAAAACCGACCCCATTAGCAACAGCGAGTTTGCTGATCTGCAATTCTATGTCAAAGGAATGTTAGAGCGGGCGATCGAAGAAATTCGAGCCAACCTAAACCCCGGAGAACAGCCGCGCATGATCGGCACCTCTGGAACTATTGAAACTTTGGCAGTCATCCATGCCCGCGAAAAGCTGGGAATAGTGCCCACGCCGCTCAATGGCTATCAATTTAGCCTCAAAGATCTCCGGGAAATTGTCAATCGGTTGCGTAAACTCAATTACGCTGAACGTTCTGCCGTTCCTGGCATGTCCGAGCGTCGTTCCGAGATTATTGTGGCGGGGGCTGTGATTTTGCAAGAGACTATGGCGTTGTTGGGAATTGAAACCATTACCATTTGCGAACGATCGCTCCGCGAGGGAGTAGTGGTCGATTGGATGTTGACCCATGGGCTTATTGAAGATCGGCTGCGCTTTCAAAGTTCGATTCGCCAGAGAAGTGTGTTGAAGATCGCCCAAAAGTATGGCGTTAATTTACAACACAGCGAAAGGGTGGCAGCGTTGGCGCTGGATCTGTTCGATCAAACAAAAGGGATGGTTCATGAGTGGGATGTGGAGGAGCGAGAACTGCTATGGGCAAGCGCCATTTTGCACAACTGTGGGCACTTTATTAGCCACTCTGCCCACCACAAGCATTCCTACTACCTGATTCGTAACAGCGATTTGCTGGGCTATGCCGAGGTGGAGGTAGAAACCATTGCCAACTTGGCTCGGTATCACCGCAAGAGTGATCCAAAAAAGAAGCACGACACCTACCGCAGCATTAGCAGTAAACGGTATCGCCAAGTGGTTGAGCAATTGCATCCCCTGCTGCGGTTGGCGGTGGCGATGGATCGGCGGCAAATTGGGGCGATCGCCAAAGCTCAAGTCATTTTTCAGCGCGCTTTGCAACAGGTTGACCTCTATCTCAAGCCGACCCATCCTGGCGATGACTGTGCCCTAGAGCTTTGGAGTTTGGGTTATCAAAAAAGTAGCTTTGAACGGGCATTTAAGGTGAAATTAGTGATAGAAATAGCAGGTTAGAGATAGTAGGACAATCCGATTTGAACTGTAAGATTCCTATCTGCCCTCATCCCCAACCCTTCTCCTAGGGGGCTACCGTGTATACACAAGTGATCGAATCTAGCCAAGTCCCTGGCGAACCGCACCCCAACCCCCCCAATGCTTCTGATCCAGTTCTGTGCTTCAAAGTCCCCAATTTGGGGATTTAGGGGGCGAAAAGGCTTGGAAACGAAGCCAGTCGTAGA
>JAAUPA010000130.1 GCA_012034615.1 Leptolyngbyaceae cyanobacterium CSU_1_4 | reverse complement strand
AAATTCCCCATTCTGGGGACTTTGAAAGGTTCGGAAGTCCCCCAGAATGGGGAATTTAGGGGGCGATCAGAGCCATAGCATCTCAAGGATTCATACTTCCATTCAGCAATGCCTGAATCAGAAGCGCAAGAACTCGATCGCCTTGCTACAATATCAGATCAATTGCTCATCAAATTATTGGAAGGGTTTGTCATGCTAGAACAACCTTTGTCAAATTCAGTACAGAGCACGAGTTTGTATGAGCAAGACTTTTATCAATGGACTCAGGAAATGGCGATCGCTCTCCGAGCCAGACGAGTGAGTGCATTGGATTGGGAAAATTTGGCGGAGGAGATTGAGAGCTTGGGAAAGTCAGATCGGCGATCGCTCCAAAGTCGGTTAGAAGTCTTGCTCATGCATCTTTTAAAGGGGCAGTATCAGCCCTCAAAACAGAGTAATAGTTGGCGCTTTACCATAACAGAACAGCGTTTGCGCATTCAGAGCTTACTGGCTGATAGCCCCAGCCTTAAGGTTTATGTAGAGACAGAGCTGCCGCGATCGTACCAAAATGCTTGCAAGCTAGCTGCTGCCGAAACTGGATTAGGGCGAGAGACATTTCCGGCAAATTGTCCTTACACGGTTTCTGAGCTTTTGAATGATGATTTGTTTTAACAGCCTAGAACCAGGGATGTGAGGTGTGAAGGCAAGCAGAGTAGCCCGTTAACCGGTAAAGTAATTGAGATCTCTGTTAACCCCTAAGGGATGGAAACTGTGACTGATATTTCTCAAGGGCGGATGTTGCTTTCTCACAACTTTGATGTTTCTCCTGATGTCGTTCCTGCCTTGAGCCGGGCAGCGTTTAGCGCTATTTTTCAGGAAGGTTTGAGCGCTCCTATTCAATGTCGGCTAGTTGATCATCCTCATTGGGTGGTTGAGGTTTTGTTTCCTAGTCATGAGTTTTCGCCGCAGCAAGTGGGGCAACTTTGCGCTGAGGTTTTGGTGGCAAAGCGTCGGGCTGAGATTCAAGGAAGTGCTGAAGTTTTGGTTTTGGGAGGGATTAAAACGACTCCGGCAACGAGTGATTCGCCAGATGCATTGCAGCCGGGTAACTGGGGTGTGGATGTGGTGGAAACGGCTGCTGCTGCTAGGTTTTTAGAGGCGATCGCTGGGACGCAACGATTGCTCAAAAGCCTGCGGAGAGTATCTTTAAAGTGACGATGCCCTTAACTCAATGATGAATCTGCTAGATGCTTCTGAGCCGACGGGGTGGCAGGGAAATTTACAGTTAGAGTTTGAGCATCGTAACGGTGAGACAATTTTGAGCCGGAGTTTGATGCAAGCGCCTCTAAAAATTCAACGATCGTTTTATTCAGAGGGAAAGGGCGTTTGTCATGGTGTGATGCTGCATACGGCGGGTGGCATTGTGGGGGGCGATCGTCTCTCTAGCCAAATTTTGCTGCATCCCAATGCTCAAGTTTGTCTGACAACGGCGGCGGCGACTAAAGTTTATGGAAGCGATCAGGAATCTAATCAAGCTATTCATGTTCAAGTTGCTGAGAATGCGGGTTTAGAATGGTTGCCGCAAGAGACAATTCTTTTTGATGGCGCTAGATATCGGCAGTCGGTACGGGTAGACCTGGAGGCGGGGGCGACTTGGCTGGGTTGGGACATGACTCGGTTGGGGCGGAGCGCCAGGGGCGAACGGTTTTTGTCGGGAGAATGGCGATCGCATCTGGAAGTTTGGCAGGCGGGGCAATTGCTATGGGTTGATCCTCAGTGGCTTTTGGGCGGGAGTGAAATGTTGCTGAGTGCCCATGGGCTGTCGGGCTGTGCAGTGGTGGGAAGTTTTGGGTTTGTGGGGCGAGAGGTATCGGCGGAGTTTGTGGCGGCGGTGCGATCGCTTTTGTCATTTGAAGAAAATTCTAGAGAGTTGCCGGCGGCTGAAATGGGGGCAACTCGGTTGATGAATGGGTTTCTGTGTCGATATCGGGGTCATTCTACGACAGAGGCAAGGCAGCGGTTTATTCAGGTTTGGGATTTATTACGAAAGCATTATTTAGGGCGATCGCCCTGTTTGCCCAGGGTTTGGCAGAGGTGACGCTGGTTTAAATTTGTACTCGACTTTTGGCGAATAGTTGCTCACCCAATGCTTCGCTACATTAACGGCATTGGTGATGGTTTCGCTGGGTAGATCTTATGCCACAGATAAATAATCAGCCCCATCATCTCGGTCAGGGGTGGGGGTTTCCGTTACAAGTGAGCGTGCAGGGCGGATTGCAGTTAACTGGGACGATTCGCAATATCGAGGAATCAATTCAGATTATTCTGCGGACTAGCTTAGGTGAGCGGCTTCATCGTCCTAAGTTTGGGTCGCGGTTGTCGGAGCTAGCGTTCGCGCCCATGAATACTCAAACGCTTTTGATGATTCGTTTGCACGTGCAGGATGCGTTAGAAAAGTGGGAGCCGCGCATTAAGCTCGATGCGGTGCGGGCTGATCCCGATCCGACGCGAGGACGGGTTGATATTGTCATTTACTACCACTGCAAAGATAGCCATGATTCGCGCAGTTTAGTTTATCCCTTTTATTTGTTGCCATCAGCGGGGTAATTGTGGAATTTGATTTTTTGCCGAAGTTACCGAAGTCGGATCTCGACGATCGCTCGTTTAAAGATCTCGTCGATGAATGCATTCTGCGAATTCCGCGCTATTGCCCAGAGTGGACAAATTTTAATCCAGGCGATCCGGGCATTACGTTGGTTGAACTATTTGCTTGGATGACAGAGCAGATGTTGCAGCGGTTTAACCAGGTGCCTCGTCGGAACTACGTGGCGTTTTTAGAACTGCTAGGAATTCGCCTGCATCCACCCGCCCCGGCTCAAGCAGATATTACCTTTTACCTGACTACGGCACTCCCTTCAACCTATCAAATTCCTGGTGGTATTGAAGTTACAACGGAACGAATGGAGGATGGAGAGGCGATCGCTTTTAGCACCGATCGAGCATTAACAATTGCTAGACCTGTGGTCAGCCATTTTTTAACGGCAGAGACAGTAGAAATAATACCAGGAGTAATGCGCGATCGCTTTACTAATTTATGGACACAACATGACGATGGGCACTGGGAAGGACGCGAGCAGCCAATTTTTAGTGAACGACCCCAGCCCGGAAATTGTTTCTATATCGGGTTCGATCCGACTCAACCGATTGAAGGAAATGTAATTGCTTTAACGGTAGGAGGGGAAGCTGCAACTTCAACAGGAATTAATCCAGATCATCCGCCTTTACGGTGGGAAGCATGGAATGGTCAGAAGTGGCAGCCAGCGCTATTGAACGACACAGATGATAGTACTCGTGGGTTTAGTTTTAGCGGCACGGCACAACCCTCAGCAGTACAGGCAGCGGATATTGTATTGCACTTGCCTCAGCAGTTCCCGATAGAATATTTTGCAACGTATCAAGGACGCTGGATTCGCTGTGTTTATACATTACCTGAGAACAGTAATATTGGTAGCCGACAATCCGGATATAGCAGTTCGCCACAGATCATGAAACTCGCAGTGCGATCGATTGGTGGAACGGTAAACGCGAGCCAGTGCAAGCTGATTCGGGATGAATTAATTGGCGAAAGTGACGGCACACCAGGGCAAAACTTTTCAATTCAGGGCGTGCCTATTTTGCCGCGTCAGGAGGGAGAACATTTACTGGTGATACCGCCTCACGGATTGCCCCAAATTTGGCAGGAGGTTAATGATTTTGCCGATTCGACGGTGGAAGATCGGCATTACACGATCGATTCTCAGACGGGTCTGCTTCAGTTTGGTCCTTTGATTCGGGAGCCTGCTCAGTTAAAAGAAAATGTTCAACTCCGTGCCAGGGTTCAGCTTGGCGGCGAGGCAGCGATCGCCCTGATGGAGGATGCCATGACAGAGCGGCAGTATGGGGCGGTGCCAGCGCGGGGGGCAATGCTGCGCATGGTGGCGTATCGCACAGGGGGCGGACAGAAGGGAAATGTGCAGCGCCATACGTTGCGCACGCTGAAGTCGGCGGTGCCTTATGTGGCGAGGGCAACTAATCATGCGGCGGCTAGGAATGGGGCAGATGCTGAGTCATTGGATGATGCGGTGATTCGGGTGCCTCGAATGTTGCGAACCCGCGATCGCGCTGTTACGCCTGAGGATTTTGAGGCGTTAACTTTGCAAGGGGCACGGGGAGCGATCGCCCGTGTGCTTTGCCCTAGTCAGCAGTCGAAAGAGCATCCGGGGCGGGTAGAACTGCTGATCGTCCCGCAGGCGAATCGAGAAGGAATCGATCGGGGGGAGGGGATTGATCCGGCTCAGTTAATGATACTGCCCCAGTTAAAAGAACAGGTTTTGGAATACCTTGATGAACGACGATTGCTAGGTATTCAAGTTCAGCTTTCGGAACCCGAATATGTCGGGGTTGCGGTACAAACTGAGGTGGGCTTAGAGCCAGAATACAATCATCCTCAGGCACAGCAGGAAATTCTGAGAAGCTTGCGGGTGGCGCTTTATCGGTTTCTCAATCCGTTGACGGGTGGTGCGCAAGGGACGGGTTGGGCTTTTGGGTCTGCGGTTTATCCTTCAGATATTATTACATTGATCCAGCGGACAACAGGAGTACGGTATCTTGGTGCAGTGCTGCTATTTGAATTGCGGCGGCAGGAAAACGGTTGGGTGCGATCGCTCTCGACCGAGGGCATTGTTAATCCGGGGGCTAATGGTTTGATTTGCTCGTGGGCAGATGCACAGTTGCGATCGGGTCATGCGATTAGCCTCATTAATTAAGGGAGAAGGAACATGGCTCAGACCAGACCGGGACAGTCTTTTAGCCTTCAGCTAACGCCCATGCAGGTGGCAGGCGCCTTTCAGGGACGGGAACGGAGATGGCTTTGGGGGCAGCTTCTGGGGCGATCGATGCAGCGCCGGAACTGAGTCTGTTGCTATATCCGGGTGAGCCGAGCGAAATGGTGGTGCAGGTTAGGAATTTGGAGCGCGATCGCCTAGAGTTATCGCTGCAAGTGGAAGGGGATTTCCCGTCTGATTGGTGCCGCATTGGTACAGAGGGATCGGAGATTCTGCCAGGGCATCAGATGGATGCGGTGCTGTATTTTCAAATTGCGGCTGATTTTTTTGAGCAACATGGGGTACACGGTGAAAATCCGACGCTGAAGTTGGACTATCAGGGTCGCTTAGTGGTTTATTCAATTGAGCCAGATACGGGGAGACGGCAAGTCGAGTTTGCGTCGTTTAGACTGCATTTACGTCCTCGAAGTTTATATGCTAAATTTCTGCCTGCAATTTATCAGGAGCTTGATTTTGTTGGGCGATTTCTGAAGATTTTTTGAGCAAGCGTTTGAACCTGCGGTTAATTCTTTAGATACGCTGTGGGCATACCTTGACCCCACTACAGCGCCTCAAGGGCTGCTGCCGTTTTTAGCCCATTGGGTAGGCTGGACACCGCAATCCTATTTACCATTGAATCGTCAGCGAGATTTGATTCGGAACGCAATGCAAATTTATCGGTGGCGGGGAACTCGACGAGGATTATGTTTTTACCTGCATTTGGCAACGGGTTTACCCCTAGATGATGATTCTGCACAGGAAGAGGATAAACATATTGCGATATCAGAGTCATTTCATCGAGGATTCATTCTAGGAGAGGCTCAGATGGGGGAAGATGCGACGTTAGGAGGGGGGCGACCTTACCATTTAATGTTCAAATTTATGTAGATGATTGGGAACGGGTTAATGAACAGTTGGTGCGATCGGTCATTGAACAAGAAAAACCTGCTTTTTGTACGTATGACTTAAAAATTGGGGTACGGCAAACTATCGGCGCTGTTCTGGAGGAGGCTGACAGAGGCTCTTCCTAAAGATGGGTAACTAGACCTAATTGAATCATCGTTGTCGGGACAACATTATATTTTGTGCTTCTTATGTTTTCTTCTCCTCGAACTCTGCCGCTCGAACGACTGCAAGTAACGGATGGTTTGCTGCTGACGGCGGCGCGTTGGCGGGCAGCACATGAGTATCATCGGCAACGGCAAAATGTGCATTATCAGTCGTTGCATCAGCCAGGGATTGTGTGTGGGTTAAAGGTGGGAATGGTGGCTGCCCCGGAAGAATTTGCAGCGCAGTACCGCGATCGCCGTTGGTTGCAGGTGCAGCCGGGGGTGGCGATCGATACATTAGGGAATCCAATTATTGTTCCAGAAGCGATCGCGTATCGGTTGGCTTCGGAGCCGCCGCGATCGGGAACGGCGGTGATTTATTTGGTGTTGAGCTATGTTGATCCCGATCGCCTTCAGCGTTCTGTCGAGCCGGAGTTGGTGCAGGAGACGTTCCGAATTGATGAAAAAACGACTCCGCCTGATGCGTTAGAAGTGGAGCTATGCCGCGTTGTAATTCAGGCGGGTGTGGTGTGTTTGGAGGAGACGGCTGATGTGTTTTCTCCGGGTATCAATCACGTCGATTTGCGGTATCGGCAACAGGTGCAGGCGCGTCCTTTGGGAAGGGTGAGTGTGGCGCAGGTAAACGGGGCTGAGTCTTCGCCTGAGCGTTGGTCAGAATTGGTGCGATCGCTGCCTGCTCTTTATCCAGGGCTGGGTGCAGTTGTAGAAACTCTGAGTGGAAATTCAACTGCCGACTTGCTAACGTTGGACTCGGATCAACTGACGTTTGATGATGTAGCATTAGAAAATTTGAAACAGCATTTAGCGTTGGGCGGCACAATTTTGATCCATGCGTTAGGGGATGCTCGCTTTTTCAAGCTGGCACTGATCCGGCAAGAGTTACAACAGGCGCTGGCAAAAATTCGTCGGGATGTCAGCCTGGGAGCAGAGCAGCAGGAGGTTGAGGCAGAGTTGGCGGAGGTTGAGACTAGCTTGAAGGAGTTGTTGGGGGCGATCGCTCAACCCGTGAAAACTTTGGCGGCACAGATTGGGTTTGCAGTGGGTGATGGGTCAGAACAGGATCTGGGGCATGATTCAGCAGATGGATTAGGAGATGATTTAGGACAGCTCAATCGAGATCATCCGCTGCGATCGCAACCGTTTTTGTTTGCTCAGTTTCCGGTAATTCATGAAATGCCGATTGAAATTTTAGCTTGGGGTGGCATTGTTCTGGTTGTCGGTGATTTGAGCCAAGCTTGGGCGGTGACGGATGGGCTGATGCTGCCCAGAGAAACAATACGGGCGGCGCAGGAATTGGGAATTAATCTCCTACATTTTGCTTGGAAGCGTAAACAATTAATTTCGGTTTAACGTTGGTATTGCCTTGAATCTATATGTATTTCTTCTCCTATTGGCATTTCCCTCATGTCTAAACTGATTACCACGGTTCTCTCTACTCAAACGCTCAAATATAAGCCAGGTTCTACGGCTAGTTTTGATGTGGTGGTGACGAATAATAGCAGTGAGTTTTCTGCATTTCAGCTAGAAGTGGCGGCTTCTGGAGTAGAGGCTCACTCGAACCATTGGTATCGGCTGGCTCCTGATGTTTCGGCAAAAATTCCGGGAGGCGATCGCACTCATTTTACGGTTACGATTATCGATGTACCGCCTGTGCCCGGTGGGTTTGCCGGAACGATGACACTAACAATCCGGGTGCTTTCGTTAGATTTGCGCGACGAAGATCGGCAGGTCTTGAATTTGCTGGTAGAGGGAACAGGGGTGATGTCGCCTCGGTTAGAGTTGCCTTCACGGAAGTTTCAGGGTGCGCCAGGTGATTTGATTGAAATGCCCGTTACCGTTTATAACCTGAACCGTCATTCGGCAAATGTTAGTTTGCGAATTTTGGGGTTAGATCCTGCGTGGATGGTCGATGGTGGGGAGCGTCGCATTCAAATTCCTCCCAACGGTCAACTAGAGACGATTTTGCTGTGTCTGTTGCCTTCCCCGATCCATGCACCCAGCGAGATTTATCAGTTCATCATTGAAGCGCGTCAGCCCCAAGCAGCGCCAGCCCAAGCAGAGGCAGTGTTAACTGTGATGCCACTGGGCTATGTTGATTTTCGCTGTAATCCGCTTCGCCAAAGAATTCCGGCGACAAGAGGGTGGTGGAAAAATCGGCGGGCAGATTCTGCAATTTATACGTTGGAATTGGATAACCAGAGTAATTTGCAGCAGACGGTGACGGTTGATGTGCAGCAGAAAGATGTCTCGGTTCAGAGTTTGTTGATAGCAGGGGGCGCGCTCTTCGAGATACCCGCAAGGGGTCGCCAAAAAGCGCAGGCACGTTTGCAAAGTCGGCTAGAACTAACGCCTGAAAATGCAGTCTTAAATATTGGCGAAACTGAAACGCTTCAGCTTAAAGTCCGTCATCCTCGTCCTTATGTGGGTTGGTCGCACCAACTTTCGCTACAAGTTAAAGCAATACTGGCTGATTCTGGCTTAGAGGTTCGCAATAATACCCAAACTTTAAGACTGAAAGTTCTGCCCATTGTGCCCTGGTTTTTGCAATTACTATTCCTCATTATTCTGTTATTAGCACTGCTGATTCCGGCTCTGTTAAAGGCGGGTCATCAGGCTCCTGTGAATGCAGTTCAATTTAATGGCTTGGCAACTGAGGTGGTTAGCGCTTCGGATGATGAAACGATTCGGCGGTGGCAAGTGAAGGGCGAGCGCCTGATCTCGGAGGGAATTGTTAATCGTGCTGATAAGGCAATTCGCATTGTGCGATACCGCCCAGTGGATAATGATTTAATTGCGGATGGTTTTGAAAATGGACAGATTCAAGTTTCTAATTTACTCACTCGTAAGCTGCAATCTTCGTTCTTTCATGAAAAGGACGATCGCGTGTTTGATATCCGCTTTGCTCAAGATTCCCGATCGCTCTATAGCGGGCATGGCAGCGGCTTGGTGTTGCAGTGGGATTTAACGAACGATACCGCTAGTCAACAAACTGATAACCCGTCTTTTTTACGACAAAAGAAGCTGGATTATGCCATTAATTCCATGGCGTTGGTGGGAAAACAGGAAGAGAGTTTAGCGATCGCGGGACGATTCAATCGGCTGACGCTTTGGAACCTTAAAGAAGACACACTTAAACCGCTGCCTTACATGGCTGGAGGTAAAGAAAATTACATCCTAAGTGTTGCTGCCCCTGAACATCATCCAGAACTGCTTGCAACTGCTGATAATCAGGGCAAGATTAGCCTCTGGAATCTACACAATTGCCTAGCTGATGACAAGCCTTGTGAACTGGTAGATGAATGGACAACGGGACATCAGGGTAAACCTGTGCGATCGGTGGCATTTAGCCCCGATGCTTGCTATCTGGCGAGTGCGGGAGAAGATGGACGAGTCATGCTGTGGACATTGGATAATCGGACGAATCAAGTATTGGATGGTAAATCGCTGGCGCAATCTTCTCAGCCTATGAACGCTGTTGATGTGGTGCGCGTTGATCAAAAAGTATTGGTGGTGAGTGGTGGCGATGATCATCGTGTCAAGTTGTATCAAGCGCAGGATTTAAACCCGAAGTGTAGTTAACCCCCAAAAACTAACCCATGACTAGTCAACAATTCACCTCTGCAACCGAAGATTTGAACATGGCAGAAGTGCTTATGCTCCCCGATGCTCAGCGGCAAACATTAGCTTGGATGCTGGAGCAAGGGACGCTGACGTTTTCTGAAGTGGTGGCGGGCACACAGCGTTCTGAAGCAGATTTGCATCTCATTTTGGAAGACTTGGTGCGTCGAGGATTTGTTGAAACCATTGAGATTAACCAAACTCGCCACTATCATTCGTTAATTGCACCGCAACAGGATTCATTTGCTCCGGCTAGAGCAGCGGAACCGGGAAAGCCCCTGGCAGTCATTCTCAATTCTGCGGGCAATGATACGGTTACGCCAGGTTCTACGTTTGAACTAGGAGTGACGATTCGGAATAAGGGCAACCAGAGCGCCGTTATTGATGTTTTTATTGATGATTTATCGCCCACGTTGCGGCAATGGTGTCGCTGTGCTCAGGAACGCTTGGCGCTGGGTGCAAAGCAAAGCGCTGAGGTGGTTTTTCGGTTTCAGGTGCCTGTAGATGCGTTGCCGGGAACGTTTGACTATTTGCTAATTGTAGATGCGCCGCAGCATTACCCCGAAGACACACCGATTCGTTATTCGCAAAAGCTTCAGGTGTTGCCGCCCATTCAAGATACGGTGCGGGTCAGTGATCCGACCTTCGGGGTGCAGCCGTTGACGACGAGTGCCAAGCCGACGATCGCCCAGCCGGGAGGTGTCCAACAGTTTCAAATATTGGTACATAATCGGGGCGATCGCGTGGATCGGTTTCGGTTGACCTGTGCCGATTTGCCTGCTGAGTGGATTAACATTATTTATCCCCAAGGTGCCCAAGGGCAAGGATTAGCGGTTCAGTCCGATAGCCTGGATCTCAATCCGGGAGGGCAAGGACTAATTTTAATGATGTTGCAGTTGCCCCTGGATGCATTGGCGGGGAACTACATACCCACATTGCGGCTGCATTCAGAAAATAGTCCGAATTTGGCGTTAATGGATTTGATTTATTTGCAGGTTAAGCCTGTTTATCAAGTCCAGGTAGATTTACAGACTATTATTAGCCAGGTGAAGCAAGAGCCAGGGCTGTTTTCAGTTCAGGTTAGCAATAATGGCAACACGCCTAGAGACATTGTTTTTGATATTACTAAATTAGATGGGGGCGATCGCTGCGAGTATACCTTTGAACCCCCTCAGCTCCATCTCAAACCGTACCAAACTCTGAACAGTCAGCTTTGGGTGAAGCCTCTCGATCCTTGGAAGCGTCCGGTTTTTGGTGGCGGACAACTGCTCAATTTCAACGTTGATCTGGCTGATCCCCAAGAGCATCCTTTAACAAAAGTGCCGCTACGAGGATTCATTCTTTGGCAGGCACGACCGTTCTGGCAAATTTTCCCGTTTGTGTTAGTGGGTGTGGCAGGATTGTTGTTTTTAGCGTGGCTGATTTGGTCAAATTTCATTCGTCCGCCTGTTGCACCGAGAATTCTCAAGTTTGAACCAGAGGAGACTGAATACTCAGCAGAGAATGGTGATTTTGTCCGATTGGCGTTTCAAATTACCCATCCTGAAAAGTTGAAGGCGCTGGAAATTTTCGGTCAAGATGACAAAGGGAAGGTAATTAGCAGACCCCAATCTTACGATTTGAGCCGGGGCATTCCGGCACCTTTGCGTCCGTTTTGTTTAGAAACGCAGCAGGTTTTGACTTGTCGGAATGTACGCACAGATGCGAAGCGATCGGGCAACTATATTTTCACAATGAATTTGCTCCCGCGCGATCGCCGGGTGATTGCGACTACTGCCCAAACTGTTCCTGTGGCGATCGCACCGATTCCGCTGCCTGAAATTCTGGAATTTGCCTCAACCCAACCCACCTATCAACAGGCTCCTCCTAAACAGCAGCCTATTCTAGCGGCAACGTCTTCTAAAACGTCTTCTAAAACGTCTTCTAAACCTACGAATCTTCTACCCATCCAGAAACCGCCAGCCGATGTGCAAAACAATCAACCCCATGAGGTTCGTTTGAATTGGGCGATCGCACATCCGAAGCAAATTAAGGCAATTCAAATTATTGGGCATGATGCGGAAGGGGCGGTGATCAGTCCGGTGAAGACTTATAACTTTGCCAAGGGGGTGCCGAATGAGCTGAAAAAATATTGCGTGGTGAAGGAACAACTGGTTTGTAAAAATGTGGCAACGGGCGATCGCAAGGTGGGCGATCGAACATTTGATTTAACGGTGATTCCTAAAGGGCTTGTTCCCGAAAAACCGATTACGCTGAAAACGGCGGCGATCAAAATTGAACCGCGTTTGCCACAAATTTTTACCTTTCGGGTAAACGGTCAAGAAGCGATGCCCAAGTACATTATTCCAGTTAGTCCAGGACAATCGCCTCCCAAGTTAGTGTTTTCCTGGCAAGCTGAAGACAATGCCGGGACGAAGGTCGAACTTTTACCTGTGCCTGGAGCCGTCACGGTAGCTGGATCGATTCCTTTTCCCTTAGCCCCAAAACCCGGATCGGTCGTCGTAACGCTGCAAGTCACCAATTCGGCGGGGCAACAAGTGGCGCGATCGGTGACAATCGAGACGTTTGATCCAACTGCCGATCAGCCTGCGGGAGATGCAGAGAAGGGACAAGCGGCGGGTAGCTCAGGGGGTGCCGCAGGAGCAGGGGGCGCAACCGATGCAGAGAAAGCTCCTAGTTTGGATACGCCGAAGCCAACGGATGGGAGGACGCTTTCGCCCACTGAATTGCCGCCACAGTTTAATTAGATTAATTTTAATTAGATTAATTAAAGGCTGAGAAGATTAATCGGACTCAATAGCCCGGTATTTGTTCGCTAATTAAGTTTGATGGAAGAGAAATTGCATAAATCCTTAAATAGGCTTAAATATAGTCTAAACCTGATTTTTTCTGCATTAGATTTTTTCTGCATTATCTGACCCAAACCCTTTATCGAACACGGGAGATTGGTGTATGACTGCAACATCTATCGGACAAACAATTCAGCGGCACATCCCATTAACAGGCAATATTCACGGTAAAAGTTCTTTAGCATATACTACGACGCGCGGTGCTGTAAAGGTGGTTAATGCGGCACAAATGTCTTTGGCAGAGGCTTATATCAATGGGCTAGAGGTGCCCGATGCAGTGCTGCGATCGCTCTTTGCGACCTATATGCCTGTGCTTTTCAAGCATTTTCCTGCCCTTCTAGCGCCCTATGAGTGGGTTTTGACTGAAACTGATCATGTGGCAGAAGGTTCTAGAGAGTTGATGAAACTTCAGTATGATTTGCCTCAAGGAATGCTGAATCGGATGCTGGGCGATAGTCCTGTCATCTATCCCAAGTACAGTATGGGGCTTTGGGAACGCGGGGCGGAAAACTTGGAACAATCGCAAATTCAGATGCTTGATGACCTGATTGAAAAACTGGGAATTGAGGATGGCGATCGCATTTTAGATTTTGGCTGCGGTTGGGGCTGTGTGCCAAACTATATTATGTCTAAGTTCCCCAACGTGCAGTTTACGGGGCTAAACCTCAGTCATGAACAGTGCGAGTATATCCGGCAGAAAATGCAAGACCCAGAAAGTCACCTGAGTTCGGGTAGGTTCACGTTATTTGAAGGAGATTTGAACGAGGCGGAGTTTGCTGAAAAATTCGACAAAATTCTTTCTGTTGGCGTTTTTTGTCATGTCGGCAATTTAACTAACGCCTTCAGAAAACTTGCGACTTTCTTAAAGCCCCAAGGCAAGGTGTTTATCCATATCATCACCGTGCGCACACCCAATAATATCTCCAGCGTTTATACCCACAAATACATTTTTCCCCACGGGCGCTACTGGAATTTTGATGCTGTGCCTAGCTGCAATCAAGACCTGAAAACGGTGCAGCGATGGTATCTTAACGGCATCAACTATTCCAAAACTTTTGCCAACTGGCTGAAGAATTTTGATGACAGCCAAGCGGAAGTGAAAACGCTGGATTACGGCATGGACTACCAGAAATTTCGTCGCATCTGGCGATTTTATTTAATTTGGCTGGGGTTTAATTTTGCCACTTGTGACGGTGAAATTAATGGAAATGGACAGTATTTACTAGAGCTGGCGTGATTTTCTATTCAGGGCTTTATTAAGGTTTTGTCAGGAAATTAGCGATCGCCCTCGATCGAGGCGAGTCAAAGCTAGGCGGAATTGATAAAATGTCAGTTCCGCCCTTAAGGGTCTGCGTTGAAATAAAGTCCCAGGGGGATGCCCTAGCTTTCCCGCCCCCCTAAATCCCCCAATCTGGGGACTTTGAAAGGCTCGGAAGTCCCCCCAGATTGCCGGGATTTGGGGGGCGGTTTTGGGGACGTTATTTTATTGCAACTCCTTTAGTTATTG
>JAAUPA010000129.1 GCA_012034615.1 Leptolyngbyaceae cyanobacterium CSU_1_4 | reverse complement strand
AGGGCATGTAGCTCAGTGGACTAGAGCACGTGGCTACGGACTACGGTGTCGGGGGTTCGAATCCCTCCTTGCCCGTTATGGCAGTTCCCTAAAAGAGGTTAGCATTTTGGAGTGCTGACCTCTTTTTAGTGGAATTAGTGGGAACTGAATCGTTTCAATGTTCAAGAATTTAAGCGCATCGGCTTTCCTACCCCTGCTATTTTTTGCCATTTTTGTGGGTTTGAATGATTTTAGTAGGATCATTTGTGCCTTAAGTCACAGGAAGAGCGATCGAGCTTTTAGAGTGGAGGTATGTATTCAAACATCTCTTAAAAAGATTTCAAGCTCTGTTCTGGTTCCTGGTCAAGGCTTTACCCTTTTTTTTGCTGAGGTGATTGGTTTAGACAGTCTATCTCTCAACTCAGTAAGGCGAGAGAGCAGAGGTGGGAAAAGTGTTGCTCTTTACGCGATCGGGTGAGAAGTCCTCGGTTGTGAAGATTAGGTAAACTACCTTAGGGTAGGGGCTGCACTAAGCGCTTACCTTCCTGTTGAGAGACTCGTTCACACTATGCAATCTACTAAGTCAAATCAAGCCTTTCCCTCGATCTACTCTAATCCTGTTCTTCCCCAAGCGTCAGTTACAGCATCAGTTCCAGCTAAAGCTTCATCCCCAGGGTTGGGGGGGGTTAAAGGGCTAGAGCGATCGTTTGTGATTGCTTGTGGGCTGGGTGCGGTCACCGTTATCTTTGGGGTAACGGCTTTGATTTACCAATTTGCACCAGAGTTCAACAAGCTCAGAAACGCGAGTGGGCAAGGCGAGATGCCTAAATTTTCTACGGTTCAGGGCTAAAACTGAGGCTTGGCTCAGGGTCTCAACGCGATCGCGGCTGGTTGCCATTCCCCACTTCGCCCTCTTCTAGCCCCAATGCTGCCCCCAATGCCGCCCAATCCCGATAGAATGAAGCTTGTCAAATTACCCTGAGCTTCCCTCGTTCTATGACAGAGGCTTCCGCCATTACAACCGCGCCCTTCTCCTTGGGAGAAATTACCTCAGAAGGGCTCAAACCCGAAGAATACGAAGAGATTTTTCGGAGATTAGGGCGACACCCCAACAAAGCTGAACTCGGCATGTTTGGGGTTATGTGGTCAGAGCATTGTTGCTACAAGAACTCGCGCCCTTTGCTCAAGCAGTTTCCGACGACTGGAAGCCGGGTTTTGGTAGGGCCGGGCGAAAATGCGGGAGTGGTGGATGTCGGCGATGGTTTGCGGTTGGCATTCAAAATTGAATCCCACAATCATCCTTCCGCCGTAGAGCCTTTTCAAGGGGCGGCAACAGGCGTGGGCGGAATTTTGCGGGATATTTTTACCATGGGTGCCCGCCCGATCGCCATTCTCAACTCGCTTCGATTTGGCGACCTCAACGATGCCCGCACCAAAAGATTGCTGAGTGGCGTAGTTGCCGGAATTTCTCACTATGGCAATTGTGTGGGCGTACCGACCGTGGGCGGCGAAGTTTATTTTGACCCTGCCTACGCGGGTAATCCGCTGGTCAATGCGATGGCACTGGGGTTAATGGAAACTCCAGATATTGTGAAATCGGGGGCGATCGGGATTGGGAATCCAGTTTTATATGTAGGTTCGACGACCGGACGAGATGGTATGGGGGGAGCCAGTTTTGCAAGTTCGGAACTGAGTGATGCCTCAATGGACGATCGCCCTGCGGTTCAGGTGGGTGATCCGTTTTTAGAAAAGTCTTTGATCGAAGCGTGTTTAGAAGCCTTTAGAACTGGGGCGGTAGTAGCTGCCCAAGATATGGGTGCCGCTGGAATTACTTGCTCAACGTCTGAAATGGCGGCTAAAGGCGGCGTTGGCATTGAGCTAGATTTAGATCTCATTCCCGTGCGAGAAACGGGGATGGTTCCCTACGAGTATTTGCTGTCAGAGTCGCAAGAACGGATGCTGTTTGTGGCAGCTAAAGGACGGGAACAGGAGCTGATTGATATTTTTGAACGATGGGGGCTGCACGCGGTTGTTGCCGGTTCGGTCATGGTCGAGCCGATTGTCCGAATTCTCTTTCAAGGGAGTGTTGCGGCTGAGATTCCGGCGACCGCTCTGGCAGACAATACGCCAATTTATCATCGAGAGCTACCGCCCCAACCGCCGGACTATGCTCAGCAGGCATGGACTTGGAATGTTGCGGCTTTGCCCCCCTGCACGGCTGAAGGGATCTCGATCGCGGCAACCCTGCAAACTTGGAATGATCTCCTGCTGAAGTTGTTAGATGTGCCGACGATCGCCTCCAAACGATGGATTTATCGGCAGTACGACCATCAGGTGCAGAATAATACCGTCCTGCTCCCGGGCGGGGCAGATGCCGCGATCGTCCGTCTTCGCCCTCAAACAGAGCCTGGGGCAACCTCTAACCGAGGCGTTGCCGCGACCGTAGACTGCAACGCCCGCTATGTCTACCTTCATCCTTACGAAGGGGCAAAAGCCGCCGTTGCCGAAGCTGCTCGCAACCTGAGCTGTGTCGGCGCTGAACCGATTGCAGTCACCGACAACCTTAACTTTGGCAGCCCCGAAAATCCTACGGGCTACTGGCAACTCTCCGAAGCCTGTCGAGGGCTGGCAGAAGCTTGCCAAGAATTCTCAACGCCCGTCACTGGGGGCAATGTGTCGCTATACAACGAAACCCTGGACTCGCAAGGTAAACCCCAAGCCATCTATCCCACCCCTGTGGTCGGCATGGTGGGATTAGTTCCTGACTTAACGAAAATTTGTGGGCAAGGTTGGCAAGAAGAGGGCGATCGCATTTATCTTTTAGGTCTGCCCCTCGAAACAGTGAGTTCTTGCATTACCTTGGGTGGTTCAGAATATCTTGCAGCGATCCACGGAACGATCGCTGGCATGCCCCCAATTGTTGACTTTGGCTTAGAGCGGCAAGTTCAAGCCGCCTGCCGGGAAGGCATTCGCCAAGGCTGGGTTAAGTCGGCGCATGATTGTGCCGAAGGTGGACTGGCGATCGCTCTGGCTGAAGCGTGCATCAGTGGGGGCGGGGGCAGTTCTGAGGGTGCCTTTAGTCGATCGCTTTGATCACTTACTTTTTGCAGAAGGCGGTGCCAGAATCTTGGTTTCTGTTGCCCCGGTGCAGGTATCAACCTGGGAAACCTATTTGCAAAACCAATTAGACGACCACTGGCAAGCCCTAGGACAAGTTAGTGCGATCGGGGGAAGACTAGAAATTTTAACAACTGATAATCTGGTGTTAATAAACGTTAAGATCGAAGCCATGGGTGACTCGTGGTTTAATGCCATCGAACGTCGCCTCATAGATTAATCGCCGCTTTGCCTCATTCTGTATTTCTGTAGCGCGTTGTTAGCCCCATACGTTACTGTAATGAAGCAAAAAAAAGTAACAATTAGCACAAGTCTTCACTGAGCTTCAGTGGGGAAAATGTGTCGTTGACCTTGCTCAAATCACTGCCGAATATAGGAGTCCAGCTCTCCCATGATGCCTAGTTCTGATCATTCTTTTGACGAGCAACCTGCTCTTGGCTCTTTCCTAGATGGGCGGCTCGATGATGGGCAGCTCAATGATGGGCAGACCGATCGCCCCGATAAACCTGAGGAAGCGTGCGGTGTTTTTGGCATCTATGCGCCTCAAGAAGACGTTGCAAAACTGACCTATTTTGGTCTGTACGGGCTACAGCATCGAGGGCAAGAATCGGCTGGTATTGCAGTCTTTGAAGGCAACCAAGTTCATCTTCACAAAGAAATGGGGTTAGTTGCTCAAGTCTTCAGTGAACAGATTTTGGCAGAAATGACGGGCACGTTAGCCGTCGGGCATACTCGCTATTCCACCACGGGTTCTAGCCGGGTCGTTAATGCTCAGCCAGCTTTGGTCGAAACTCGGCTGGGCAAGCTGGCGTTGGCACACAATGGCAATTTGGTAAATACTCCAGCATTGCGTGAAGAGCTGTTGGAAACCGGGGTGCAGCTCAACACCACGACTGATTCAGAAATGATTGCGATCGCCATTGCCCAAGCCATTAACAAGGGTAAGGGTTGGTTGGATGGCGCAATTAGTGCCTTTTGTCGCTGCCAAGGGGCATTTAGCTTGGCGATCGCCACTCCTGAAGGCATTATGGGTGCCCGCGATCCAAACGGCATTCGCCCCCTCGTAATTGGCACCCTAGACAGCGAAATTCCTGGCGAACCCCTGCGCTATGTCCTCTCCTCAGAAACCTGTGCCTTGGATATTATTGGCGCAGACTATTTGCGAGATGTTGCCCCTGGCGAACTGGTCTGGATTACGGAAACAGGCTTGGAATCTTTTCAGTGGGCAACCCCTGAAAAGCGCAAGCTTTGCATTTTTGAAATGATTTACTTTGCCCGCCCCGACAGCATTATGCATGATGAAAGCCTCTATAGCTACCGAATGCGCATCGGGCGGCAATTGGCACTCGAAGCCCCTGCCGAGGTGGATGTCATCATTGGCGTTCCCGACTCGGGCATTCCAGCGGCGATCGGGTTCTCCCAAGCCTCAGGCATTCCCTATGCTGAAGGACTAATTAAAAATCGCTATGTGGGGCGCACCTTTATTCAACCCACCCAGCACATGCGCGAATCGGGCATTCGCATGAAACTCAATCCTTTGAAGGATGTGCTGTTCGGCAAACGCATTCTAGTGGTTGATGATTCGATCGTCAGAGGCACCACTAGCCGCAAACTCGTCAAAGCGCTGCGGGATGCTGGCGCAACAGAAGTTCACATGCGTATCTCTTCGCCACCCGTTACCCATCCTTGCTTCTACGGTATTGATACTGACAACCAAGACCAACTGATTGGTGCCACTAAAACCGTTGAAGAAATTGGTCAACAAATTGGCGTAGATTCTTTGGCATACCTCAGCTTAGAGGGCATGTTAACAACTACCCAAGATGACACCGAAAGCTTTTGCTCGGCTTGCTTTACAGGGGATTATCCGGTGCCCGTGCCAGAGTTAGTGAAGCGATCGAAACTCATGTTGGAGAAGCTAGTCCCGACGGTTCCTGCGTAGCTGGCACAGAGTCTAATCGAACGGGTTATAGATTTCTTTCAAAAGGGCAATCTATAACCGATTCGGTTAGCCTTCCGTAGCGAGCAGTGAGAGTGATGATGAACTGGAACCGCATACAGCAAAAAATTAGGCTGGGATTAGTCAGCCTTGTCATGGCGATCGTCCTCCTCCCGATTGGCATTTCGCCGAGCATTGCTGCCGCATCTCCAGCCTCAAGCCAAACCGCCAGAACGCTCCTTAAACCGCCTACGACAACCGCTACACCTGGGATAAAGACTTTCCTGGCTACCAAGCAGAAGTTGCAGTTCGCTATCAAGACACCTCCGTCCAAGGCTCTGTGCGGCTGGATGCCAACTTACAAGTAGCCACCCAAAACCTCATTGATCCAGATATTCGCCAAGTGATCGTGGCACAACTGCAAATGGCTGCCACCCAACTCTACCCCACTACATTTGACGAAATGCATGGGCAGTATCAGTTTGCGCTGCTTAGCCAGGAAGGGAGAACAGCCGAAATTGAGGAAACTCACGATGCCAGTAAAGCTCAGTACCTCGTTAAAAATCAGGAAATAGTGCAGGTTAATCGCGCCCTTAGCGAGTTCACCGTTGAAATTAAGACCTTAGATTCGCTCAATACTCCTGAAGGCTATTTACAAACTCACTTTCAAGCTACCTTTCGGGATGCTAAGACGACAGAACTGATCGAGCAAGACGATGTCCGTGACTCTTATGAACCCGTAGGGAATTACTACCTTCTCACCAAACGCGAAATCCGCCGAGGCAATGCGGAAACCTGGCTAGGTCAGCTTTATGCGGATACAACCCTACGATTTAGCAATTTCCAGTTATTGCCCGTAGCCAAATGATGAGGAGTCTGAAGCTTTTCAAGGAGAGGTTTGTAGGGCGCTGTTGGGGTGGATTCAGAATCTCAGCCGGAATCCCAATTTCGGGAAATAGCGCCAAAGAGGGGTAGGGGAGTGTGGATGGGTGGGTGGGTGAATGAGTTGCTCTGATTCAGGAAAAGGGTATGGGCGCAAAAAGCGGCTACGAGGTTAAGCTTTTCCTTGCGCTGAGTATCTCCGATCGCCCTCAGGAAGATTTGAAGCATCATTAAAACGTCGGCTCGCTTGAAGAGAACCTGATAGCCAGTCTCGGTTTTAAGGGGCGCAATTCCATCCCTCCTCCAATCACCCAACAGTCCAAGCTGCCTGAAAAAAATCTAGCTCACACTGCATGGCATAGCGATAAACCGTACTGCTTTGGAGATACGCTGAGGGTTGACCCTCCTGTTTGGTTCCTAAATACTGCTCTACCAGTTCTGTCAATCGCCCTACCAACGGCTCAAACTCCTTGCTGCTATAAGTCCTAATCCAATCTGCATAATCATGAGCCGGAATACCATTGGCGGCTAGAGATTGTCCTAAAAATGCATACAGCTTCATGCAGGGCAACATTGCCGCGGCAGTTACGCCTACGGTTTGGCTCCAGGCAGTTGCCAATAAGAAATCGGTGTAGCGACGAGTGGCAGATCCTGGCGCTACTGTTTTTAAATCGATGTTCCACTCTGAAGCATAGGTTTGATGCAGGGTCAGTTCTTGCAGCACCCCGCTTGCCAAGTCGTGAAACACCTTAAACCCTTGCCAGTCAGGAGCTTTGGCGGCAGCAATACTGTAGGCACGAGCAAATGCTTCTAAAAAGAAAGCATCTTGCCCAACGTAGTAAGCAAATTTGGCTTTAGGTAAGGAACCGTCGGCAGTGCTCTGAACAAAGGAATGTTGCAGACAGGCGATCGCCAAATCTTGATTCTCCTGCCAAAGCTCTTCAGCAATACTCTCTTCAACAATACTCATAGAAAATTCTCCTAAAAGATATCGGGGCATGGCACCGCCACACCCCAGATATCTCAGGCTTGCCACGTTGATCGGCTCGCGCCAAGGACTACTACTGGGCTGCCAATTTTTAGTGAGTGGGTAAAGACGATCGAATTCAAAATTCAAGGCTGTTCATTTTGAATTTTGAATTAATAATTTTGAATTCTTTCATCTTTTATTTCTTGATAGACCCCTAATTGGCGATCGCCTTTGCTGCCATCTTCGCTTCACCACCGACCAAGCGCTCATAAGCCGCTCGCATCTTCAGACCCACGAGCACCTGGAACAAGCCGCTGCCGTTGTCAGAACCCGGATATTCTTTGTGCTTCAGCAATAGCTCAGTCATCTCGCCGTAGAACTTGGTAGAAAGATTGCTGAGGTGGCTTTCGAGATAGATCATTTCTTCGAGGCGATCGAAGCGACCATCCACTTCTAGCACCGAAACGCTGTGACCATAGTAGCTGTCCGGTCCGTAGAACATCCGAATGCCGGGATAAGAGCAGGTCAGCTTTCGCCCGCAGGGAATCCAGTCAATGCTGGAGCCTTCGTCAAATAGATAAACTGGCTCAAAGCCCTCCACCCCATCTTTTTGAATGAGGCGAACGCGCAGGACTTTGCGGTCTTTGTCATCTTTGATCAACTTGGTTGGCAGAATTTGGATGACTACATCAGCATGGGCTTTTTGAGGATCAATATAGCTTTCAAAGTCGGGGCGGCGGGAGTTAATGGCGGCTAAAACGTCTTCATAGGTGTGACCCCGTTCTGCCATGTCGCGCTGAATTTTCCAGGCGATTTTAACTTCGTCGTCAATGTCGAGGTAAACGCTAAAGTCGAGGAGCGATCGCACCCGCTCGTCGTACATCGGGTGCAAACCCTCAATGACAACAATGGGAGTCGGTCTCACCAATTCAGGCGGATCGATCAAGCCAGTCTCATGGTTGTAGATGGGCTTCATAATTGGGTGCCCTTCTTTCAGCGCCTTAATCTGCTCATACATCAGATCAAAGTTGTTGGCGGCTGGGTTGAGGGCGGTAATCCCTGTTTCTTTGCGTTGATAGCGATCCAGACTGTGGTAGTCGTCTAGGCAGATCACCGTCATTGAGTCTTCACCAAATAAATCTGCCAAGCGGCGCAGGAAGGTGGATTTACCGCATCCTGAATCTCCGGCGACACCAATTAGAACCACACGGTCTGGCGTACTGATCATAAGTTTCCTCTAGAGAAATAAACGCTTTATCAACTTTGGATATTTTGAGCCAGCCTGCCCTTAGTCAGAAACTTTCTGACTGCCTTAACGAGACTGGAGAACCGGGCAAGTTATTAGTACTATCTCAGTATTTGGATTCTACCAAAAGGGGATCATCCCTACAAGAGCGGACTTAAGACTTTTGTGGGTCTACTCCTTCCTGTGCCTGCCAAATCTTTAATTAGCCTAAAATGATGCGATCGCACATTCATTTCCTAAATTGCCTTCTATGGTAATGAATGAGGAGTGTTTTTTAATCCCTCACATGAGTTCGTGTGTCTGGGGACTGCCACAATGCTACGCTATTATCAATCAGCTTTTGACGAGCAAAATCCCTATGGGTTTGCCTGAGAGGCTTGATGGTAATTTTTAAGACGGGTTAGGAGATAGGTTAACAAGCAATGTACAATCCCAGCGCAGTAGGCAGTGCTTCCAATACAGCTTATGGCAGCCGCCTTTTTATCTACGAAGTTGAAGGGTTACGGCAAACCCCACAAAGCGACAAGATGGACTATCCCATTCGCCAGAGTGGGAGCGTGTTCATCACGGTGCCCTACTCTCGCATGAATCAGGAAATGCAAAAAATTCTGCGCATGGGGGGTCGCATTGTCAGCATTCGCCCTGTCTCCACCGATAGCGTAGCCACCAATGGCAAAGTCTCCTCTGACACGGACGTTTCTGGCACGAATGTTCAGCCCAAGTCAACAGAAGGAGCAAAGCCTGTGACCCAAGCCAAAGAGAAAGCATCTAAGGCAGATATTCCGGTTAATATCTACCGTCCTAACAACCCCTACATTGGCAAGTGTCTCTCGACCCAAGAAATGGTTCAGGAGGGCGGGATTGGTACGGTCAAGCACGTCAAATTTGATATCTCTCAGGGAGATTTGACCTATTTAGAAGGTCAAAGTATTGGGATTATTCCTGATGGCGTTGACAGCAAGGGTAAGCCGAACAAGATTCGCCTTTATTCTATTGCTTCGACTCGCCACGGAGATGATGTTGATGATAAAACGGTGTCGCTGTGCGTTCGTCAGTTGGAGTATAAGAATGAAGCTGGAGAGACGATCTACGGTGTTTGTTCAACGTTCTTAACGCAGATGAAGCCCGGTGATGAGGTAAAAATTACGGGTCCGGTGGGCAAGGAAATGCTTTTGCCTCCGGATGAAGATGCCAACATTATTATGATGGCGACTGGCACCGGGATTGCGCCTTTCCGCGCTTACCTATGGCGCATGTTTAAGGAAAATGAGAGGGCTGCGAATTCTGACTATCAGTTTAAGGGTTTTGCTTGGCTGATTTTTGGGGTCGCAACTACACCAAACCTTTTGTATAAGCAAGAGTTGGAAGAGTTGCAGGCTCAGTATCCTGATCATTTCCGGGTGACTTACGCGATTAGTCGTGAGCAGAAAAACCCTGAAGGCGGCAGGATGTATATTCAGCATCGGGTGGCAGAACATGCTCAAGAGATCTGGAATTTGGTGAAGAGTGAGAAAACTCATACCTATATCTGCGGATTGAAGGGGATGGAAGATGGCATTGATGCGGCAATGGCAGGGGCGGCTGAGCCAGATGGGATTGTTTGGAAAGAGTATCAGCGATCGATTAAAGAGCGTTGGCACGTTGAGACTTACTAAATGTTCTGGCTTTTTCTAAAAAAGCTTGATGTAGCAGGAGGAGGGCGATCGGTGCCGTTACCGCAAGGGTCGCTTTCCTCCTTTTTTATTGGGTGCTTTTCATTGGATAGAAATATCAGAGATGATAATCTGCACAGATCTTTTCGATGACTTGTTCGGCGGTGATCAGCCGTTTAAGGACGACTTGCCCAATGGTGGAGTTGGCAGCACTTTCCTCAGCAGGCTTGACTTCGAGCATGATGACATCTTCCTCGACTTGGTAGAGCCAAAGTTTTTCGTTGTTTTCGCAGATGTGAAGATTGAGGCGATCGATTTCTGGTTTGCGTCGCCAAGAAGCCTCATTCCAGAGTCCACCAAATTCCCAAACTCGACCCACATTCCAGCCTTCAGATAGGAAAAAATATTTCACTGCTGCTCTCTCGGTTCACTCCAATGATTATTATCTATTGCAATGTCGTTGCAGTAATGGTTGAGGTTAAGTCAGCCAAAAAGGTTTAGAGCGATTTTTTAAAAATGCTCAGTTGTTCTTCGGGAGCAAGCGGATTTGCCCCGTTTATAGACTTCTCCTGAACAGGTTTGTCCTGGACAGATTTTTCCTTGACCGACTTTTCCTTGACCGTGGAGTTACCTTTGCGAAGACCGACTGCAATGTGCGAATGTTTTTCGATTTGGCTCATTACTTGTTTGGCACGTTGGATGACCGTAGCGGGTAATCCTGCCAACCGTCCTGCTTCGATGCCGTAGGAGCGATCGGCTCCCCCAGGACGAACTTGGTGCAGAAAAATGATTTGATCAGGGAGTTCTTTAACCGTGACTTGGTAGTTGGCGATGTTGGGCTGAAGCGAGGCGAGTTCGTTGAGTTCGTGATAATGGGTGGCAAAAATCGTTCGGGCGAGGATGATAGTAGCGAGATGTTCTGCCACTGCCCAGGCGATCGACAGCCCATCGAACGTGGCGGTTCCTCGACCAATTTCGTCGAGCAACACTAAGGATTTGGGCGTGGCGTGGTTGAGAATATTGGCAGTTTCATTCATCTCTACCATGAACGTGGATTGCCCAGTCGCCAGATCATCCACGGCACCCACGCGGGTAAAAATGCGATCGCACACTCCCAGTTTTGCGGCTTTTGCGGGCACAAAGCTACCAACTTGTGCCATAAGCTGAATCAAGCCGACCTGCCGCAAATAACAGCTTTTGCCACTCGCATTCGGACCCGTCAAAATAATCAGATCAGGATGCTTCTGTTGCTTGCCCTCTCCTAGGGCTGCCGAATTGGGAACGAAAAAGCCCGCAGGCAAAGATTTCTCTACGACCGGATGCCGCCCTTCGGAAATATTAACCTCGCGGGTTGGGGTCATTTGGGGACGGCAATAGCCTTGGTAAACGGCGATTTCGGCAAAAGAACAAAGGACATCAAGAGCGGCGATCGCCCCTGCCACAGCTCGAATTTCGTCGGCTTGTTCTGCCACTTCTAAGCGGAGCGATACAAAGATGTCATACTCCATCTTGCCTAAGTCATTGCGAGCAGTAAAATCGCCGCCTCTCGTTCTTTTAGCTCGGTGGTTACATATCGTTCTTCATTGGTGAGCGTTTGTTTGCGAGTGTATCCATCTGGAATCGTCTCCCCCGATTTGGCACGAGAAATGCTGATGAAGTAGCCAAAAGTTTTGCTATAGCCCACTTTCAGGGTTGAAATTCCCGTTCTTTGGCGCTCGGTTACTTCGAGTTGGGCAATCCATTGTTCGTCGGTTTGAATTTGCTGACGGAGGTCATCTAGCTGGGAATTCACGCCAGGACGAATCAGGTTACCTTCGCTGAGAGATAAGGGCGGTTCGTCAACTAGATGGGCTTTGAGCCGTTTGCCTAGTTCTTCTAAAACTGTTGGAAAAGTCTGGAGAGCTTGAAGATAGGGCGATTGCCCCACTGCCGCCAATTCTGCCATTTCCGGCAATTTGCCTAGCGAATCTGCCAATGCCACCAAATCACGAGCATTTGCCGTACCCGATCCCGCTCGCCCCGTCAGCCGTTCTAAATCATAAATGCGTTTTAGCAACTGCTGAAAATTTTGCCGCAAAGCCCCATTCGTCATGAGTTCATCAATGGTATCTTGCCGCGCCTCAATGCCCGAAATCTCTAACAGCGGTTGCAACAGCCAGCGGCGGAGCGCCCGTCCACCCATTGCCGTGACGGTTTTATCTAACGACCACAACAAAGAACCGTGATAGGTGCCATCTCGCACCGTTTGAGTAATTTCTAAATTGCGGCGGCTTTGGTGATCCAGCATCAAATATTCAGTCAAGGTGTAAGTAGAAAGTGGTTTGAGCAGGATTTTTCCATCTCGATGAGAGTCTTCTAAATACTCCAGCAATCCTCCAGCCGCGCGAACGGCAAGCGATAAATGTTCACAGCCCAAACCTTCCAGCGATCGCACCTTAAACTTTTCTAACAGTCGCGGACGAGCTTCGGACAACGCGAACGGCAAGTGCGATCGCAACGTATAACAAAACTGGGTGGGCAAGCAATCGGGAAAATCGGCAGAGCCGCGCACGCTTTTGCTTTCACCAGGGCGCAGCAATCCCCCCAAATCCGGCGCATTCGTAGGCACCAACACTTCCGAAGGCTGAAGCCGCATGAGTTCCTGCGTTAACTGATCGAGGTCGCCGGATTGCGTAGTGAGAAATTCGCCCGTTGAGATATCGGCGATCGCCAATCCCCATTGATTTCCAGCAATAACAACCGCCGCCAAAAAATTGTTCCGACGAGCGTTCAACATTCCTTCTTCTAAAATTGTTCCGGGAGTAATGACTCGTGTAATTTCCCGTTGCACTAGCCGTCCCTGCGCGTCTGCCGCATCTTCCACTTGATCGCAAATTGCCACAGCGTAACCCTTTTCCACCAACAACGCACAATAGCGATCGAGGGCATGGTGTGGAATGCCTGCTAGGGGAACTTTGCCGATTTCTTTGCCACCGTCTTTTGCTGTTAAAACTAGTTCTAATTCCCGCGCGACTGTGATCGCATCTTGAAAAAATGTCTCAAAAAAGTCTCCCACGCGATACAGCAGCAGCGCATGGGGATATTGATCTTTTGTCTCGGCATAGTGCCGTAGCATCGGGGTCAGATCGTCGCGGTTGACCGAGCGATGGTTGGCATAGCGAACGGCGTGCTTAACGAGGCGATCGGGCAGATCGTTGGGCGGGGATTGGAAATCCGTCATGGGAATAGGAGAGAGTTTCGCGAACTGAATTAACTATTTTAGCGTTCTAGGACTGGGGTTCTTGTCGGTGTGCTTTCAACCGAGCTAATTCCTGTTCCGCCAAATCTGCCCGCTGGCGTTCTTGCTCTGCCCGCTGGCGTTCTTGCTCTGCCCGTTGACGTTCCTCTCCCACTCGTTCAGAACTCCACAGTAGCAAATTCCCTGATTCGTCCCACCACCGCAACCAATTCGTTGTAATTCCTAGGCGAGTCCCTTGCCAGCGACCTAAGAACAACTTGACTTCGGGAATCCAGTACTGTCCTTGCGCGTTCGGAGTTTGTCGAACATACTGTCCGTTCTGAAGTTGCCGGACATCCAACAGTAATTCTTGGGGATCAAAAAGTACATAAGTCGGAACTTTGAGGATATGTTCGTAGAAATAAAGCTTGCCATAGGGAGGAGTCGATCGCACTGAATATTCTCCCCCATCGGTTTCTGACAGGAACTCCATGACAATGGCAACGGCTTCGCCTTCTAAGGTTGGCGTGTAGCTGCGGCGCACCAAGTTCTGAGCGATCGGTAATACTCTGGGCACAAACAACCAATCAGGAGCTTTGACCACGGTTTTTTGATTAACAGTGGCAACCAACGCAAAGTTAGAGGCTATGAGCATTTCGGGCTGAATTAATCCTGCTGAATCTAAAGCATCAGTCAGAGCAGCCGCTAGGAAGGGTTGTTGAATATTTCCTATAGGAACGTCGGGCAATTTGTAATTTTTTGGCCAGGTTTCCCAAGTGATTTCTAGAGCGCGTGGCTTTGTTTGTAAAATCATTAAGTCCTTGCTAATAGCGTCAATTTATAAAACGTAGTACGCAGTTATCCCCACTAAGGGGGGCTTTACTCAACCCAAACATCAATTGCTTGCAAGTAGTACCT
>JAAUPA010000128.1 GCA_012034615.1 Leptolyngbyaceae cyanobacterium CSU_1_4 | reverse complement strand
GGTATGCTGAGGTGTGTGAGTGCACCTGATTAGACTAGATTAGATTAGATTGAGATGATGAGAAGCGCTCCCTCCTGGGGGGCGCTTTTTTGTGGCTTCGAGTTTTATAGGCACTTGATTAAGATGCTTTTTCGTGTGAAACGTCTATGCCTGTTGCACAATGAAGACAGTTTTTGCGGAGAGACTGCCAATGTCTACTTTGTTTGGGGATTCTCAAAATCTGTTGGTTGATTTGATAGCTCAATATCGATCGCAAGTCGATTATCTAGCCATTCGCTTGGAAGAGGCAGAGGGTACAGATATCTTATTGCGAGGCAACAAAGTAGAAACTCTGAGTGAAGGCATTTCTATTGGCGGACAAGTCAGGGCTTGCCACAAGGGAGGGTGGGGCTTTGCTAGCTTCAATCGGTTGACTAGCCTTAAAGAGAGAATTGAAGAGGCGATCGCCGCTGCTCGTTTAGTGGGAGACGAAGAAACCCTGCTTGCACCCGTTTCTATCGTCCAAGACAGTTGTCATTTACTGCTTTGTGGCACCGACCCGCGTCATATTTCCCTGGCTCAAAAAAAAGCCCTTTGTGCTCACTATTCCGAGATTTTGCGGAGTGTGGATGCTCGGATTGCTACCACCTCAGTTCGTTACAATGACAGTGCCCAGCGTATTATTCTTGCCACATCCGACGGCAGTTTGATTCAGCAATCCTGGATTGATCTAGAAATGCGTTTTGCTGCCACTGCGCGGAACGGCGAAACTGTTCAAACTGGACGAGAAACTACCGGCTCTCGCAAAGCCTATGAAGACTTAGAAAACTTAGACGATCAAGTTCGCCACACGGGGCAACGGGCCGTCAATGCTTTGACTATGCCTGCCGTCAAAGGCAATGTTTACACCGTTGTGATTGACCCTATTCTCTCTGGCTTGTTTGTCCACGAAGCGTTTGGACATCTTTCGGAAGCCGATATGGTCTACGAGAACCCCGATATTTTAGAGGTGATGACGTTGGGGAGACGCTTTGGATCGCCAGAACTACAAATTTTTGATGGGGCGGCTCCCGCGGGGCACCGGGGCAGCTATTTCTATGACGATGAGGGAGTTCCTGCGACTACTACGCAGTTAATTCAAGATGGAGTCTTGGTTGGACGCTTGCATTCTCGGGAGACTGCTGGAAAACTAGGAGAAACCCCACAGGCAATGCGCGTTGCCTGAATTATCATTATCCGCCGATTGTGCGGATGACCAATACTTGGATTGAGCCGGGTAAAACTCCCGTTGCCGAGTTATTCAATGATATTCAGGAGGGAGTTTATGCCCGTAACTGGATTGGGGGAATGACCAATGGCGAAATGTTTACCTTTGGAGCGGGAGAAGCCTGGATGATTAGAGAGGGCAAAATTGCGGAGCCTGTGCGAGATGTTAACTTATCGGGTAATGTTTTTACGACGCTGGCAGATATTGAGGCGATCGGAGATGACTTTTATTGGGATGAGTCGGGGGGCTGTGGC
This sequence comes from Leptolyngbyaceae cyanobacterium CSU_1_4, assembly GCA_012034615.1. Lineage (GTDB taxonomy): Bacteria > Cyanobacteriota > Cyanobacteriia > Elainellales > Elainellaceae > Timaviella. The sequence continues at coordinate 12,536 of JAAUPA010000128.1, read as the reverse complement.
AAAGGCGGTCAGAGTGGGTTAGCAGTGGGGTGCGGCGGTCCTAGTCTGAGAATTCGCAATGTAGTGGTGGGTGGAGAAATGGCTGAGTAAGGGGCGGAGTTAGAGACATGTGTTCGGCTGTTTCAGGATACCTAAAGCTTGATCTACTTGCTGATATAAGGCTTCGAGGGTTGAGCCATTATCAAGCACCACATGAGCTTGCTGAACTTTCTGTTCGATCGCCATTTGCCCTTTAATCCGAGCACGAATTTGCTGAGGGCTCAGCCGATCGCGCTCTTTCAGCCGCTGCTCTTGCTGCTGTGGAGGGGTGCGAACGACCCAAATTTCGGTTGTTAGATCAGTCATTCGAGCTTCAAATAATAAAGGAATGACGAGGACAACAATCGGAGCATGGCTTAAATGGGACAACTCAGCGTTCAGCGATCGCGGACAGAAGGGTGGATTTGCTGCTCTAGCCAGTTTTTTTCAGGAAGGCTGTCAAAAATAATTTCTCCTAGCTGATGGCGATCGAGGGTTCCATCTGGCAGTAAGATAGACACCCCGTAGCGTGCCCTAATTTCATCCAAGACGGCTGAACCTGGCTCTACGGCCTCTCGGGCGTAAATATCTGCATCCAGAACAGGAATTTGCTTGACTGCCAAATAGTTGGAAACAACGGTTTTACCCATGCCAATTCCGCCCGTCAATCCAATTCGTCTTTGCTGATTGGCGCTAGCTGCCTCACCGTCCTGCATCCTTTCTCCCTTATTTTTACAAGCGATATTTCCACAGAATCAATCGCCTTTTTCCTAGACCAGTTGCCCTATTGGACGAGTTTTTTGAAAGCAGACCTTCAACGAATCGTTTTCAGGATAGGTTTACCCTGGTTTAGCCCAAGTGACAATGGCTTGCGTTAAGCCCTCTAAGGTGTAATCTTCGGCTTCTACATCCACTCGCCCCAACCATTGCCGACAAGCCGCCGAAGTCTGAGGACCAATTGAAGCGATACAAATGCTCTGATCCCATCGACTGATTCCACCTCTGGTTTCTAAAAGCTGACAGACACAATTTACTGTTTTAGAACTGGCGAATGTGATCATATCAACCTTTGATAGTTGCGTGAGAATCTCTGGTGAGATTTCCTGCACACAGACGGACTGGTATGCCGCTACTTCAGTGACGATCGCCTGCCTCGCCACAAACTCTTTCACCAAAACTTCCCTTCCGCCTGTTTCGACCCGAGGAAATAAAATCTTCAGCCCTGCCAAATCCTGCTCTGGAAAATGCTCAATTAACGAATCTGCGACAAAGTCTGGCGGCACATAGTCAGGCTGAATGCCCTGTTGTTTCAGGCTATCGGCAGTTTTTTGCCCGACCACTGCAACTTTCAATCCTGCTAAGGCACGCGCATCTTTTCCTTGGGCAAGCAGCCGTTCAAAGAAATAATGCACCCCATTTGTGGAGGTTAGAATGAGCCAATCAAACTGGGAAAGTTGGGCGATCGCCTGATCTAATTCCTGCCAACTCGAAGGCTGACCAATTTCCAGCGCTGGCATCTCAATGACCCTTGCGCCTTGCTGCTGCAATAAATGAGTAAACTGGCTCGATTGACCTGCGGCACGGGTCACCACAATAGTTTTACCTGTTAATGGCAACGGTTCTGAGTTTGTCCCATCAACCGCCATTCCATCAACTGTCATAGAATCAACTCCCCTCAGATCAACCGCCATGCCATCGACCGCTATTAGATCAACTATAGAAGACAGGGATAAATCGCTGGGGCAAGACTGAAGATAGGGACGCAGGCGAACGACTTCGCCCAGGGTGATAATGGCAGGCGAGAGGGATTGGCGGCTGGTTTTTTGAACAATGTCTTCAAGCGTTCCAATCCAAATTTGTTGGCTTGGATGCCCTGCCCAACGAATGATAGCAATGGGAGTTTGGGGCGATCGCCCGTGCCTAAGCAACTGCTCGACAATTAATGGCAAGTGCTTGGCTCCCATTAAAATCACCAGCGTCTCAAGCTGAGCCAATGCCTCCCACTCTAATTCTTCCGGCTCATGGGCACTCAATACTGCAAAGCAACGGCTCAACACCGGGTCAGTTAGCGGGATACCTGCCAGTAAAGGGGCTGCTAATGCCGAAGAGATGCCCGGGACTACTTCAAAGGGACAGGCCGCCTGGTTCAACGCCTGAATTTCAGAAGTCGATCGCCCAAAAATAAACGGGTCTCCACTCTTAAGACGGACAACTTGCTTTCCCTGCTGGCAGTGCTCGATCAACAGGCGGTTAATTGCCTCTTGAGTGGCGCTGGGTAAGCCGCCCCGTTTACCTACATTCAATTTAAGACAGGCTTCTGGTACAACCTGGAGCAACGCTTCATCCACCAAGGCATCGTACACCAGCACCTCTGCTGTAGAGAGCAATTCCTGTCCGCGTACGGTGAGATAGGCTAAGCTGCCCACGCCTGAACCGACTAAGGAAACTCTGCCTGCTGGGTTTGCCATATCTGTTTATTGTGCTGGGTTTATTGTGCTGGGTTTATTGTGCTGAATACTGCGCTGGAGTGCGGTCTTAAGTGCAGTCCAAGGTCTTTCACGTTAACATCCTTGCTCACCCCAACACGCACGCAAGCGGAAAGAGCAAATATTCTAAAAAGAAGAGCTTCCAAATAAACTGATAAAACTGAGCGATCGCGCCTTATCTTGTAAATTTACCCGAAAACTCATAACCCACAAAGCAATCAATGCTAGCCCGTGAGTTCCTATTAGAAACACTGGATTAATCTTTGTTGAGAGCAGTAGACCCGCCCCGATCGCACCTGCATAGCAAATGGTAATCACCCAACGCGACAAGTTGAAAACAGCAGCAGCGCCCAATCGAACCGTAAAAGTAGAGATGTGATAGAGGCGATCGCCCTCTAAATCAGGAATATCTTTAAAGATGGCGATCGCAAACGTAAACACGATAATGAACCCTGTTAGAACCCACACAATGGGCGGAATCTCTGGTACGCCTATCCCCAAAACTTGCTGCTTGGCAGGCGCTCCCAGGTGCATTGTGTAGTTGAGAAATAGCCCTAAATTAACGATCGCCCCCCGCACTGTAAAGATGCACAAAGATGCCCACACGGGAAACCGTTTTAACCGGATCGGCGGTAGTGAATAGGCGGTTCCAATCACCAGACTTGCCCAAACCGTCCCGGTTAAGAAGGTGCCCAGAAAACCAGATAAAGTGAGGGCAAGTAAGCCCATAAACGCTACAATTCCTCGACCCATAGAGCGAGTAAATTCTCCTGAGGCTAGGGGCAGATGAGGCTTGTTAATGCGATCGATCTCTATATCTTCTAATTGATTGAGTCCGACAATATAAACGTTGCCACACAGGCAAGCTGCTAAGGTCAAAACAATCAGCAAAGGAGGATACGATCGCGGTTCGTCATTGAGTGCCCATGCCATCAGAGCCAGCCCTAGTACACTCAACGTTGTGCCAATGACAGTGTGTGGGCGAGAGAACTTCCAGAAGGCATACAGCCAAGGAAGCTGACGCTGAACAATATTCGTTTTGTCAAGGCTTGCCGATAAAGGCTTAGACGGTGAAATCCGACTCATAAATACAATCGCTTGAAGGACAATCGCTTGAAGGCTACCGAATTATAGTAAGCAATATTTAATACCTCGTGGATCTTGCGGTGCTTCTATCCGTGTCCATCCCCGGTTCAACCTCACCTAATTTCCCACAAAAAATCCCCAGCGGGAAGCTAGGGATCCCGATCAGGGTCAATGCCCCTGCTGCCTCTCTTCTCTTCTAGCTAGGCTCAACTGAACGCATCAAACCTTGGTGGCACACAACACCCCAAAGCGAATCAAGCCTCGCTCATATCCTCGCTGCATCAGCCCCAACGAGAGGGCTGCTTGAATGGTAGTCCAGCCCGATCGCAATAGTCCCAAGATGGCGCTAGGGGTTACTGCCGAATCAATCACCACATTCCAGAAGGGAGCGACGGCAGTAGACCAGTCGGCAGTGCGGATCGATTGGAGAGACAAAGATTGTGCGATCGCTTCATACTCCGGCAACGAAATAACGTAGGGCAAACAGTAAACTCGGTAAATATCTTCCAAATGTTTTTGCTCATCGGCGGTTAAGGGCGTGTGAGGAGGGGCGGTGGGACGATGACACCAGGTTGCCATCAGCAGCGTTCCGCCGGGTTTCAAAACGCGATCGCACTCTCGCAAAAACTGCTGCTTATCGGGCATATGTTCGCCGCTTTCTAGGGTCCAAACTAAATCAAAAGACTGATCAGCAAAGGGCATTGCCAAAGCATCGGCAACTTGAAACGCTGTGCGATCGCCCAATCCTGCGGCTTGCGATCGCTCGATCGCCCGATTGGCTTGAACCGGGCTTAACGTAATTCCCGTGGCATGAGCGCCGAACTTTTCTGCAAGATACAGCGAACTACCGCCAATCCCACAGCCCACATCTAAAATTTGCGTTGCGTGCTGCACACCTGCCCAGCCCAAAAGCTCTTCAATGAGATCAATCTGTGCTTGGCGGCGCTCTTTTTTTCTGTGCCATCGGCACCATAGTACCCGTGGTGCATGTGCTCTCCCCACACCTCCTCCCATAGCCCAGAGGAGGCATCGTAAAACTGTTGAATTTGTTGCTGCAAAGTTATGGGCATCGCTTGGGGTAATCTCTAAGATGGGAATCTTGAAGTGTTCTCTACTTTGTCTTAAATTCTCCCCTACTCTCGCCCCCTCATGACAGTTTCTCGAACCATTTGCCTGGGGTTTATTGCAGTAATTCTCAGTGGTGCATTCCTTTTAACGCTACCGTTTCTAGTACGGCTAGTGGCTGGGGAGATTTTGTAACGGCTCTCTTTATGTCCACTTCTGCGGTTTGTGTCACGGGTTTGGCAGTGGTCGATCCGGGTACTTACTACACGTTTACAGGTCAGTTTTTTGCTTTTGGTTTTGGTTCAAGTCGGCGGTTTGGGCTACATGACCGCCACCACTTTTTTGCTGTTGCTCTTAGGACGTAAGTTTGGCTTGAAGGAAAAAATTGCCATTCAGCAATCTCTCGATCGCCAAGGGATGTCTGGGGTGGTGCAGTTGGTTCAATCTATTATTGCCGTGACGCTCATTCTTGAATTAACGGGTGCCTTTGCCATGGTTCCAGTTTTTGCCCCTCAGTATGGGTTTCGCCAAGGGCTTTGGCTATCAGTTTTTCATAGCGTTAGTGCGTTTAATAATGCTGGCTTTGGTCTGTTCCGCGATAGCTTTATTGGGTATTCTACTTCGCTGCCTATCAACATTATTATTCCATTTTTAATCATTGCTGGAGGTCTTGGCTACCAGGTGATTATGGAGCTATATTTATGGCTGCGCGATCGCCTTACAGGCAGCAAAGAGCGATTAGTTTTCCCGTTAAACTTTAAAATTTCAGTCAGTACAACTCTTTTCTTATTATTAGTTGGAACCTTATCCATTCTATTAATCGAGTTTAACAATCCAAATGTCTTAGGCAACTTTAGCTTAGGTCATAAACTGATGATTGCCTGGTTCCAAAGCGTAGCGCCTCGAACGGCTGGATTCAACACAGTTGATTATGGTCAAATGACTACAGCCGGGTTATTTCTAACTACTCTCTTAATGTTCATTGGAACTAATCCTGGTGGGACAGGAGGTGGAATTAAAACAACCACCTTTAGAATTCTCTTTTGTAGTACCCGCTCGGTTTTAGCCGGGAAGGAAGAAGTGAATTGCTATCAGCGAAGAATTCCAACAACCTTAGTTTTAAAAGCAGTAGGGGTAGTATTTGGTTCGCTCAGCACTGTCATAATTTCTACAATTTTAATTTCCTTAACCGATCCCAGTATTGACTTTATTCGCATCTTTTTTGAAGCCGTTTCAGCCTTTGCCACAGTCGGGCTTTCTACAGGTATTACCGCTAGTGTTTCAACCCTGGCAAAGCTGATTTTAATTGCCACAATGTATATCGGCAGAGTGGGCATTTTACTCATCATGTCTGCCCTATTAGGCGACCCTACTCCCACCTCCATTCACTACCCCGAAGAAAACCTTTTGATAGGATAGTTGGGCTCCTATTTGTGGGGCGAGTTGTAGCGTGACCTGTTAATGATCAAACAAGTTAATTTTTAGGAATTTAGCTGTGAGTTTATCCTCTTTGAGCTTTTTTAGAAGTCTGCGTTCCAACAACCGCCAATTTGCTGTGATTGGCTTAGGTCGCTTTGGGCGAGCCGTTTGTATGACTTTTCATCAACTGGGCTATGAAGTTTTAGGCATTGATTCAGACGAACGGCGAGTGGCTAACATTTTGACTGAACAACTGGCTGCCCATGCGATTCAGCTAGATTCTACTGAACCGACTGCCCTGAAACAAGCCGGAGTCTTTGAGTTCGATACGGTGATTGTGGCGATCGGCAATTATGTTCAAGAAAGCATTATCACCACTCTTAACCTCAAAGAAGGCGGTGTGACTCATGTAGTTGCTAAAGCCTCTTCTGAGGTTCACGGTAAGTTGCTCAAGCGCGTTGGTGCTGATCATGTGGTCTATCCAGAGCATGAAATGGGTTGCGAATTGGCGCGATCGCTCACTCGTCCTGGCATTCTCGAACGATTTGAGCTTGACCCCAACAGCAGCATTGTCGAAGTGGTGATTCCTGCCGAGTTTGACGGCAAAACGATTATGGATTTAGACTTGCGAAGGCGATACGGGCTGAACCTTCTGGCAGTTTGTAAAGAAGGCGATTTCGAGATCAATCCTAGCCCCGTCCTTCGTCTTCACAAAGGTTGGCTGATGGTGGTTATTGGCACCAATAAAGGCATTGAGCAATTGCCAGTGTGATTCCTGTGATTCCTATGATTCCAATGGTGTAAAGCAGTTCCGACCGGCACTTTAGAAAATTCGCACTTTAGAAAATAAAGGCTCATGAAAATCATTGGTTTAATCAGCGGTACGTCAGTGGATGGCATTGATGCTGCCCTTGTTGAGATTTCAGGCGCTACCGATGATTTGAAGATTGATCTCATTGCTGGCGAAACCTATCCTTACCCAGAGGAACTCCGATCGCAAATCCTTGACGTTTGCCATGGCGCAGCCCTCTCCATGGCTGGGTTCGCAGCGTTAGATGACGCGATCGCCCAAGCCTTTGCTCAGGCGGCTCTAGCCATCCAACAGAATCACCCTACCGCCGACCTCATTGGCTCTCACGGACAAACCGTTTACCATCGCCCCCCCGCCACTCAATTGGGCTACAGTCTTCTGGGCTACAGTCTTCAGCTCGGGCGAGGAGCCTTAATTGCCGACCTGACCCAAATCTCCACCATTAGCAACTTTCGGGCTGCTGACATTGCCGCCTGGGGGCAGGGCGCACCCCTCGTTCCGCCTGTAGATGTTTGCTTACTTGGTCATGCCACTCAAAATCGCTGCGTTCAAAATATTGGAGGAATCGGCAATGTTGCCTATTTGCCTGCTCGTACCGCATCTTCTAGCCAGATCATGGGCTGGGATACGGGCCCCGGCAATGCTCTGCTTGATTTAGCCGTTTTCCACCTCACCCAGGGCGAAAAAACTTTTGATCAAGAGGGTGCTTGGGCATCTCAAGGAAATCCGTGCTTGCCCCTGGTTCAAAAATGGTTGCAACAAGACTTTTTCCATCAGCCGCCGCCCAAGTCCACCGGACGCGAACTGTTTGGCGCAGAATATCTACAGCAGTGCTGGGTGGATGCTGAAGCCTATTCTCTAGAGGCAGCAGACATTTTAGCAACTCTAACAGAGCTAACAGCCGCTTCCATTGCTCAGAGTTACTATCGTTTTCTTCCTCATCTGCCCGACCAAGTTCTGCTCTGTGGCGGGGGCAGCCGTAATCTTTATCTCAAACAACGATTACAAGCCCATCTCAAGACGACAGAGGTTTGTACGACTGACGAGATGGGCTTGAATGCCGACTTCAAGGAAGCGATCGCCTTTGCGGTTCTGGCGTACTGGCGGCATCAAAATATACCTAGTAATCTCCCTGACGTGACGGGCGCCAGACGAAAGGTCGTTCTAGGGGAAATTCACATGGTAGATGCTGTAACAAAGTAGATACCATGTATTCCAATTAAGCTGTTCTTCTCTCTTTGCCAGTTGCCCACACAAAATATGATGACAAAAACTGGTGTTGTGCCTCACACGTTTCTTTTAGAATCGGGGCGCTGGTTGTTACAAGGCAGTTGGCTGGATCGAGATGGAATGCCGATCGCCATTAAGGGCAAAATCTTGATTGCTTGGAGCCGTGACGACTGGTACACGATGGTGACTAAGTTAATCTTTCCTGAAGCCGATCGCAGCGAAATTTGTCTTCAGTATCGCGGACGCTTCAATGCCAGCGATCGCCAATACACCTTTGTGCTGCAACACAGTGTGCTGGGTCGGGTGGAAGGCGAAGGCTGGATTGCACCAGAGTCCATTGTTCAGCGCTATTGGGTGCTGGGCGATCGTCAACGGCGCACTGGCTTTGAAACTCTCCACCAACTGAATGCTGATCAATATTGTCTCTCTAGCAGCGTCATGTCGGGTCATTACTTAACCAGCACCATCGAGGCGACGATCGATCGCCAGCCTGAATAGTGGAGTGTTGCTGCATCGCCCCCCATGGATGAGCTTTTCTCAATCAGATTGGCAGGATTCGAGGGACCGTGAAATCAGTTCTTGCCAGCGCCTTACCATTCAACCCGACTCAACTGCGTTTCAATGTTCTGAGTCGTGTCGAGGGAGGTGACATAGGGCTTTTCCGCTTCAGAAAATGGATCTAAAGATTGCTGTGCCAGGAGATCTGCCGTAGCGTCGGCAATATCGCCGGTGCGCTGAAGAAGCGATCGCGCAAGACTTCCAGGGGTGCCTCGCAGTGCACAATTTTAAGCGGAATCTGAGCAGCGGCGGCTTGAGCAATCGCCTCTTCTCGCAGCGTCCGACGATCATACTTAGCATCTAAGATCACGGTATAGCCCTGTCCTGCCAACAACAATCCTAGGCTTAGGAGGCGATCGTAAGTCTTTTGGGTCATCTCTGGGCTAAACAAGGGCTCCTCACCGCGTTGGTCAAGCGGCACCCCTCCCAAATGCTTCCGAACTGCGTCAGAGCGAATGTAAATGCCGCCCGTCTGCCGAGCCAGTTGGCGCGCCGTCGTGCTTTTGCCAGAACCCGACAAGCCGCAGGTGAGAAATATTTTTCCAGTTTTGGGCTGTGCATACTCCCAGGCTAACCGATAGTAGAGCGCTGCCTTCTCGCTGCCCTTTTGCTTCTCAGCCTCTGGCACACCCGGATCATTCAGCATAAAGGAGGTGACCTTCGCTCGGACATAGGTTTGGCGATCGACATAAATGGGCAGAACTTGCAGCCCTTCCCAGTCGCCTGTTTGCTCAATGTAGGTGTTGATAAAAACAGCGCTTAGATCGGGGCGATTCCGCACTTCTAAATCCATGACGATGTAAGCAATGTCATACATTACGTCCACAAAGCGGAACGGCTCATTGAACTCAATGCAGTCGAATAGCATGAGTTGGTTTTGCCATTGGCAGATGTTGCCCAAGTGGAGGTCGCCGTGGCATTCTCGAATCCAGTTGTTTTGAATGCGGCTAGTAAAAAGATCGGCGCGATCGCCAAAAAATTGATCGGTATAAGCTTTAGTTTCGTCAAACTGCTGTTGGGTTTGGGGTCCACCAACATAGCCTTCCGTCTGTTGATAGTTTTCATCAAAGGCTTGACGGACTTGAGCGACTTCCCCAAAGCTACGAATGTAATCGTTCGAGGGACAAGTCTTGTGAAAGGCGGCGATCGCTTTTGCCAATTCAACTAACAGGTCTTCGCTGAGCTGACCCTTCTCAAACAAGCTAGATAAAAGAGAAGTTTCTGGAAACTGGCGCATTTTCACCACATATTCCACCACTTCTCCAGCCCCCCCCAGCACAAAGTTTTCCCCGGTTTGCGCAATCGGCAAAACCTCCAAATACAGTCCCGGTGCCCCTCGCTGATTCATCCGAACTTCTTCTGCACAAAAATGCTGCCTTTTTTCTAACGTGGAATAGTCTAAGAAGCCAAAGTTCATGGGCTTCTTAGCTTTGTAAGCATAGTCTCCAGTCAAAAAGACGTAAGAAATATGGGTTTGAACAAAGCCAATCGGTTCAGTCACCGGATGGGGATAGAACTCTGGGCGTAGCATTTTTTGAACGAAGAGAGGCAAGGTACTGTCGGTCATCAGTTTCTTTAAAGGATGGGCAATAGTGGGAGATTAACACGCAACAGGGGCACAGCTAGGCTGCACCCCCATAATTTGATGGCCTCTTAACGAACCGAAGAAATCAAAGCTCCAGGTTCTCAATCAATTCAGTATTTATGCGACTGAGAAGAAGCTGACATGATAAATACTTTCTTTCCAAGGGTGTTTTTGAACTTCTTGAATCATGGCTTTGCCTGTCCAAGAAAGTTCAGGCACGCTGAGTTCGATAGGCTCTGTTTTTTTAGCTTTTCTAAGCAGCGTCTCAATGGCTTTAGCACTGACCGTTAAAGATAACGATTCTGGAACGTTATGACCATAGAGGACAGCCGGGAGCAAGCCCTCGCGGCGCAGAGCATTGGGCTTGCTGTTTTCGATGCGTTTTTGACATTCAACCGTGAGTTCCATAGCTTCCTAAACCTTCTGTACTGAGAATAAATGTGTACTGAGAATAAACTGAACCAAACTACGTCAACTTGACCAGAGCCAGGGCAGGTTTGGGAGGGCACAATCTTTTCAAGATACCCGCAAGGGGTTGCCCCTGCGCCTACCCCCCCTGCCCCCTCCCCGCTGCTTGCTAGACCTTGCTCTGTTTTATGGAGCAAAGCTCGCTTAGGTCCGTGGATAGGGTCTTCCACGATAATCGTTTGATTGCGGCTGGCTCCGAGGGAGACAATGGCGATCGGCACCTCCATCAGCTCAGCTAAGAACTCTAGATAGGCTAACGCTTGAGGCGGTAAGTCCTCTAGGGTGCGGCATTCAGCGGTAGATTTTTGCCAACCCGGTACGGTTTCGTAAATGGGCTGACAACGAGCGAAATGGCGGGTGTTACTGGGCAAATCCACACAGCGCTGCCCTTCAATTTCGTAAGCCACGCAGACTTTAATCTCGTCTAGTTCGTCCAACACATCTAGTTTAGTAATTGCAAGGCAGTCTAGACCATTGATGCGCACGGCATAGCGACCAATGACCGCGTCGAACCAGCCGCAGCGTCTTCTGCGCCCCGTAGTTGTACCAAATTCGGCACCGCGATCGCACAGTAATTCGCCAATCTCTCCGTGTAACTCGGTTGGGAAAGGACCTTCGCCAACGCGAGTCGTGTAGGCTTTTGCAACACCAATCACCCGATCGATCATCGTAGGCCCTACGCCCGCACCCACACAAGCTCCGCCTGCAACGGGGTTAGAGGAGGTGACATAGGGATAAGTGCCGTGGTCGAGATCTAGCAGCGTACCCTGTGCGCCCTCAAACAGAATGTTGCGGCGTTGGCGGTACGCTTCATAAATTCGCAGCGAGCTATCGACGACATGGGAGCGTAACCGATCTGCATAGCCCCGATATTCCTCAATCACTTCTTCTGGATCAAGAGGTGAGAGGTCATAAAGTTTTTCTAAAATTGCGTTTTTATAGTTGACTGTCCACCGCAGCTTCTTCTCCAAGCTTTCGGCATCCATCAAATCAACAATCCGAATTCCGGTTCGTTCAGACTTGTCGGCGTAGGTGGGTCCGATGCCTCGCTTAGTCGTGCCTATTTTATGAATGCCTCGCCGCTCCTCCGATGCTTGATCAATCAGCCGATGGTAGGGCATGGTGACGTGGGCAGTTTCGGAAATTAGCAGATTTGTGGTCGATATGTTGAGCGCCTCAAGCTGATCTAGCTCTTGCAGCAGCACTTTCGGGTCAATGACCGTACCTGCCCCAATAATGCACTCGGTGCTGGGATAAAGAATGCCAGAGGGAATCAGGTGTAGTTTGAAGGTCTGGTCGTCTACTACAACGGTATGACCCGCATTAACGCCGCCTTGATAGCGGACAACTACATCTGCTGACTTGCTCAACAGATCCGTAATTTTTCCTTTCCTTCATCGCCCCACTGTAAGCCGAGAATCACATCAATTTTCATATTATTTATAGGTTTAAAAAAATAGTAAGATATGAGCGTAGCGCGTTGGGCTGTCCGAAAAAATGCAAAACAGATTTCGACTTTTCACACGCGCTTTACGAACTCTTTTTCAATAAAAAATTGGTTGATAAAACTGCGTGAAGATACAAAAAGCCATCAAGACGAGCCTTTTGTAGAATCAGAATTTTTATTTGCGTAAAAAAGCAACACAAAAAATGAAGGCAACGAAGCAACGACAGCAGAATAAAGAATCAGAATATAAACGAGCCTTTATTAATCGGCTATTTTTAAAAAATCGGATCAATTTACCTGTACACGGAAAGCGGTAAAAAAAGGACTTGACTGAGTGTTTTCAAGTTTTTATGACAATCAATT
>JAAUPA010000127.1 GCA_012034615.1 Leptolyngbyaceae cyanobacterium CSU_1_4 | reverse complement strand
GTGGGGTGGGGTTAGGGTGGGGTTAGTTCTGTGACGGCTTGGGTAGTGATTTGGTATTTCAACCCACAGCTAGAACAGCTTAGGGTTTCGTTAAACTCGGCAACGTCGGGAAAGCGCAGGAGCAGTTGTCCGCAGCGGCAAACGGCACCGACTGAACGGGCAGGGGTGCCGATCGCCAAATGAAAATCGGGCACCGATCGCGTCACCAGTGAACCCATGCCCACCATGGCGAACCGCCCAATGGATAGATCGTTGCCGATGGTGCAGCCTGCGCCAATGGTTGCTCCGGCTTTGACTAACGTGGGCAGGGTGTGTTCATCTGGATCGGAGGAACGGAGCTGCTGAAGGTCGCTTGTGGTGGCTCTGGGAAAGCGATCGTTTGTAAAAATGGTGCCAGCGCTAATCATTACCCCATCTTCGAGGGTGACGGCGTTACAGATGTAGACGAAGGCGTTAATTTTAACGCGATCGCCAATCTTAACGCCGTAGGCGATATGGGTTTTTTCGCCAATGATGCACTGTTCGCCAATCTGAGTAGAGTGGCGAATATGAACATTGTCCCAGATGGAGGTGTGTGCCCCAATCTGAACCTGCTCTTCAATGAGGGCGGTGGGATGAATTTTAGTGACCATCAGACCTTCCTTTTGACCTAGACTGGAACAAGGGTTTTAACGCCGTGAGCGCCGCCCCCAATGGGTGTCCAGCGGCTTTGATTGAGGGCTGAATAGGCGGCTTCAATGGCAGCAACAGAGGCGATCGCATCGTCTGCGGTAATTAATAAAGTCTCTTGTTTGAGAATGGCTTTAGAAAAGTTGTCAATTTGGCTGCGGAAGGCTTGAACTTTGTTATAGCCCTTCCCAAATACCACCCAGTCTTGACCGGAAGACTGTCGATATTTTGACTCTTTCCACCCGACCGAAATGGTGCCCTGAGAGCCGTAAATTCTGATGTAATAATCGAGTTCTTTGTTGATGCTCCAGGAGAGATCGACATTGCCGATCACGCCGCTTTCGCTCTTGGCAAAAATTCGGATGGTGTCTTCTACGGGCAAACCCTGGACGCGCTTTCCTTCGACCACCTGCACCTCGGCTAAGGGACCTAGAAAATAGCGCATGATATCGAGTGAGTGGGTGCCGTTATCAATTAAAACACCGCCGCCGCTAATGGCAGGTTTTGCGTTCCACCGAGCCGACATGTCGACCCGAGCCGTGAACGCATTTTCAAACAATACGATTTCACCCAGAATCCCTGAAGTCACGATGCTCTTGGCTTTGACGACATCTTCGACATAGCGAAACTTGGAAGCCATGGTGAGGATAACCCCGGCTCGACAGGCTGCTTCTTGCATTTCGATCGAACTTTTAACGCCAATGCTGAGGGGTTTTCGCACAGCACGTTGACTTGGCGATCGAGAAAATTGATGCAAATTTCTGGGTGAGTGACGGGGGGGGTGCAAACAATGACCGCATCTAAATCTATGGCTTCTGCCATGGCTAGAGATGAATCAAAGCTCTGGCACTTTGCTCGCTCTGCCATGGCTTGAGCCGCATCCGATCGCACGTCTGCCACCGCAACTAATTGAGCAATTTTGCAGTCTTCAAAGGCTTGAGCATAGGATTGGGCGATGCCGCCTGCACCAATTAAACCAAATTTTAAGGGTTGATCGGTCATGATAGTTTTCTCGTGTTCCTCAATGAAAAGAAGGGGTAAAAAAATGGACAAAAAATCAGTCAGCGGTTTTTTCTTACCGGGCAATGTGCGCCACAGCTTGGTGGATGGCATCGGCAATATAGTCAATGTGCTCGTCGGTGTAGGCTTCATTCCAGGGCAGCACGAGCACTTTCTCTAGTCCTTCAAAGGTTCCTGGAAAGCGATCGCGGCTGTAGTCGAGGGCTTCGGGCGTGGCGAGGGTGAAGGGGAACCGAGAGTTGCCAAAGGTGCGCTGTTTTTCAAAGATTTCGCATTGGAAGGCGGGTTTTTGAATGTAGCGAGGGGCGGAAAAAATGCCCTTTTCTTCCTTGAGTTTTTTCGCTAAACCGACTGCGCCATCAGTCAGCACACGAGCGTCTACCCGCAAGCAATATTTCCAGTAAACATGAGTATCGAGGGGAGCATGAACCGGGGTTTCTAAGCCGGGAATGCCTTGAAGTTTCTCGGTGAGTTTGGCAGCGCTAGAGTACCGTCTCTCCACAATTCCCTCTAGCTTGCTCAACTGTGCGGCTGCCACGGCTCCTTGCAGTTCAGACATGCGGTAATTGAGGGCAATAAAATAGTGGTCGGGATGGGGATCGCCGTAGCCGAAGGCTTTGTTGATGTAGAGGAATAACCGCCGGGCGATCGCCTCATCGTTGGTGGTGACAATTCCTCCTTCTCCGGTTGTAATATGCTTGCCTTGCTGGAGGCTAAAGCAACCGACCTTGCCAAAGGTACCCGCATATTGCCCGTGGTGCTTTGCCAAAAACCCTTGAGCTGTGTCCTCAATGACGGGAATATGGTGGGCATCTGCCAGTGCCATGATTTCAGTCATGTTGCAGGGATTGCCAAAGAGGTGCGTGACAATGATGGCTTTCGTTCGTTCGTTAAGGCAGCGTTCAATAGTTGCAGCGGTTACGTTCCAGGTGACGGGATCAACATCGACAAATCTTGGGATCGCGCCCTGATATAAAATTGGGGTGAGGGCTCCCATATCGGTAATCGAAGTGGTAATAATTTCATCCCCAGGCTCCGGATCAAGGGCGGCGATCGCGGTGTGAATGGCTGCGGTTCCCGATGAACAGGCGTAAGCGTACTTAACCCCTAGCAGTTGGGCGAACTGTTGCTCTAAGGCTTTGACAAACGTGCCTTTGGTGCTGGTGAGGGTGCCACTTAAAATCGCTTCTGTAACGAACGCTATTTCTTCTGCGCCTAAAGTCCGCCCAGAGGCTTCTTGATCGTTGGGTAGCTTGAGCAAAGGCTGAGGAGCAGGAATTGTATTAACCATTAATTTTAGTCTCCAAATATAGTGATCAATCGGTAGAGTATTGGACTGAAGGGTGTTGAACCTCAGGGTTTAGCGACGCTGGGTCGAGCGATAAATGGCGGTGCCTAAATAGAAAACTTCCTCAAAATAACGCTTGTTTTGAACTGCCAAAACCCCCAAGCTAAAAAGCTGAATCGAGACCATGAGCAACATGCCGCTAATGACAAACGTGTGGGGAGATTGCTTAAATGCTAGGGCGATCGCCTCCG
Source organism: Leptolyngbyaceae cyanobacterium CSU_1_4 (assembly GCA_012034615.1). Lineage (GTDB taxonomy): Bacteria > Cyanobacteriota > Cyanobacteriia > Elainellales > Elainellaceae > Timaviella. The sequence continues at coordinate 10,868 of JAAUPA010000127.1, read as the reverse complement.
TTGGATCTGGAAATGGCATGCTCTGTGTGAGGGCTTGGTAGTTTCTCCAAGAATGAAGCACTGCCCAACTGATGGAATAGAGCGTCAACAGAAAACAGAACAAACTGGGGACAATAAAAAACATGACGGGGCGAAACACAAAACCGTAATAAAAGGTCACCCAGATATGGCTCAAGATTTTCATACTGGACTTGCGGCGGGCAGACTTAGCCACGGGTTGAGCGATCGGCGGCGGATTTCGCCAGTGAAGATGAGCTGGAATTTCTTCGATCTTGACCCCCAAAAGCATTGCCTTATGAACCACCTCCGGATTAATGTCCATGCCTGCCGAGCGAAGATTCAGCATCTGTAAGAATTCAGCGTCGTAAACTCTCACCATGCCTGTTAAGGTGGAGACATTGTGCCGAGCTGCCACCGATAGAAAACGATTCGCCCAGATGCTTAAAAGCAACCGTAAACGAGGCACGTTAGAGACTTTTCCACCCTTCATATAAGGCGAGGTGACGACTAACTTCGCCCCTGTTTGGCGAATTTTAGTTAAGAGGGCTTCGATGTGCTCAGGCGCATAGCTCAGATCTAAATCTAGGGTGATGATGTAGGCTCCTCGACTCTGCGCAAACCCTGAACGGAGCGCTTGACCTAGCCCCGCATTCCTAACGTGATGAATCACGTGAACATTGTCTCGTGAACGGGCAAACGCCTCTGCTAAATCCCCTGTGTGGTCGCGGCTGCCATCGTTGACTAAGATGAGTTCCCACTGATACTCATCTTCTAAGTGCTCTAGATACTGGCACAAATCGACCAGGTTGCTTTGAATAATGGCAGCCTCATTGTATGCGGGTGCAACAATTGAGACTAAGGGTTTGTCATCCTGGGATTTTGGATGACGCACAGTTTTAGAATCATAGTGAGAATGCTCCGTGACCTGGGGGTCGGAAGCAGGCTCGGAACGAAAGTGATGAAGGGGAGTTGAGTCTAAAACCATCCCTTAAACCTCATACTATAAGGAATTATTTTTGCGGCGCTGTCTCGGAAGGTGGCATCATGAAACTCATCCATGAAGCACACCTCATTACACATCAAAAATACGCCTCCTCTTGCCCACTGTTAGGCAAACTGGAGATCAATTAAGAATTCGATCGTCGTGCAGTTGCAATGACTCAATCAATTAATGACTAAAACATAAAAGCCAAGCCTACACCGACCTGCTTGGCAGACTTGGGGTAGGTTTTTCCATAAAAAAACTATAGTGAAAACTGACGACGTTCAGAACTCATGATACATTCGTGTGTACTGAGTCCCCAGTAAGAATTTACATTACAGAGAAAAATGCGTAATGTCAATTACACGGATACAAAGGTGAGACAAAAGGTCATAATGGACACAAAACAGGGGATCTGAGGGCAGCCTGGGCTGGGCGATCGTCGTTGATCTAGGGGGCAAAAGCCCATGGGAGGAGGTAGCCAGGAATTTTCCCTCCTGCTTCATGAAAACTTTTTAATCCTACAGAGAAAGTATGGTTCAATAGTAGGCAATGTGCTGAAAGACACATCTACTCTACGAAGGAGTCGCGTACTATGTAGCATTGATAACAGTCATTTCTCTTTAAGCCAGTAGTTCTTGGGGGAGCTTTCGGTTTCAAAAAATCGATTGATCCGAAGGGGTAATCTTTGCGTTGCGTCATTGCAATTCAGAGCGATCGGGAAGAGAGAGTGAACTATATTTTGAGCCGGTTTCTGGAGTCTCTATAGTCGAGTTGTTTAGGCGATATTGCGGATTTGTCTGGTGCTATGGAAATCAAAGACTATTCTTCTGAAGAGATCGATGTTCAGAGGTATTGGCTGATCTTACGACGACGCTGGCTGCCTGCCGCTGGAGTCTTGGGCGGGGTGTTGGCGATCGCGACAGCCTATGCTCTGGTTCAGCGTCCTGTTTATCAAGCGGAGGGAAAGCTGCTGATTAAGTCGAGTAGCGCCTCGGAGCTGACAGGGTTAGGGGAAACTTTGGGGCAACTCAAAGCATTAGGAGGGCAAAACACGCCGCTCGATACGCAGGCGGAGATTATTCGTTCTGCACCGATTGTTCAAGGAGTGGTTGAGTCTTTGGGTTTGAAGGATGCAGACGGCCAGCCTTTGGCGGCAGATATCTTGGCTGAAAATCTCAAGGTCAAGGGGGTGACGGGTACCGATGTTTTGCAGATTTCCTATGAGTCTGAACAGCCCCGAGAAGCGTCTAAGGTGGTCAATCAAGTCATTGAGCTGTTTCTTAAAAACAATGTTCAATTTAATCGGGCTGAAGCGATTTCAGCGCGTAAGTTTATTGAGGAGCAACTTCCCAAAACAGAAGAGGCGGTGCGCCAGGCAGACTCGGCGGTGCGACGGTTTAAAGAGGAAAATAAGCTGATTTCTTTGGAAGCAGAAGCCGGGCAAGCGGTTAAGTTAATTGGAGATTTGGAAGGGCAAATTACCCAAACCCAAGCCTTGTTAGCCGATGCTAATGAGCGATCGCAGCAGCTTCGCAGCCAATTGGGTTTGGACTCGCGGCAAGTGGTCATGTTTGCTTCCTTGAGCCAAGCGCCTGCGGTTCAAGAGGTGTTTGTGCAGTTGCAACAGGCGCAAAGTCAGCTTGCCATTCAGCAAACGCGCTACCGAGCGGGGCATCCCACGGTGACGGCTCTGCAACGGCAAGTGATGGCATTGAACTCATTGTTGACTGAGCGGGTGGCTCAGGTCTCCGGCAATTCTGAGGCGGTTTCTCCTGGAAATCTTCAGGTGGGTGAACTCCAGCAAGGATTAATTGCAGAATACGTCACGTCTGAGTCTGAACGGCTAGGCTTAGCCCAGCGGGTGTTGCTCTTGTCGAGCGCTCAGGCACAGTATCGGCAGCGAGCGAGCAAACTACCGCAGCTTGAGCAAACCCAGCGAGAACTGGCTCGGAAGTTGGAGGCGGCGCAAACTACCTATGGCACGCTCTTGGCTCGGCAACAGGCGATTCAACTGGCAGAAAATCAAACGATTGGAAATGCACGAATTTTGTCTTCGGCAATTGTGCCCACTCAGCCTGTGGGGGCATCGAAGATGATGATTGTGGCGGCGGGAGGAGTTGTGGGGCTGCTTTTGGCTGCCGCTACTGCCTTTACCTTGGATCTGCTGGATCGATCGGTCAAAACGGTTAAAGAGGCGCGGGAGCTATTTGGTTATACATTATTGAGCATCATTCCTGCCTTTGGTCGCGATGGTAAAATCTCCACTTATGCCGGTGGGCTAGACCAGCCTGTGCCTCGGGTGATTGTGAAGGATGCACCCTGTTCTGCTATGGGTGATGCCTATCATATGCTGCAAGCCAATCTTAAGTTTTTAAGTTCGGATGATGAATTGAAAACAATTGTGGTGACCAGCTCGGTCTCGAAGGAGGGGCGTTCAGAGGTGGCGGCAAATTTGGCAGCCGCGATCGCCCAGGTTGGGCGGCGAGTGCTTTTGGTCGATGCTGATATGCGCCATCCTGCGCAGCACCATATTTGGGATTTAATGAACCTGGCTGGGCTCAGCAATGTGATTGTGGATCAGGTGGCGCTGGATGCGGCTGTGCAGCAAGCTATGCCGAATCTGCGGGTGCTCACCTCTGGCGTGATGCCGCCTAACCCCATTGCCCTACTAGACTCTAAGCGTATGAATTCTTTAGTGGCAACTTTTTCAAGAGATTATGATTTTGTTATTTTTGATGCGCCTGCCATGGCGGGGACGGCTGATTCGGCGGTGTTGGGCAAAATGGCAGATGGCATTTTGTTGGTGGTGCATCCTGGCGTGGTCGATTCTGCTAGCGCCAATTCTGCTAAAGAATTCATGGCTCAGTCTGGACAAAAGGTGCTGGGCATGGTGATCAATGGGGTCAATGTCCGAAATGAGCCCGACAGTTATTTTTATTATGCAGGGGATCCGGTTGAGGAAACTTCTGACTCGACCCAGCGCTCAGGAAACTTTCTGGGTGTTCCTTTTCGGGTGGCTAGCCGACGCGATCGCTCTTAAATGACCTTGCTTTTACTGTACTCATCGTCACTATCATGTTGAATCATTCTGGGTTTCATTGGGTCATGCAATCGAGGTCTAAATGGATAGTTTTATTCGTTCTTGCCACCTTGGCTTCACCGGAACTGCTTCGGTCTCAAGCCGCCTTTGCCCAATCTATCGGTTCTAATGGCGATCGGTTACCCAGATCGCAGCCTATATCTTCTCCCAATTCTGCGTCGTCTACTGCTGCGCAGGCTGGCTATGTTCTTGGATCTGGTGATCATATTGTGATCAATGTGTTTGGGTACGAGGAATACACTGGCGATCGCACTATTCTTCCTGATGGAACCATTAGTGTTCCCTTATTAGGATCCATTAGAGCGGCGGGACGTACCACCGATCAATTGGCTCAAGAGTTAACCAGGCGGTTAGAGCCTTTTCTGGTTGACCCAGCTATCACCGTGAGTTTGTCTATTCTCCGTGCCGTCTCGGTGAACGTGGCGGGCGAGGTATTGCGTCCTGGACGGGTGCAGCTTCAAGGTCTTCCGGGGGCGGGGCTGACACAGCAACTGGAACAGCCGACCCTGAGTATGGCGTTGACCAAAGCCGGTGGAATCACGCAATATGCCGATATCCGCCAAGTTGTTTTGAAGCGTTCTAGTCCGGATGGCATTTCTGAATCGACAATTAATCTGTGGGATGCGATCGGGTCGCTGGATGCGCCCCCCGAGGTGGTTTTACAGGATGGGGACTCTATTTATATTCCTCGCTTAATGGCAGAGGACACGAGTGTAGATCGGCGGCGTGTCGCGCAGTCTAGTTTTGCGCCGGCAACGGTGCGCGTTAGGGTGGTGGGGGAAGTTACGCAACCCGGAGAAGTGGCGGTGCCGCCCAATAGCTCTGTGTCTAGCGCGGTGGCGATCGCGGGAGGACCGACCCAAGATGCCCGTCTGAGCCAAGTTGCTTTTGTGCGGCTGAACGCTGAGGGGGCGATCGAGCGACAAATTTTAGATTTGCGCAATTTAACAGACAACTATCAAATTCAAGATGGAGATGTCGTCATTGTTCCAAAACGAGGTTCATCCTCATTCATTGACATGGCGGGGCGTGTTCTTAGCCCCTTGGGTCTTCTGTTCGGGATCTTCCGTTAATGGTTAAGCGCTTAAGCAGTAAAGCCCTCTCAGGGATGGGGCACCCGGCAGTTGCATTTCTCTAGGAAACCCACAGTATGGTCAGGTATCTATCAAAGTTTTTATATGTTCTAGGAGATGCAAAAACAACGTTGTTTCTGCTGTTGCTCATGTTTGTCCTGGTGTCGGTGATGGAAACGTTTGGGATCGGCATGATTGGTCCGTTTTTATGGTTAGCCTCTAGCCCTGAGAAAATAGATAGTATTCCGCTTTTACAAGGGTTATCTAGATTGTTTAAGGTGTCGTCTCCGGAGCAATTTATTCTGCTTTTGGGCGCATTGCTGGTAGTGCTTTTTTGCTTAAAATCTTTGCTTTATTTTGGGACGCGCTCTTATATTTATCGGTTTAGTTTTAAGCAGCAGGGTCGGCTCATTTCTCGCCTCTTGAACACTTATCTATCGGTTCCTTACAGTTTTTATCTGAGCCGAGATACGGCGAGTATTATCAAAAATATTATTGTAGAAGCCCAAGGATTTTGCTACAAGTCTATGCTTCCTTTGCTGGAAGCGATCGCTAATTTAATTGCAACTGTTTTCTTGCTTTTGCTGCTTGCCAAGGCTGACCTCGTGTTATTGGTGATGATTCTCACTGTATTGCTGCCGCTCTGCTTTTTGTTTTATCGGCTCCGAAACAAGCTGAAGCAATGGGGGCGGCAGGAGTCGGAAGCCTACCATGGGATGATTCGGGTGATTAACCATAGTTTGGGCGGGGTGAAGGAAACCTATGTGATTGGCTGCAAATCTTATTTTCAACAGGAAATGCAGGCGCAGGTGAATCAGTATGCCAGCGCGGCAGCTAAAGTCATGAGCTTTCAACTTTTGCCTCGGACTACCCTGGAAACGTTTTTAATTGCGGCGCTAGTTTCGTTTGTTTCGGTTTATCAGATTTTCTTTAAACAGGAAATTGAGCAGTTGCTCTCGGTGCTGAGTATTTTTGCCGTGGCTTCGATTCGGCTGATGCCTGCTGCGAGTCAGGCTCTAGCCGCGATCGGACAGATTCAAAGCGGCAGCTATGCGCTGGATTTACTGTACGCGGATCTTAAAAATATTCCGCAGTCTTCTCTGCCTTTCAATCTGCATCGGGGGCTGGCTCATCTAGAGGGTTCTAGGGAGCGCAGACAGATGCCATTTGAAAACAAAATAGAGCTTCAGCAAGTGACCTACCGCTACCCTAATTCAGCGCGGCGATCGCTCGACAATATTTCTTTGACCTTTCGTCAAGGAGAATCGATCGCCTTTATTGGCAAGTCTGGGGCAGGTAAAACTACCTTGGTGGATGTTATTTTGGGTTTACTGGATTGTACGGCTGGAGATATTCGAGTGGATGGAGTCTCGATCTATTCAGACCTGCGGTCATGGCAAAATGTGATCGGCTACATTCCTCAATCCATTTTTTTGATGGACGATACGATCGAACGCAACATTGCATTTGGCGTTCCTGAGGCGTTCATTAGTTCAGAAAAATTGATTCAGGCTGTGCAAGCTGCCCAATTAACTGAAATGATTGATCAATTGCCTGAAGGACTGAAAACCCAGGTTGGCGAACGGGGGGTTCGGCTTTCGGGGGGGCAGCGACAGCGGATTGGAATTGCGAGGGCGCTTTACCATGAGCGAGAAGTTTTGATTTTAGATGAAGCCACTGCGGCTTTAGACCATGAAACTGAGCAGTTGGTGACGGATGCAATTCGTGCTTTGAGCGGTACGAAAACTATCATTGTGATTGCCCATCGGCTGACGACGATTCAGCACTGCGATCGAATTTACATGATGGAAAATGGTCAAATTGTGAAATCGGGAACTTATCGGGAGGTGGTTCTGGAAGAGCAAAAGTTATCTTGATTTAACTTTAATGAGCCAGGACTGATTGCAATAATTTTTTTAGCACACTGCTTACCATCGAGGTTATTGTCATGGTTGTGCCCTTAAAAACGCCAGTTGCCTTAATTATTTTTAAACGCCCTGAGACGACTGCTAGGGTTTTGGAGCGGATTCGTCTAGCTCGACCCTCTCAATTATTTGTGATTGCGGATGGGGCGCGCCCTGAGTACCCTGGAGAGGGAGAAAAGTGTGCTGAAACCCAGGCAATGATTGATGACCAAGTCGATTGGGATTGTGAGGTCTTCAAGAACTATTCCAGCGTTAATTTGGGGTGTGGCAAGCGGTTGCCGACGGGGCTAGATTGGGTGTTTGAACAGGTTGAAGAGGCGATCGTTTTGGAGGATGATTGCGTTCCTCATCCAACGTTTTTTCAATTCTGCGAGGAGTTGCTGCAACGGTATCGCCACGATACTCGAATCACTTCAATATCGGGGCAAAATGTTCAGCTTGGGCAATTCTCCATTCCCCATAGCTACTATTTTTCTCGCTATAACCATTGCTGGGGCTGGGCAACTTGGAAGCGGGCATGGCAGCATTTTGATTTTGATCTGGCGGCTTGGCCAGAGGTTCAGCAACACCATCTGCTCCATGACATTCTCAAAGATGCGGATGCGGTGAAGTATTGGAGCCAAAAATTTCAGGAAATTTATGAGGGGCAAGTCACATCGGTTTGGGATTTTCAGTGGACTTTGGCTTGTTGGCTGCAAAACGGCTCCGGAATTTTACCCAGAGCTAATTTGGTTTCTAATATCGGGGTCGGAGCAGATTCCACTCATTTCACGCAGACTCGCCCCGATCCGCATGTTAACTTACCGACCCAGGCGATGGAGTTTCCTTTACGGCACCCCCGTTTTGTGGTGCAAAATGCAACGGCTGATGAGATGACTCATCGGCTTCTGTTTCGTCCTCCGTTGTTCAAGCGGGCTCAAATGAAGCTGGAACGTCGGATGGATCGGTTTTTGAAACCTTCATTGAAACGGGAGGGTTCACGGATTTCGCTTTAAGGCGGTGCTGTTTGTTTGGAATGCTCAAATCAATCTTGCCCTTGAGTCTCTTTAGAGGTTTTTACTGTGAATGTTTTACATCTCAGTTCCTACGATATTAATGGCGGTGCTGCGCGAGCCGCCTATCGTCTGCATCAAGGGCTGCAAGTCAACGGTGTTCAGTCCCAAATGTATGTTCAAGAAAAGTTGAGTGGCGATCGCTCGGTGGTGGGTCCTAGCATGAGCCTCATGCAGGGATTGGCGCGGAGTAAGATGACGCTGGATATCCTGCCTCTGAAGCTTCTTTATCGACAGTGGCAACGTTCTGATCCTTTTTCTCTCCAGTGGTTGCCCGATCGGGCGCGGGCGCAGATCAATCGCCTTCAGCCCGATTTAATTAATCTCCATTGGGTGGGGGCTGGATTTATTCAACCCCAAACCTTAGCTCAACTCCGACAGCCGTTGGTGTGGACGCTACACGATATGTGGGCGTTTACGGGTGGATGTCATTATAGTGGAGAGTGCGATCGCTACCGAGAAAGCTGCGGCTCCTGTCCGGCGCTGCACAGCCACTCTGAGCAAGATATTACTCGCCAAATCTGGCGCTGTAAAGCCAAAGCCTGGTCAGACCTTAATTTAACGATCGTTTCTCCCAGTGAGTGGCTTGCTAAAAGCGCTGCTTCTAGTTCTCTGTTGAGCACGACCCGGATTGAAGTGATTCCGAATGGCATTGATACTCAGGGGTATCGCCCTATTGCTCAAGCATTTGCCCGTAGTTTGCTGCGGCTCCCTCTTGATAAAAGTCTGCTTTTATTTGGAGCCATGAATGCCACCAGTGATCCGCGTAAAGGATTTCAGTTGTTGCAGCCTGCTTTGCAACGGCTCAGTCGGTCTGGCTGGGGCGATCGCCTAGAACTGGTCGTGTTAGGGGCATCTGCGCCCGAGCGATCGGAGGATTTAGGGTTTAAAGTTCACTATCTTGGCAAACTCAGTGATGACTTGTCTCTGGCGGTTACCTACTCGGCGATCGATGCGGTAGCCGTGCCTTCTCTTCAAGATAATTTGCCCAATGTCATTCTGGAGGCAATGAGCTGTGGTTCCCCTTGCATTGGTTTTAATCTAGGCGGCATTCCCGATATGATTGACCATCAAGGGAATGGATACCTCGCCCAACCGTTTAGTGTTGAAGACTTGGCAACTGGTATTGCCTGGGTTCTAGATGACCCCGATCGCACCCAAAAGCTTTCTCAATGTGCCAGAGCCAAAACCGAACTCGCCTTTAACCTTGAACTTCAAGCTCGTCGTTATCAGTCTCTCTATCAAGAATTGTTGGGCAACCGTGAAGCCTACCGGCATAGCCATTCCTTGAGCAAGTTGGAGGTGTAGCTTGGATTCTCAATCCCATCAAATTAACTCTTTTTTTAAAAAAGCTAGAAGTTGTTCTATCCGTCGGTTTACTCACTATGATTCCAACGATGCGCTCTCAGCCCCGCATCGTGAAGTATCGATTAGTTTGATTATTTATGCATTTATTTTTGTCCTGTTTGTTAAAAGCTGGAGACGAATTGTCTACGTTGCCTTTAGCGATTGGGTTCTATTGTCGCTATGTCTACTTGCGGTTCTGTCTTTTACTTGGTCTGCTCATCCGTCTAGTACCTTATCGGAACTGAAATTTTTAATCCGAGGAACTATCTTTGGCATCTATCTGGCGATGCGATATAGCCCCAGGGATTTACTGCGGTTGTTAGCTTGGACGGCTGGAATCTCCATGATTCTGAGTATTTTAATGGCTCTTTTTGTTCCTGAATTTGGTTTACATAATTATGATGGGACGCTGGTTTGGAAAGGAATTTTCACTCATAAGCAGGGGCTAGGGGCATACATGGGTTTGGCAGCCTCAATTTTTATTGCCCATTTCACCGATCCTCAGAGCAACCGCTGGTTAGCGGGTTTGGGGCTAAGCACAGCCTGTCTATTAATTGTGATGTCTGATAGTAAAACGGGGCTCTCCTTGCTTGTGTTGACTTTAGTTCTCATACCTTTGTACCGAGCTTTCAAACAGCAGGGTGGGGTTAGAACTTTTCTTTTGCTGACAGCGCTTGTTCTATTGATTGGAATCACACTGGCTGTGGTGCTGAATTTTAATACCATTGTGGTGGATTATTTGGGCAAAGACCCAGAGTTGACGGGTCGAGTGCCTTTGTGGGTGTTGGCGATCGGTAAGGGTATGGAGCAGCCGATCCTGGGGTTTGGCTATAACGGGTTCTGGAGTTCTGATACTTCAGATATCGTGATCTTTCACTCTTGGGCGGTCAGAGATCCTTTCTTTAAAGATCGTTCTATTCTCTTTCATGCTCACAATGGTTTAATCGACCAGTTTTTACAATTTGGCTTTGTCGGTTTGGGTCTATTTTTTCTGAGCCTGTTCACGTTCCTCTTCCGAGTGATTAAACTCACCTTGCTCAATCGATCGATTCAAGATTTTTGGGGATTTTTATTTATCGCCATCTTTTTGTTCAATAATGCCACCGAGGGGAAAATTATTTTATATCAAGATTATCTCTGGATTATCTACGTCACTTGGGCTTACTCTACAGCCCTGCGATCGCAATCTTTAGGCAGTAAAAATAAATCCTGGCTCGCTCAAGACCCCAATCAAATGATTCTTCAATCCTCTCGTCAAAGTCATTGTTAGGCGAAGGGAAAGAGATGAATCGTCTTAAGAAGTTATCTGAAAAGTCTCGATTGCTGCCCGACTACCGCCCCCTAAATCCCCCAATTTTGGGGGGACTTTGAAAGCAGAATTGGCTC
>JAAUPA010000126.1 GCA_012034615.1 Leptolyngbyaceae cyanobacterium CSU_1_4 | reverse complement strand
TAGTTCTCGCGTCGGTGGGTCGATCCCCTTCTTGTGGGGATGTTCAACAAACTGTCGTTCGCACTGGGGATATTTGAACCGTTGTTTGCCATTGTGGATACGACCATTTTTCACTGTTCGAGCCGACGTACAATGCGGGCAGGTAGGCATGACCACCAATCAAGAAACTACTTTCTCTATCATTACATCTTGAGCACTACCGGCAGGAGGAAGGACGATCGCTCATCCTGCGCCAACTCACTCGACAAGTGGGGGATCTGTCAGAGGGGATGAGAACACGCATCAACACTTTGTCACTGGAGCAGTTAGAAAGCCTAGGAGAAACGTTGTTGGACTTTGGGGGTATGGCTGATTTAGAAGCTTGGTTCAAGGCATTGATGTGACTTGCGTTGATACAAAGCTTGAAAGTGGTTGAATATCGTGTTCCAGTTCTCGTAGCTTCTCATAGATTCTTATGAACATTTCACTACTCCTCTACTAGATATCTGAATAAATCATCTAGTACAGCATTAGCCGTAAGGATGCTGTAGCCAATCCAATAACTGGGCATCTCATAAACTTTTCCTTGCTGAACAGCATTAAGCTGCTGCCAAAGTGGATCAGCTTTAAGTTTGGCAATTTTAGTTTGTATCTCTTGCTGAGCTTGATCTGACTCACTACTCCACAGAAAAATAATGTCGCCATCGGCAAGGTGGAGGCTTTCTTTAGAAATATCTAGTTGTCTAAGTTGATCTTGTACAGATGGACGAGCTAATCCAGCATCTTCTACGATCAAGCCAGCGAACGTATCACGGGGATAGATTGAAATGATATTGGGATAAACTCGAATGATAGAAACTTCAAGGGAATGATTCTCTTCTCGGAAAGCTGCGCTAGTGCTCATTTGAGTTTTGAAGTCGTTCAAGCGATCGCTATAAGCCGCCATAAGTTGATTCGCTACATCTGTCATACCCAGCGTTACTGCATTATGCATCAGGATCTCTTTCCACTGTGCACTGCTTTCAAAGTCAAATAAAACAGTAGGGGCAATTTTCGTAAGCTGTGGGTATATCTCTTCATCTTCGGTTAACCCTAAGATCAGATCTGGTTTGAGCGCGAGAATCTTTTCCATGCTCGGCTGAGTGAAGTCACCAATTACTTCAATACTAGATAGACGATCGCGCAAATAGGCTCGATCGTCTAACCAATCTGGTGACATTGCCACTCCCACAGGCTGTATGCCAAACGCCAAGACATTTTCAAGTGAGAAGGGATCAATTGTCACCACACGCTGAGGATTCAGAGGAACACAGGTTTCACCCATCGCGTGCTCAACGATTCGACAATCTGATGTTTGAAGTGGTGAATTATTGTCTGATGAGACGTTGCTGCCACAGCCTGCAACCAGACAAAGAGCCAGAGTGATCAAAACCAGCGAATGGAACGAGAAATACTTCAAAAAACCACCAGGAACTCGAAAGTGAGTAGCTTGTCTAAAATTTTGCATCCACAGTTTTTTGCTTCTCGGCAGAAATTTCACAGCTTCTCTCGTTCCTAACTCTTCAAAATGTGACTGAGACTGAACCAACAAGAGTAAACGGTGCGCCTGGAGTTATTCGCGCTCGATCATCAACAGCTTCAATATAGTCAATACCAAAGAGATTCCTAAAATTGATGCCCGCTCGCCAGTTGTCTCTCCGGTAAAAGAGACTGACATCGGTACGAAGATAACTGGGAACGCTGAAAGAATTATCAAAGTCTTGGCGATCGCCCACAAAAAATAATCCTAGTCCAAAGCCCAACCCTTGCAGATCTCCGCTTTGAATTTCGTAGGTTGACCATAAGCTAGCGGCATGTTCCGGTACACCTGCCAAGCGATTGCCTTCTAGTGTACTGCCTTCATCTTCAGTTATCTCGGCATCTGTATAGGCATAGGAGGCAATAATATTCCAACTGGGAAGGAGTTCGCCAATCACATCTAATTCAATTCCCTGACTTCTCTGCTCTCCGGTTGCAATGCTAAAGTCTGAGTTATCTGGATCCGTAGCCGCGATGTTGGTTTTAGTCAAGTAATAGGCTGCCAGGTTAGTCGTCAGTCTACCCTCAAGAAACTCGCCTCTAACACCCACTTCATATTGTGTGCCACGCGTTGGTTCGAGGATGTCTCCTTCAACTGTTGTACCAAAGTTGGGGGCAAAGGAACGACTGAAGCTAGCGTAAAGGGAAAGCGGTTCGATGGGTTGATAGACAATGCCAATCCGTGGGGAAAATGCCTCGTCCTGTTGTTGATCAGTTGTGTCTGAGAGGACATCTCCAGCAGAAACAGATGTAAAGTAAGAATCTTGATCTACGATGTCAAAGCGTCCACCTACGAGTAGCTTTAAATTATCTACCAACGTAATCTGATCTTGCAGATAAAGCCCAAAAGCCCGTATTGTTCCTCCGAACAAAGACTGTCTTTCATCTTCAAGCTCAGATCGGCTTGGTCTGGGAGCACCATAAATTGGGTCAAAAATGTTGATAGTGCTACGTTCAAGCGCGGATCGATTATCAAAGCCATTCGTTTCTCTAGAAAAATCAACCCCTAGTAAAAGGGCATGTTCAACGGAGCCTGTAGAGAATTCACCTACAAGATTGGTTTGCAGAGCATAGCCTTCAACCGTACCGTTTTGATCATCAATACTTCTTGCCAAATCGCCTGTTGCTTCGTTCAGATCGCCCCTATTTTGAAACGCTCTCGTTGTGCGCTCTGTCGAGATATAGCGAAAGACATTCAGGAGTTGCCAGGTTTCGCTGAACCGATGCTCCAAGCGATAGCCCTAAAATCCGATCGAAGGGAATATCGGCAACTTCATCACCAATGGCAGCTAAGCCACGATCGAAGGGACGTTCATCGTAGAGATACTCAAAGTTTAAGGTTAAATCTGTATTATCAGTAATCGCTAAACTGAGCACAGGGCAACAAAAATTCGCTCAATTCCTTGATCAAACTCACGAAAATCATCAGCCGTTTGATAAACCGCATTCAAGCGATAAAGTGCAGTGCCGTCCGCATTAAGTGAACCCGACAGGTCAACGCTAGGACGAAGAAAACCAAAGTTCCCAGCTTGAAGTTCAACTTCATAAAATGGGAAAGGGAGGGGTTGCTCCGTGACAACGTTAATGATACCGCCCGGCTCCAGGGTGCCATACAGAACAGATGCCGGACCTTTGAGCACTTCCACCCTTTCTATATTTGCAATTTCTCTAAAACTGCTATTTGTTCCTAGGTTAGATGTACCCAGTTCAATACCGTCCAACAGAATGTTGTTGGTTTGGAAACCCCGAATCAAAAATGCATCACCTGAGTTTCCAAAGTTACTGCCTTCTATCACTCCGCTTACATTCCGAGTTGCTTCTCGAAGTTGAGTAACTTGTTGATCTTCTAATATCTGTTGAGGAATTATTTGAATGGATTGAGGAATATCGCGTAATGGTGTTTCAGTTCGAGTGGCAGTTGTTGCGTCAGAAGGGCTGTAGCCCTCATCTTGTTCCCCCGTGACCACTACCTGAATGGCATCTTCCTCGGTTTCTGCCACCTCTGTTCCCGGTGTAACTGCCAATACTAGCTCTGATGCTTCCACGCTTAAATTGGCAGTTGGCGGCGCATCCACACCGGTAATCGCAACCCGCACACGATTCTCTGGTAAACCCGTCACACTCACCAGCGCAATCCCCTCGATCGGACTCGCCTGCTGAAACTCCTCCCCCTCTGGCAACGCCAGCACGGCATTGGGAATATCAGCAATCAGCGCATTGCCGATTGTCTGAGTCGCTGGGGTTGAGAGTTCTCCCTCAGTCGTTTCCAGCACCACCTGTAAGCCAGACTCAGTGGTCTCGACTCGTACTCCCGTAATTTGCACCAAAGAGGCTTCAATTTGGGCAATCCATTCTTCGACGGTTGTTGCGGGTTCGTCATAGGTCATTTGTCTATTGTCACTCGTCATCCGTCCTTCAGAGTCATCCAATGACTCATGACCCGCAACCAATGACGATCGACGATCACTTGACCCTGCTTCCTGCTCCTCGATCCGTTGGTCTGTTGAACCCGTTTCTGCCCATGCCGCCGAGATTGCAGACATTGACACCATACCCAGCAAGGCACTCGTAACCAGAAACACCTGTTGCAGTTGATTCAGCATTACTCCACACACCATGTAACAAGAGGCGTTGCCCCTTTTATTAAGATTGATTCCTAATAGGGCAGCGTATCAGGTGTGGGATGACCGAAATAGTCCTAAATTTGTATCTGACGGAATAAGATTTGCATTAAACGGAATTTTTGCGCTGAGTCTGATATTGCTTTGGTGAAACGCCATACTTTTGGCGAAATGCCTTGGACAGATGACTACAACTGCCAAATCCAACCGCCTGGGCAACTTCCGATACATTGAGGCAGCGTTCTTGTAAAAGCTGGCGTGCTTGTTCCAAACGGTAGTCGTACAAATAGGCAAATGCCGTCGTGCCAAACACCTGCCGAAACCCTCGCTTCAGGGTACACTCATTCAACCCCACCTGTCGGGCAAGTTGCGCCAACGACGGCGGATTGTTTAATTTAATCGAGTAAACCCCCAGCTTTGCTGGGGGACTCCCAAAGTTTGACAGTACCGGGAGTCGCAGTTTGACAGGAATGCAAGGCTAGGAAAGAGTCTCTCTAACACGAACCAAAGAAGGGTTAGTGCAAAGGAGACTCATGAAAGACATCAGCAGTTTAAGTCACACGAAGTGGGAGTGTAAATACCATGTGGTATTTATCCCCAAGTATCGACGCAAAGCAATGTACAAAGAGCTACGGCAGTATTTGGGGGAGATCTTCCATGAGCTGGCGCGGCAGAAGGAGTGTCGGATCGAAGAAGGACATCTGTGTGCAGATCATGTTCATAGGCTGATCTCGATTCCACCGAAGTACTCGGTTTCTCAAGTGGTGGGATTTATCAAGGGCAAGAGTGCGATTGCGATTGCGCGCAACTATGGAGGGAAGCGAAAGAACTTCGTGGGACAGCATTTTTGGGCACGAGGCTACTATGTATCAACAGTGGGACGAGAGGAGATGACAGTGCGGCAATATATCCAACGGCAGGAAGTAGAAGATCAACGAATAGAGCAATTGCGACTAACCGATGAGTGGTAGGTGCAAGCCGCTTTGAGCGGCTCCATCTTCAAGCCTCCGGCTTTGCCGGAGGTTGTGACTGTTCCGGGTGCAGTCGTGCCAACATCCGCTCAAAGGGGTCATCAGAGGGGATGCCCTGGGGTAGCTCCAGAAAAGTTTCCAGCCCTTCTTGTTTAGCGATGCCGTAGTTCTCAATCTCGAGCCAAGTCTCAGCGCCGCAAATGACACCCCACAGGGTCACCAAGACAATTCACCAAGACAATATCGAGCAACAAATGCTCAAGGCTGGGCTGAGCAGGCGGGTCATTGAGCGCACTGAGGTGTTCTTTGAGCAGAATAATCGCGGCATCAATCATCACAGAACGCTCCTTGAAATCAGGAATGCTCTGGATTCTACGCTCTCTTCTCAGGAGCTCCAACCCCTGTCACTCAACTGTTAAGAAACGTATGCGTTTGCCTTACCCTGAAAGCTGAGTCAACCCTTGTACTCTCCTTAGAAAAGGCGTGACTGGGAAATAAATTCACACTTCTACTGAGCAACGCCAAAATCAACCCATGACTATCGCATGGCTCCCATGGTATTTTCCACGCCAATTCCTTGCACAAAATTTCTAATGCCCGTTGCTCAGCACCGCTGAAGAGCTGGCTCTCTGACAATTCGTTCAAAACTTGCTGCGTCAGTTGCGATGCAAAACTTCCTCCAAAACGGAGCAAATGGCTATAGTACGAAAACTGCGGCTTTTGGTCACGGTTCAAGTGAAAACGATAGATTTCGTCAGAGCTCATTAAAAAGGCAGGCGTGTTGACTGGAACAACGACCCGGGGAATTCCATGAACGCCATAAAGCAAGCCATCGTCCTCCACCATTGCCCCAATCAACACAATTCCTAAAAGCGTTCGCGTTTCTGAAATCAAATCTGGGGTAAATAATGGATCGGGCTCACTAGAGAGGCGCGGTCCATTGCTCATAAACAGAGGATTCATGAGCTGCGAGTTGTAGATCATGCCGACTGCCCAGTTTCTAACCGTTGGTTCTTCTAGCTTTACGAAGCAACCAAACCCATAATCATCCGCTTGGGGTGGATCATCTACATCAATTTTGTCATCTAACTGAACCACATAGTCGCAGTGAGTATTAGACTTGACCACTTTGCCCAACTGCCGATTGAACTGCATGGTAAATCTCCTTAAGGGTTTGCTGCTATAAGAATAGCGCCCTCATACTCATTCATCATGCTGTTTCAATGGAAGTTGAAGGGCTGGAAGTTAATAGGATCGAGCTTCGCTGTTAGCAAGCGCCGGATTTGCTGAGCAGCACCCCAAACGTCTTTAAAATGATTTGCAAATCGTAGCTCAGTGTCCAGAGCGCCTGATATTGTAAGTCTAAGCTGACAATTTCTTCAAAGTTTTTAATTTCCGATCGCCCGCTCACTTGCCAGAGCCCGGTCAATCCTGGCTTGACATTGAGCCGCTGCCAATGGCGATCGCTGTAGTGAATGACTTCATCATGGGTAGGCGGACGGGTTCCAACTAAACTCATGTCTCCCACCAAAACATTCCAAAACTGAGGCACCTCGTCTAGGCTAGTTCGACGCAACAGTTTGCCGACGCGGGTAATGCGCGGATCTTGCTCGTTCTTGAAAATGAGCCCTTCGGATTCGTTTTGAACTAGTGTCTTAAGATGATCGGCATCCTTCACCATCGACCGGAATTTTAATAAGGTAAAAGGACGACCTTGCAACCCGTAACGCTTTTGTTTGTAAAGCACTGAACCAGGGCTTTCCACTCGAATGGCGATCGCAATGGGTAGAAACAGAATGGCGAGGAGGAGGATTCCAGCGATCGCTCCCACAATGTCAACCCATCGTTTCTCCGCACTCATGACAGACCGATGAGGAACCGAAGAATGAAATACGGAAGGCAGCTCACCCAGCATAAGAGGAGAATTAACGATTGACGCAGCCTCTGACGCAGCCTCTTTAACTCCGTAGTTGGTCATTGTTAATACCCAAAATTTATCCGTATTTGTACATAAAATATAACTTTTTCCCCATTAGAGGCAATTTCTCATCTCAAGGCTTCACGAAAACTTTATATTAAAGGGGAAAAACTTTATAATTTCACAGAATTTCTGCTAAAAACACTAAATTTGTCTAAAACACTAAATCATTGGCAAATAAACGGACATTTTCAGGGTTTTAGGTTTCAAATCGCCAAAACTATCCTCCCCAAACTCATAGAACACCTCGATTCAGAGTCTAATTGAGAACTGAGACCCATACTCATTAGATTCAGTGAGCCAGTCCCGCAGAAACAGGCTGGTCTCAAGTAGATTTGAACGTTTTGCGGTGCCCTCTAGATAAAAAGGGTAAAGAACTTGCCTTCAGAGTTCTCATAAACCGAGATGTTTAGAGGCGATCGCCCTAGTTAATTTTAAGAAAGTTAACCTTTGTTTAAGAAACCGTAATGTTTCGTAGCGTTATTTGAAATACTGTTATTCTCGATACACATTCTTAATATCTTCATTAATAAATCAAGGAAAAACTTATGAAAGTCTCAAAACCTTTAGGTGAATCTATCTCATTAGCCTTGCTTTTGGTTGCCGTTTGTGTGGGCTTTATCGGTTACATGTTTGTGCAGTCAGGTGCCCTATAAAAACGTCGATTAAGACTTTAAGCAATCTTTAAGCAATCGTTTAGGGCACTCAGTCAGTGCCTTTTTTATTACTTTGATATCTCCGTATTCGGGCACAGAATAGACCCAGAAGATTACAACTTTAGCGAAACCGTTGTCTAGCAAACTGTCTACAAACACCTAGATAGATATTTTGCTGTCAACAATTTATTAGAGTGAGATAGAAGCGCACAAACCTGGTAGATTTAGCGGAGTACCCGTAGAAATAGACGCAAGCAGATGAAAGTCCTAGTTATTGGCGGTGACGGCTACTGCGGTTGGGCGACCGCATTGTACCTTTCCAATCGAGGTTACGAGGTTGGTATCCTAGACAACATGGTTCGGCGGCACTGGGACATGGAGCTTTGCGTCGAAACTTTAACCCCGATCGCCCCGATTCAGTCTCGGATCCAACGCTGGAAAGACTTGACAGGCAAGCAGATTGACCTGTTTGTCGGCGACATTACGAATTACGAGTTCTTGAGTCGAGCCATGCACCAGTTTGAGCCCGAAGCTGTCGTGCATTTTGGTGAGCAGCGATCGGCTCCTTTTTCCATGATCGATCGAGAGCACGCCGTTTTGACCCAGGTTAATAATGTGGTCGGCACGCTCAACCTTTTATATGTCATGCGCGAAAGTTTTCCCGACTGCCATTTGGTCAAGCTGGGAACCATGGGCGAGTACGGCACTCCTAACATTGACATTGAAGAGGGCTTTATTACCCTTGAACACAATGGGCGTAAAGATACGCTGCCTTATCCCAAGCAGCCCGGCTCGTTCTACCATCTGAGTAAGGTGCATGACTCTCACAACATTCACTTTGCCTGCAAAGTTTGGGGGCTCAGAGCGACTGACCTGAATCAAGGGGTAGTTTATGGAGTGCTGACCGAAGAAACGGGCATGGATGAATTGCTCATTAACCGCCTAGATTATGATGGGGTCTTTGGTACGGCTCTCAATCGCTTCTGTATCCAGGCGGCGATCGGGCATCCGTTAACTGTCTATGGCACCGGTGGACAAACCCGAGCCTTTCTAGATATCCGAGACACGGTGCGATGTGTAGAATTGGCGATCGCCACCCCAGCAGACCCCGGCAAATTCCGTGTTTTCAACCAATTTACCGAACTGTTTGGCATTGGCGATTTAGCAATGATGGTTCAAAAAGCCGGAACAACCCTAGGATTAAATGTGGAAGTGACCCACCTAGAAAATCCTCGGGTTGAAATGGAAGAACACTACTTCAACGCCAAAAATACCAATCTGCTAGACCTTGGGTTGCAACCTCACTTCCTCTCCGACTCCCTGTTAGACTCGCTGCTGAATTTCAGTGTCAAGTACAAGAGCCGCGTTGATGAAACGCAGATTTTGCCTAAGGTAAAGTGGAAACGATGACCAATTGGCAGTCATGAAAGCAGTCCCCGGACAATGCCATTGCAGGTAGTTTTATCCAGTGCTGCCTGAAGTAAAAGCAGCACCTATTTTTTATTCCTCTCTGGTTTATCGGTTTATCGAACTGCATAGCATCTTCACTGGCATCTGCACTAGCATCTGAACTAGATCAACTCGGTCTCATCAACCGCCTAACATATCAGCCCAAAGCGCCCTTAAGAGCCAGCCCACTTATGCGAATTGCTCTGTTTACCGAAACTTTTCTGCCTAAAGTCGATGGAATAGTGACTCGATTGAGCCATACGGTTGATCATTTACAGCGACTTGGCAATCAGGTGCTAGTAATCTCGCCTGACGGCGGACTGACCGAATATAAAGGAGCCAAGATTTATGGCATCCCGGGGTTTCCGTTACCGCTTTATCCTGAACTTAAGCTGGCGCTCCCTCGTCCTTCTATGCGCCAAGTCTTAGAAACGTTTCAGCCCGACTTGATTCATTTAGTGAATCCAGCCGTGCTGGGTTTAGGGGGCTTGTACTATGCCAAGTCCTTAGATGTGCCCTTGGTTGCGTCTTACCATACCCATCTTCCTAAGTATCTTGAGCACTATGGGCTAGGCATGTTGGAAGGCGTTCTTTGGGAACTGCTCAAGGCAGTTCATAATCAGGCACAAATTAATCTTTGTACTTCGACTGCCATGCAAGAGGCGCTGATGAGCCATGGCATTGAGCGAGTGGCAGTGTGGCAAAAAGGAGTCGATACAGAGCTCTTTCAGCCCCACTTGGGCAGTGCAGCCATGCGCTCGCACCTTACTCAAGGACATCCTGAAAGCCCCCTCCTGCTGTATGTCGGTCGTCTCTCAGCAGAAAAAGAAATCGATCGCATCAAACCCGTGCTCCAATCGATTCCCAATGCTCGATTAGCTTTGGTGGGCGACGGGCCCTATCGTCTAGAACTTGAGAAACATTTTGCCGATACCCCAACTCATTTTGTTGGCTATATGACGGGTGAGCTCCTTGCCTCTGCCTTCGCCTCTGCCGATGCCTTTATCTTTCCCTCTCGGACAGAAACTTTAGGATTAGTGCTGTTAGAAGCCATGGCAGCCGGCTGCCCGGTGATTGCCGCGAACGCTGGCGGGATTCCTGATATTGTCTCTGATGGCGTGAATGGGTATTTGTTCGATCCGCAGGATGAGGGCGGCGCGATCGCCGCAACCCATCGTCTCCTCGATCGCGCAGATGAACGGAAAACGCTGCGACACAATGCTCGAGCAGAGGCAGAGCGATGGGGGTGGTCAGCCGCAACCCGTCAGTTACAAGGATTTTATCAAGCTGTCTTAGAAGAGCGATCGCTGCCAACCGCCGCCTAAGCGATCGCTCTGACCGCTGCCTGTGCTTCCCGCCGTAGCCCAGTCGCAATGCGAAAAAGCTCTTGTCCGGTGTGAAGATAATGATCGTCATAACTGGTGGTGAACCGTTCCAGTTCATCAACCCCATCGCTGACTTGGCTCAGGCAATAATATAAATGAGCAGCCACTCCAGCCAAGTTAGAAGGATTGGGGAGTGAGCTAAAGGCTTGCTGTGCTTTTTGCAAATAATCTCGGCATTGCTCTAAGTAAGCCTGAAAAGCTTCTAACAGCTCATCATCAAAGGGGTCGGCTGCAAGGGCATTAATCTGAGCCTTTAAAGGCTTAAGAACCAGGTTGAGCCAGCGAATAATCGGCTGATAAACTTGCTTAAGCCAAAGTTTGAGCAGTTCATCATCATCTCGCGCCCGGCGTTGCTGTCGATATAGTTTTTGGGCTTCCGCAGTCCGTTCTTGGCGGTCTGTGCGGCGGACAGCCGGGTCAAATCCAACGGCAGTTTGGGAGGAATAGTTGATCTGGCGATCGTAGGATTGACGTTTGAACGGATCACCCAAAATCTCATAAGCAACGTTCAATTCTGCAATTTGTTCATGGCTAGCAGAAGCGGAACGGGTATCTGGGTGCAACTGTTTGGCAAGCCGACGGTAGGCTTGCTTGATCTCTGCCTGACTTGCTGTCTGGCTAACCTCTAGGGTGGTGTAATGATTAGATTTTGACATATGCCTATTTTATCGGCATCGTCTCCTATCCTAAAACAGTGGAGGCTACTAATTCTGGATCTTGAAACAGCGGTGTGCTCAAGTAGCGTTCGCCAAAACTAGGTTGAATCATCACGATCAGTTTGTCTACATTTTCAGGACGACCCGCTACTTTAAGGGCTGCTGCTAAAGCTGCCCCGGTAGAAATCCCCGACAGTAATCCTTCTTCCCGAGCCAAGCGACGACCATAGGCGATCGCTTCATCATCGCTGATGGTAATGACTTCATCGATCAACTCTACCTGCAAAACTTGAGGAACAAACCCCGCTCCAATTCCCTGAATTTTGTGAGGTCCGGGTCGTCCGCCAGAGAGAATAGAACTATTGGCAGGTTCAACCGCGATCGCTTTAAAGCTAGGCTTTCGCTGCTTCAACACCTCAGCGACACCAGTAATGGTGCCACCCGTCCCTACACCTGCCACCAAATATCCACCTGTCCTTCTGTATCCTCCCAAATCTCATGGGCAGTAGTCTCACGATGAATTTTGGGATTGGCCAGATTGCTGAATTGTTGCAGCATATAAGCATCAGGAAGAGAATTAACAATTTGCTGTGCCCGTTGAATACATCCGCCCATCCCCTCAATACCGGGAGTCAGCTCTAACTTTGCCCCATAGGCTCGCAGCATTGCCCGTCGCTCAGAACTCATCGTTTCTGGCATGGTCAAAATTAACTGATAGCCCTTTGCTGCTGCTGTCATGGCTAGCGCAATCCCTGTATTTCCAGAAGTCGGCTCAACCAAAATCGTTTTCCCTGGCGAAATGAGTCCCTTCTGCTCTGCGTCCTCAATCATGCTAATCCCAATCCGATCTTTCACTGATGCAGATGGATTCATTCCCTCTAGCTTCACCAGAATTTGAGCCACGCATCCCGCAGATTGAGGAATACGGTTTAAGCGCACCAACGGAGTGCGACCAATTAATTCAGTAATATTGTTAGCAATTCGCATAATTCACAGAAGGGGGTGAGGAACGAGAAATGGCACTAATTAAATGTAATACATGATGTCGAGTCGCTGTCTTGACTCTCGCTTCTCAGCAATGTCTTGCAGTGTGTACTTTTGCAGAATTGCATCCGAGGCTTGACCTGCTTCCTGCCAAACTTCCCGAATTACAGCACCCTCTACAGATTTAGGCTCTCGATGGACATCATGAGGTTGAGAATCGGCACCTTCAATGCACTTCACAACCTCAAAAAGAGTAATTTTCCAAGGTTCTCTAGCCAAAATATATCCCCCTTTTGCACCTCGTTGGCTGCGAACCAGCCCAGCACGCCTGAGGGTTGCCAAGAGTTGTTCGAGGTAGCGATCGGGAATGCTTTGCTCCACTGCAATTTGTCGAATTTGTAAAGGTTCACCGTTGCTATAACGAGCAGTCAGTTCTAAGAGAGCCAACAGCGCATATTCACTTTTACAGGAGAGTTCCACAGGCAGAGAAGGAGGAAATAAGACTACCCCCTTAGTATACCCCGGTTCTACAGTGGGGTTTGTAGGGTTAAGTTTTTCAAACATAAAGAAGCTCAAGCTTTTCCCTAAGCTTGAGCTTCTTTAAATCGGCTTAGAATCTTCAAGGGTTCTAGCCTAAACTCTCAGTTCAGTGCTTAGAACGAGAAGGTTGTTCTCAATGCACCCACAAAAGTTGCATCATTAGCACTGTCATTACCAGGACTATCAATGTAGATTAGACCCGGAGTAACAGAGATATTGTCGCTCAGTTGCAATCTGTAGAAGATTTCTCCGACAAAAGAGTTGTCATCATCCAGACCCAGAGCGAGGTCAGAGTCATAGGGAGAAACACCTGCCAAGACACCCAACATGTTACCGCTACCGCCTAAGTCACGAATCGCTAGGGTTGCTTGGTAGCTCCAAACATCGTAGCTATTGTTGCCAATGTCAATGATTGGAACGTAGGCAGCGTTACCCCCCACTTCAAAGTTACCAAACTTGAAGTTAACCAAAGCACCATAGGTGTTAGCAACAGCAGGACCGCCCGAACCACCGTTGGTAAATCCAGTGCCACTATAACCATTGGCATAAACTAGAGCAGCATCCAAGAAATCGCTGAGGTAGGTCAACTGAGCAACAATACCGTAGTCTCCGTTAAATAGACCTGCACCGGGGCTCGAGCGTTCTGCTTCAGCCGCAGAGTAACCAAAGTCAAGACTGAAGTTGTCGGATAACTGGACGATCGCCCCTGCACCCGCACTTCCTGGAATAAAGTCGTAGGCAGGAGGGCTACCAAAGCTGCTAATAGAACCATCCCCATCGTCGTCCAAAGGACTAATGCTGCTAGCAACCCAGTCAGAATCAGCAAAGCCTTGCGCTGCAACCGTTACGTCAATACTGTCACCCACGGGGAAGGTGTAGTACAACTTGTTCAGAGTGATGTTATCGCCTGCGCCCGAGCCAATCGTCCAGTTTGTTTCGCCAAATCCGTCAAAGTTATCAATGTCGCGGGCTTGGAGACGAGCTCTTAACAGGTCATCGCCTGTAAAGCTAGTGTCGAAGTTTAAGCGAACCCGGTAGCCAGCCAGAGGCTGATCATCAAACGCATCATCTTCATCAATAGGTACACCCACCAAGAAAATGGTTTCGCCCTTTAGCTTGGTAGTGGTGGAGAATTGGTTTGCTTCTAGCTCAGCAGTCCGAGCTTCGAGAGAGTCAACGCGACCCCGTAGGGTGGCAAGTTCAGCGGCGAACTCTTCTTGAAGCCGCTGGAGAGTAGCAAGGTCTTCGGCGGTGGCTAGGTCAGCCGTGCTCGCTGCAATCAGGTCGCTGATGCGATCGAGGCAAGAACTTA
>JAAUPA010000125.1 GCA_012034615.1 Leptolyngbyaceae cyanobacterium CSU_1_4 | reverse complement strand
TTGAGGCAGCGAGTGTCTCGCTTAGTTCGCAAAACCTTGTCTTTTTCAAAGTCGTTAGAGCATCATATTGGGGCGATCTGGTATTTCATCCACCATTACAATGCATCATTACTTCTGTAGCACTACCACTTTCTATACTTTCCTGAAACAGTCCCCAGTAATCAGCTTGAGAAAGTACGATCGCCATATTGTGATATTAAGCCAGTTGCAACTAATTCTCAATATTTTTGCACAGTTTGCGCTCATCACTGGAAGCGATCGCCGTTTTTTTTAAGACACAGGTGGAACACGAACTAATAAGTGCGATCGCAAGGACTCAGGCATTTTGGCTGGCAGCACGTAGCCATCTTCGCTTTGTTGATAAAGCTGACCGAATTGCAGTAATGCATCGGCGATCGCTTCAACAGGTAGATCGACAAAGTGATAAGTATATTTTTTAGGACACGCAAATGTTGCAGAACAGGGGCGATCGCACGTCCACAAACATCCTACTGCTTGAACATTGAGTTGATTGTTCTCAGATTTACCCTGATTCAGTTGTTCTAATTGATTGAGTAATAACACTCCTTCTGTGATCGTTTTTTCGGTGACATCATCATGGGCGATCGTTGCGCTACAAGATTTACAAACGAATAGCGTAGGCTGTGTCATGATTCAGAGGATTTAATAAGATACTTGAACAAATCATCAATGACTAAATTAGCAGCGATCGTGCCACTGCCGATCCAATAGGTGGGAACTTGATGAACTTTGTTTTGTTGGACGACATTTAGTTTTTGCCAAAGTGGATCGGACTTGAGTTCTACCAACTTTTTTTGAGCTTGTTGATTGGCTTCAGGGGTGTTTTCACCTGTCCAAATAAACATGACATCGCCATCTGCTTGATGTAGCAATTCACGGCTAATAGAAACTTGAATTTCATTGTTGAATCGTTTTTTTGCCTCTGCTGCGGAGATATTCTGGGCTTCGGGGCGCAGTAATCCTGCATCTTGCAAAATCGTGCCGCAAAATGACTCCTTCAAATAAAGATTGATGCTGTCTGGATAGATGCGAACTACAGAGACCTCTGTTTGCTTTAAGCGTTCTCCCATTTTCTGTTTGAACTGATCCAGTCGCTTGTCATAATCGCTCATGACTTGTTTTGCAATTTCTGTTTTTCGCAACATTTGAGCAACCTGCATAAAAACATTCTTCCATTGCCCACTGTGTTCAAACTTAAACAAAATAGTAGGCGCAATCTGTGAGGACTGAGAATAAATCGTCTGGTAGTAGTCTCCTCCTATAATTAAATCCGGTTGTAGTGCCAATATCTTTTCAAGGCTGGGTTCACCTGCGCTACCAATATTTTCAATCCCTGTTAAATCTTGCTTTAACTGCAATGAGAACTCATCTGAGAGAGGAGCACCGATCGGTTTAACGCCGAGTGCGATCGCATACTCAAGGGTTGTTGAGTCTAATATCACCACTCGCTTAGGTTGACTTGGAACACAAGTTTCACCCATAGCATGAGTAACTCTGTAACAGTCTTCTGATTGCGTTGGAGAGACTTTACTAGGTGCAGACGTGCAGGCGGTGATGATGCCGATCGCCAGAACTATCAACATTAAAAAGCGCAGAGAACGAGGAATAAACCGCATAGTTAGTCTTGCCATCTAGAACGTGACTGACACTGAACCAACGACTGAGATCGGTTCTCCGGGCGTATTGGCTTCTCTAAATCCTTCGCTGTAACGGATGTAGTCTACATCAAAAAGATTCTGGACGTTTAGAGCAATTCGCCAATTATCGCGTCGATAAAAGAGAGCCGCATCGGTACGCAGATAGCTGGAAAGCTCATAGGTATTTTCAAAATCACCGGGGCGATTGTCCACATAAAATAGCCCAAACCCAAATCCTAATCCTTGCAGCGTTCCAGTTTGAATCTCATAGGTTGTCCACAGGCTGGCACTATGGTCTGCCACGTTATCAGGGGTGTTGCCTTCAGGAATAAACGATTCTTCAGTAACTTCAGCGTCGATATAGGCATAGGAGGCAATCACATTCCACCCCTCCAGAATTTCTCCGGCAATATCAAATTCGATGCCGCGACTGCGAATTTCGCCTACGCCCAAGGAGAAGTCTGGGTTATCGGGATCAGGAGCTGCCACATTTTGTTTGGTGATTTCAAACGCTGCCAAATTTGCAATCAAGCGATCGTCTAAAAACTCGCCGCGAATGCCAATTTCAAACTGTTCGCTAATTTCTGGCTCAAGGATTGACCCGTCCACTGTGGCATCGAACAGGTTGGGTGAAAATGCCTGACTGTAGCTGGTATAGAGCGATAAAGGTTCGATCGGCTGATAGACGATTCCTACACGCGGCGTAAACCGTTCCACAGTATCTTCGGTCGTTGTGTTTGTTGTAATATCCAGCGATCGGTAATCAAAGATATCAAACCGACCTCCAATCAGTAGTTTCAGATTGTCTGTGAAAGCAATTTGATCTTGCAAATAAATTCCCAGGTTATCTTGTCGGCTGTTGCCATCTCGCACAATCAACGTCAAGTCCTCCAGACCGGGTCTAGGGGTATCGACAGCTCCCGCAGTGAAAATGTTGGTGAAGAAACCAGGATCGCCGGGAAGTCTTTGCTGCTGTCCCCTACTGGTTGCTCGATTCAAATCCACTCCAACCAACAGCGTGTGTTCGATCGAGCCAGTCTGAAACTCGCCCACCACATTAGTTTGGAAAACATAGAATTCAGCATAATCATCGTTCGATCGCCATCGTTGTTCCAGTCTACCAGAATCTTCGATCGTCCAAGACTCTAAACGAAAATCAAAGGTATCGACGGATAAATAGCGGAAAGCGTTGCTTAACGTCCAATCGTCATCAAAGCGGTGCTCTAGACGGTAACTGGCACTGAGTTCTTCCGTGCTAGCGATCGTATCAGGATTCTGAAACAAGCGATCGCGCGGAATGTCAGCAACCTGATCACCAATGGCAGGAATACCCCGATCGAACGGGCGATCGGCTTCTGCATAAACGGCATCAAAGGTAACGGTAGTATCGTTGCTAATATTCCATGTTAGAGACGGTGCAACGAGGAAGCGATCGACGTTCTGATCATAATCGCGGAATCCATCTTCTACTTCGTACAAAGCATTCAAGCGATAGAGTAAATTACCATCGTTATCGAGCGGTCCCGTTAAATCAAGGCTGGGACTAATAAACCAAAGCTGCCCCCTGATGCCTCAAAGGTATAAAACGGCTCTGAAAGCGGTTGCTCTGTGACAATATTCACTACGCCGCCGGGTTCAATATTGCCGTAGAGGACGGAGGCAGGTCCCTTTAAAACCTCAATTTGTTCAATCAACTCAGCATCAGCAAAACCAATTGAACTAAATGCACTGCGTCGGAAACCGTTTTCTAAAAATACATCCGATTGAAATCCACGAATGTTGAAGCGATCAAGCGAACCACCAAAACCATCGTCTACTTGCACTCCGCTAACACTTTGCAATGCTTCACTAACGCGATCGACCCGCCGATCCTGTAGTACTTGTTGCGGAATCACTTGAATTGACTGAGGAATATCGCGTAACGGTGTATTGGTTCGGGTCGCGGTGGTTGCGCTGGATGGGTTATAGCCTTCATCTTGATCGCCCGTCACCACGACCTGAATTGCCTCCTCGTCTGTTTCTGCTGTTTCTGTCCCTACATTCACGCTTAGCACTAACCCTTGTGCTTCTGTCCTGACTACGGCGGTGGGAGGAGCCTCTGAACCTGTAATTGCAACTCGCACCGTATTGCCAGGAAGAGCAGTAATGGTAACTAATGCAATGCCCTCAATAGGATTTGCGGCTTGAAATTCATTGCCCTCTGGTAGCGCCAACGTCGCGTTGTCAATGTTGACAATTAACGCATTACCGACGATTGACGTGGCAGCAGGTTGAGACAGTTCTCCGCTGGTTTCTAGCTGCAATTCCAACCCTTGCGCCGTTGAATTTAATTGCACTCCTGTAATTTGCACAAGCGCAGCAGTAGACTGAGCCAGCCATTCTGCAACTGTTGTTGCTGGACGATCCAGTTGATTGGACTGAGGATTGGGGGCTGTTGCGACTGACTCTTGTTGAGACTCTGTTTCTGCGGGTGCCGATCGCCCTCTATCTCTGCTAGCAAGATTAGCTTCTGCCCAAGCAGGGGAAGCCATGAGCAATAATATGAATGTCAGTCCTACCGATCGCTGAATTTGGTTAAAAACCACGCCACACACCACCGTGAATTACTTAAATTAAGAAATATTCTCAATAGAATAGCGGTAAACAGTAGCGGGTTGGCGATCGCACTGACTACTAGGCGGAATTTTTTGAACACTAGGCGGAATTTCTGTAGCCAGATAAATACTCTCTGGGTGTCACCCCAAATTTTTTACGAAACGCAGACGCAAAATAACTGCGATTAGCAAACCCGATCGCCAGAGCAATTTCAGAGATATTTAATCGGCGTTGCTCCAACAATTGTCGGGCTTGTTCTAACCGATAGTCATGCAAAAGACCAAACGCGGTGGTGCCAAACACCTGACGAAAGCCACGCTTTAACGTGCAATCATTTAACCCAACTTGTCGCGCCAGTTCCATTAAAGAGGGTGGATTATCCAAGCGCTGCACCAAAATTGTTCTTGCTTGATGAATGCGATCGACATCATCGGGTTTCAACGGATAAGAACGAGAGGCAGTGTTTTTATTTTCATGCAGTTTCAATTCTTGCTCTACTAACAGCGCCATCAATTCCCAGACTTTGCTCTCTAAATACAGACGCTTGGTGATGCCTTGAAAGGGACAATGGAGAATTTGCTGTACTGCTGTCTGCATCATGCTTGTCGTTTTGCCAGAACGATTGTAATAAATTTCGGAAGAAGGTTTAACTAAATGTTGCAACTCTTGGGGAATAGTATCCGCGGTTTGGTTTAACCAGGCTGTGAATAGCTCTGGAGCAATATGGACATTGATATCTATCTGTTCAATACCAACCCATTCACTCAATTCAACAGGAGCTAACCCACTGCCACACAGAGAGTATTGTCCTGCACGAGCAGAGTTCTGATGATTTTTATATCCACCCGCCAAATGAAAGCTGTACTCTAAGGGATGATCTCGCTCTGGTAATTGCATGGTTACGGCATCATGCAACTGATAGTGGGCGATCGCCAATTCCACGCCATCTCGCAATCTAATCTCGCGCCAATAGCCTTGACCTAACCGCCACGGATACTTCCAAATAGTATCAAAGTCATCGGCGCTAAAGGCTCTTTGTTCCTCTGCTTCCTGAAACAGATCCCAATAGTTGTGCTGAGAAAGGGTAATTGCCATGGTGCTAATTATTGGAGGTTGAACTGCGCGATCGCCGACCAATGGGAATACACATGGGTGTTCCTGAAACTGGATCTTTAACAATCCGGCTCTCTACATCAAAGACTTCTCGCACCATTCCCTCTGTCATCACATCAGTAGGAACTCCTTGTGCCACAATCTGTCCTTTTCGCAAAGCAATGATAAAGTCTGCATAGCGACAAGCTTGATTCAGATCATGTAAAACCATGACGATCGTTCGTTCCTCCACCTGATTAAGGTCATACAGTAAATCTAAAATTTCGATTTGATATGCCAGATCTAAAAAAGTCGTGGGCTCATCCAGCAATAGAATTGCTGTGTTTTGTGCCAAAGCCATAGCAATCCAGGCTCGCTGTCGCTGCCCTCCCGACAGGCTATCTAAGGGGCGCTCTGCCAGTTCTGTCATCTTCGTAATGGCAAGGGCTTGTTCAGTAAAGCGTTCATCTTCCTCCGACCATTGCTGAAGCCAGCCTTGATGGGGATATCGTCCTTGTGCCACTAACTCTCTTACGGTCAATCCTTCGGGCGCGACAGGGCTTTGGGGCAGCATTCCCAATCGCTTTGCAACTTCTTTAGTAGATAGTTTGAAAATGGAAGCGCTGTCGAGATAAACCGTTCCTTTAACAGGTTTGAGCAGTCGCGCTAATCCTCTAAGCAACGTGGATTTACCGCAACCATTAGAGCCAACTAAAGCAGTAATTTTCCCTGATGGAATAGCTAGATCTAACTCGTTGAGAACGATCGCCTGGTCATAAGCAAGTGTTAGTTTACGAGTGGTTAAAGCGGGTTCAGAATTGATGGAATCAGAATTGATGGGAGTGATGATAGTCATAGAGTTTAAGCATTCCGGTTGCGATAGAGCAGATACAGAAAATAGGGCGCACCCACAGCGGCTGTCACTACGCCACAGGGAAGCTCGATCGGGGCAAAAAGCGATCGCCCTAACAGGTCAGCAAATGAGACAATTAACCCGCCCACTAAGGCTGAAGTTGGGACTAATCCTTCATGAGCATTGCCCACGAGTTGACGTGCCAAATGAGGAGCCATCAACCCCACAAAACCAATTGTGCCTGCGGTCGCTACACTGGCTCCAGAAAGAGCCACACAGGTGAGGAGCAACAAGCCTCGCTGCCATTCCACCCGGCTGCCCAAACCCCGCGCTACTTCATCTCCCAGGTTCAACGTATTTAATTCTCGCGCTAAAAGTAAGGATGCTGGAATGAACACAATGAGCCAGGGCAGCAACGCTTGAATGTGTTCCCAAGTGCGACCATAAACACTTCCTGCTAACCAAACTAGCGCCTGACTAACATCACTAATTTCACCAAAGGTAATCATCACACTGGTAAGCGCAGAGGCGATTGCTCCGACTCCTATCCCGACCAGAATTAACCGAATCGGGGAACTGCCATTTTCCCATGCCAGTAGATAAACTAGAACTGCCGCAACGAATGCTCCAGTAAACGCAGCGATCGGTAAAAGAAAAATAGGTACGGATGGAAAGAGGACAATCATTGCCACTGCAACTAATCCTGCCCCTGCTTCCACTCCAATAATTTCAGGAGCTGCTAATGGATTACGGGTTAACCCTTGCATGATTGCTCCGGCGATCGCTAAAGCGGTTCCTACTAAGAATGCGGTAATGACTCGCGGCAACCGGAGGGTGTGAATAACAAAATTGTAGTCAGGATTATTAGTGGGTAATCCTAAAATCGTTTTAATAACATCTAGCGGTGGAATAGGATATTCTCCATAACCAATGCTAATTACCATGACCATCAATGTCATGATGATTAGAACCAACAATACCCAGGGCACTCGGCGATCGATCCGCATCGAGAGAAGGGATTTTTGAGTCCGAATTACTAGCCAACTGTTTGTCATTGCTCTTTCAAAAACTTCTCAAAATAATGCTGAATTTAATCAACCAGTTATGACTTGATTTTTCGTCTTGCTAAGTAAATAAAGAACGGCGCACCGACTAAGGCGGTCATGATGCCCACCGGAAGTTCTTGCGGTTTAATGATTAAACGGGCAGTTAAATCTGCAAGAGAAAGCAACATCGCCCCCCATATTGCGGCATAGGGCAGCAGCCAACGATAATCGACACCGACCCAAAACCGCACAATGTGAGGCACAACTAAGCCAATAAATCCGATGGGTCCTGCCAAGGAAACTGCACTGCCTGCTAACAGCACAACTACAATGGAGGCGATCGCCTTAACCCATCCGGTTCGTAACCCCAGTCCTTTAGCAACATCTTCCCCAAGGGTCAACGCCGTAATTTGTTTACCCAAGCTGAAGGCGATCATTAAGCCGACGACGATGTAGGGCAACACTTGCACCAAACTATCTAAGTCTCGCCCTGCCACCGATCCGGCTAACCAAAAGCGAATTTCATTCTAGGGTACGTTGGCTGAGAATTAAAATTCCTGTAGTCAAAGCCGACATTAAATAGGAAAGGACAGCACCTGCCAAAATTAGCTTGAGAGGAGTCATGCCGCTGCGTCCGATCGAACCCAAAGTATAGACCACCACAGCCGCGATCGCCCCTCCGGCAAAAGCAATCCAAGTATAAGACTGAACGGATAAACTACCCCAGAAAAAAGTGCTGCCCACCACGGCAAGAGCGGCTCCGGCACTAATTCCTAAAATACCGGGATCTGCCAGGGCATTCCGGGTCAACCCTTGCATTAATGATCCCGCAACTGCCAATGCTGCCCCCACTGCCAAGGCGATTAGAACGCGGGGCAAACGAACCGTTGTGATAATTAAATGGTTGGTAGAACCATCAAAGGCAAAGAGCGCCCTCCAAACCACATCGGGGCTAATATCTGCTGCACCCAAGGTCAGGCTGATCAGGGAACAAACGACCAACAGTAAAACGCCGACGATTAACCCCAGCAGCCGGAAGGAATGCGATCGCTTTGATGGGAGTAGTTGCTGTAAATGAGGCTGAGATATATTCATTGTTTCGGCCGTCGCGTAGCAATTCCTAATGTTGTTCCTTCGATTGTTCTCACCTGATCCATTACTTCAATCACCTGACCATGATCTACAGTGCGATCGGCATTGATGATGACTAATACTTTACTTTGTTTTCCTTTTGCAGATTGAATAGCAGTCTTGAGGTTTTGGCTAGTAATAGATTTGCGATCGAGAAACAGTTTTCCTTGATCATCGATCGTTACGGTTACTCTCTTTTGCTTAGCATTGGTCTGCGTGGAAGTTTCGGCATTGGGCAAATTGACAGGTAAGCCTTCCGAGCGAGTTAAAAATAGCGTCGCCATGATGAAAAAGGTCAAAATCGCAAAAATTACATCGATCATGGGCACGATGTTGATTTGGGGCGGCAAGTCAAAATCTTCGTCGCGGATAGCCATAGTTTTAGTTGGAGAAAGGAAAGGATTAAGAGAAAACAGGACTGAGAGAATTAGAATTTTTTCTAGTCTCTTAGCTTCAACAGCTCAGCAGAATTGTCTGTCCGTCTTTCTTGATAACGACAAAAATGTAGGGCTTCCAACTGATTGGTATATTCTTGAATTAGGGTCAACTGACGGCGATAAAAACCTCGGAACACGTTAGAAAACATCAGTACCACCAACGCCACAATTAAACCTGTTGCGGTTGAAATCAACGCTTCACTAATTCCGCCCGTCACTTGAGCAGTGCCTTCTTGCCCCACACCGCCTAAATCGATGTTGGCGAAGGATTGAATTAAGCCTGTGACTGTTCCCAACAAGCCTAGCAGCGGGGCCGCCGCCACGATCGTATCGAAAATTGTGCTGAATCGACGTAACAGCGGTAGTTCAGCTTGAATGGCACCCTCCAGAAAATTATGAAAGGCTTGGGGCGGCGCATAGTCCATTTCCAAAGCTTCCATAAAAATGCGGGCAATGGGTAGGTCGCTGTTTTGCTTTAGCTTGGGCAGAATGTCGTCCGAACCGTTTTGATAATCTGCCAGTACATCGCGCACAATTCGCCGCTGTTGACGGTTGACTTTTGACCAAAAATACAGCGCTCAATAATTAAGGCGATCGCTAAAATTGAAAACCCTAGCAGGGGATACATAACGATCCCACCTGCGGCAAACAAATCAGTCAGGAACATAAGCGAACCTTTAGAGTAGTGTTGCTCAACCCAAATACCCTGCTATAACTTGTTGCCTACCCAACTCAGTATGACTTGATCTGAGCAAGCAAACCGCAAATCAGTAGCTAGAATTCGAGCGATCGTACTATTCTATAGTGTTGCAAGACTCTATCAACAAGTTAGGTAAAAAACAACTATCTACGCTCCCTCCGAAGTGTCCTAGCCTTTTGACTTAGCAGGGGCTGAAATGTTGATGGAAGTTCGTTCTAGGCTGGGTTACTCGTCCTTTGATACCGGCTTTGAGTACTATGCTTTTTGAGTCTTGGATCATCTCATCCTGAGTTTGATGTCATAGATTTAACTCTGTAGCTGCTCAATAGTTGCAATAGCTGGTAGATTAAGACATAAGTTTACTTTCCCCTGGCAAAATGGCTCTTCCAGAATTTGCAGACCAAAAGCGAGAACAAGAGCGAAAATCACTGAAGGTGCTTTTAAGCCGCACTCTTTTTGCGTCCTTGGTGCTTCATGCCGGGTTGCTGCCGTTTAACTTTAAATCGCTTTGGACTGCCGACGAACCCGCACCAGAAGAAATTGCGATCGTGGTCACCGATTCGGAAGAACCAGAAGTTGAAGAACCGCCACCGTTGGAGGAAGAAACCGAAGTTTTAGCCGGAAGCGATGCGGGGGGGTGGATCATCTGCGCCTGCGCCTGTCGAAACAATAGAAGCAACTGCATTGCCAGAGCCAATTCAGCCTGAACCAGACCTCGTGCCGCCTCAGCCCGTTGCTGTTGCCGAACCTCTTGTGGAACCTTCCCCTCAGCCAGAGGAACCGCATACTATACCTTCTCCAGAACCCACAGAACAGACGGAAGCTTCAACTGCAGAAACCCCTGTTGCGCCCTCCCCTGCACCCCAGCGAAATATTAGAGATTTACTAGATCGACTTCGCCGCGATCGCGCCGCGACTCAGCAGCAAAATGCAGGCTCCGGCGCAGATGAGACGAGCAATACAGCCGCTGTTGGCACTCCGGGTCTACCTCCCGGGATCGACACAGGATCAGGATCGGGAGATGGCGAGGGTACGAGCAGCGATCGCGGGGCTAGTAGGGGCACCCCAGAAACTAACCGAGATCAGGGTGAGGGTCGTCGAATTGCCTGTCGCAACTGTCCAGATGTGGATTACCCCGAAGAAGCGCTTAGGGAAGATTTGGAAGGCACGGTTAAGGTGCTGGTGGACTATGACGAAAATGGTAACGTCGTTGGGGCTACGTTGGTAGACTCTAGCGGACATACCGTATTGGATGAGGCGGTACTAGAAACGGTGCGTGAAAAATATCGCTTGAATGATAGCGGTGGCGCAGGCAGCACAGTACTTAGCGTTGACATGACGATCGATGGTTCTGACTTTAATCGACAGGCGGAGGAACGGGGCGATCGCCGATCTGTAGACATTCCTCCACCTGCACCCATTGCCGAGGAACCCGCTCCCGCTGATAGTACCGATACTGCTGCGGAATCAGTTTTAGAAATGAACCTCAAAAACGCGCCATCGGATACGCCATCTAATTCTGCCACTCCGACACCTCCAGCACCTACACCAGCACCTACACCAGCCTTAGAATCTCCTGTGGAAGCCGCTCCTCCAGAAACTGTTCCAGAAACTGTTCCAGAAACTGTTCCAGAAGCTGTTCTTGAACCCGTGCCCGAACCAGCGCCTGTTGCACCAGAACCCCCTCCAGAACCTGATTATGCACCCCCCGAACCCGCCTATGAAGCGCCCCCCGAACCATTGCCAGAACCCGTCTACATAGAACCAGCGCCCGCCTTAGAACCCGAACCTGTCGCGCCGCCTGTAGAGGCTCTGCCTCCTGTCGCACCCTAGGCAAAGGATAAAACACCTGATTATTGTAAACCTGATGCCTCGCATTCCCCATGAGCATCACCGTCTCTGCAACCTATGTCTTTAGAGTCGATCCAGCAAATTAATATTCCTGTACCAAATACCCATTGTTTAGACGAATTTGAGAGTATTTGGGTCTATCCCGACGAGCTAGGACAGGGCTACTCTCAGGATATTCAACTACAGGAATGGCTAGAATTATCGATCGCCCAATATCATCTGCATCAAGATACTACGACGGCTTTTCCTGAGCATCGGCATCCTATTCAGGCAGGGTTTTGTCTTTCTGGACATTTCAAATATCGAGGAGACGCGGTATCAAGGGGAAAGTGCTGGTTTTGCGGCAGTGGTTTGGCACCGGGTGGAACAGAAAAGTCATCGGCTCAATCCCCGATTACTATGATCAATGTTCATATTGAACCAGAGCAATTTCGTCAGGCGATCGCCAACTCAACTCGGGATATTCCTCCATTACTCCATCATTTATTTAGAAGCGATGAGCAAGTTTATTATGTTCGATTTAGCCAAATAACAACAGCGATACAAAGTGTGTTGCAACAGATTTTGCACTGTCCTTATTACGGCATCACGAAGCGGATGTATTTGGAAAGTAAAGCGTTGGAACTGTTGGCACTTTCGGTAGAACAAGAATTAGTAATTCAGACCGATGATAGGAGGGATGATGGGAGGCGCGATCGTGGAGAAGATCGCTTAGTTTTGCTGCTTAAACCCGATGATATCGATCGCGTTCATTATGCCAGAGAACTTTTGCAGCAACGATTAGACAATCCTCCTTCGTTGATAGAACTAGCGCGATCGGTGGGCTTGAATGATTGCACTTTAAAGCGCGGTTTTCGGCAAGTATTTGGCACTACAGTATTTGGACACCTGCATAATTATCGGTTGGAACAGGCACAGCAGTTGTTAACCTATGGTGAAATGAAAGTGGAAGAAGTGGCGCACACTGTAGGATATGGTGATGTCAGTGCTTTCGGGAGAGCATTCCGCAGAAAATTTAGTATGAGTCCCAGGGATTATAAACTTGCAGTTCGCTCACGTCTCTAAAGTCTTTTGCATTTCTAGTGACAAGGCAAGCATTTTTCCATAGTGCGGTTGCTGCTAAGAGGATGTCATGAGAAGTCTAGATTGCTATCCGATCCGCCCCCTAAATCCCCCATTCTGGGGGACTTTGAAGGAGAAGTGGTTTGGAAGTCCCCAGAATAGGGGATTTAGGGAGCGAATCGGATCGCAATCTAGACTTCTCAGACATCCTCTAAGGCTCACCATAGAAGAGTTGTTTGGCTGGTTGCGAGACTAAACGGTAAGATGTGGGGAGTTCAGTCTGCTCCATAGTGATTGGTTTCTAAAACTATGACCCTTCCCATCGTGCCTCTGGTTTACCTCCTACTGGCAGGAGCCTACCTGCTCGTTCTGCCCCTAGCTACTATCTTTTATCTCAAAGCTCGCTGGTATATCGCTAGCTCCATAGAGCGGGTGCTCATGTACTTTTTAGTATTTTTCCTTTTCCCAGGTTTACTGCTCATCAGCCCCTTCCTCAATTTCCGTCCCCTACCTCGGCAGATGGGTTAGGACAATATGCGACGAATTGACGCGATCGCCATTGCTGTTGGCTTTTTTGCCGCAGGTGGCGCTATTTACCTGATCCTGCAACAAGTGGGTCTAGACAATATCAATGCAGGCATTTGGAGCCAAGTCATCTTGGTGGGTGGGCTAGTCGGGTGGATCATCACCTACATCACCCGCGCGCTGACTCAAAATATGACCTATAACCAGCAGCTCAAAGACTACGAGAACGCGGTTCTGCAAAAGCGCCTCGAAGAAATGAGTCCTGAAGAATTGGAAAAATTGCAAGCCGAAGTAGAAGCCGAAAAAGCCCAAAAACAACCTCCAAAAAATCAGGAGGGCTAGCGCCGTTTGCCTACCCAAGCAAGATAAAATGGGGAGCGTTTTATTTTAGGTTTCGGCATGGTTTCAGTTTCTAGCTGCATGAATTCGCTGCGCGATCGCGGACAATGTGCCCTCATCCCTTTCATCACAGCCGGTGATCCGAATTTAGAAACCACCGCCGCCGCCCTCCAAATTCTCGATCGCAGCGGTGCAGATATCATCGAACTCGGCGTTCCCTACTCCGATCCCCTTGCCGACGGTCCAGTCATTCAAGCCGCTGCCACTCGTGCCTTACAACACGGAACCAAGCTAGAGAATGTGCTAGAGATGCTCAAAATCGTTAGTCCTAAACTGCGATCGCCCATCGTCCTTTTCACCTACTACAACCCCGTTCTCAATCGTGGCATTGATACCTTCTTCCAAGACATCGCCGCCGCCGGAGCCAGCGGTATTGTTATTCCCGATCTGCCTTTAGAAGAAGTCGAAAAACTCTTGCCCGCCGCCGCTGCTGCCAATATCGAAATCGTTTTGCTAGTCGCCCCCACCACACCCAAAGAACGACTAGAAGCGATCGCCGCCCAATCCCAAGGCTTCATCTATTTAGTCAGTGTCACAGGTGTTACCGGAATGCGCACTAAAGTCGAAAGCCGAGTGCAAGAACTCATCACCGAATTAAGAGGCATTACTGATAAACCCATTGGCGTAGGGTTCGGCATTTCCCAGCCCGCCCAAGCCAAGCAAATGATGGAATGGGGCGCGGATGCCGTCATTGTGGGCAGCGCATTTGTCAAACGACTAGCTGAAGGCTCCCCCGAGCAAGGACTACAGGCGATCGAAACCCTCTGTCGCAGTTTAAAAAGCGCGATCGCAGAGTAAACCAG
>JAAUPA010000124.1 GCA_012034615.1 Leptolyngbyaceae cyanobacterium CSU_1_4 | reverse complement strand
GAGACCCAAAAAGGGGCAAAACTAATGGTGCTTTAGGAAAGGGAAGATTTTCGATCGCCCCGAACTTCTCGGGAAAACTACATTCACAGCTATGGCAGTATTTCCGTACCTAAGCCTAAAAACTTTACATTATTTTAGAATTAGCAGCGCTTCTCAGAACTTTTGTTAAAAACAGGACAAATCCCACATCCAAGAGAGGGGGTTGACCCTACGGAAATTAACAGAAAAAAGGTAGCCTAGCCTGCCAAAACCTGCTACGTAAATCACCCAGAATTTGATCTAACCAGAAGTGCAGATCCCTAAGCTAAAAGTTCTCACTTCAGACCAGACAACGTACTTTTTCTGAAGCATCAGAAGGATTACGGATCTTTAGCCACTCTGCAAATTGAGTAAATTTCAAAGCTTCATGAAAGCTTTAATTTAGTTTCGTTAGCTCGTAACTAGATGTGTCTTTTTTAACATGTGTTACTCCCTCAAGTCCTATCGGAATCGACTTTTTGATGGCTAAAAGCAACCCATGTGCCTTCCGAAAATTGCCAAAAACCCACCTAGAAAACATTGAAAAGCTAAGCTTTGAGCACAAAAAATTACTAGCGCGTATTGACATGCATCGCTACTCTGCATAAACTTTTCATAAATTCCATACGTTAGATTACGTGCAGCAAAACGAACTTCAGTACCGAGTCAGTGTTTCTACTAGATAAGGCGTGGGGCGTGGTTCGCTGATGAGTTCTCTATATGTTTGGAGAGGTCAAGTTCGCTTTTGACCTATGGGAGTGGGTTAGATGTCCTGTTGGACAGTCTAACTTTCTAGCTGCATCGACCTAGGCGACTTCATTTTCGTCATCCTTTGTAAGTTCCTGAACTATGACCCCTATTTGTTCCCTTGTTTCCTCAGCCATCTTGGTGAGGATGGTGTACTACTTGCTCATCGAATGCTTGGTCAAGTTTGTCGCGATGTTTGGTTATTGGGCAGCAGTTCCTTTGATGAAAAAAGGGCGGTTTTCCAGTTGCCCCCTGCTGTATCAAGGCGGCGTTCATCTCCCTGAAATAGAGAGGGAGCCTTGTCAGGTGGAACGAGGTAATGCTAGTCCAAACTCCGGCTTACAAAATATTTTGGACAGCCAATGGAATTTTCAATTCAGTTTTCTGTTGTCATAGCCCGCCGCCATAGAGTCCTGGCAGTCAGGGTTACAACAATTTTATGAGTTTTTAAAGTTTGCAGGTTGACCCGATCGCTGGACTGGCAATGCCGATGAGAGTTGGACTTTACACCCAACTTTTATCAAGCGCATGACCTTGCCCCGATCGAGCGGCTGAGCGTTATGGCTGTTGTAGCGTTACAAATGGCGATCGCTTGATGGCGACAGATTAATTCAGGGTGTTGATTGAATTCAGGTTTTTTTGAGTCGAGTTCCCCGTTTTTGGCGTACTAGGGTTCCTCAGAAAGGTGGTCATCGTTTTGGACGATTTGTTCCTAACGGAAAAGTCTGTGTAAGGGTTAGTTCGGCTTACGGTCGTATTTTGCCTTAGACCAGCGTAGATTCTCTTTTGTTCCTGAATTGCCCATGGTCTCGAAAATTCCCTACGAACACGGTTCAGGCGATCGCTGAAAGAGCGTAACGTCCATTATTTCCTGAACATTAAGGGATTTTATGCCGATGTTCACCTGCACCTACCTGCGGATTAAAGTTACTTTTTACCATGCCTAATTTATCTAAGGTCATTTTCCCTAACCGTTGGACATCGGTTCACTCGCAGGTTTTGTGGGCAGGGTTAACGCTGGCTTTAGTTGGTGCAGATACAAGGTCTGCGCTCGCTATGTCTGTGCCCCTGTCTCAATCTGTCCTCAGGCTAGACCCGTCCCTCGAGTTTGCCCTGAACCATAGGGCTGCTTCCATCTTCTCTAAACAGGCGATCGCAGTCTGCGAGTCAGTCTGTGAGTCAGTCTGCGAGCTGGGCTTCTGAAATTGAGCCGCTGCGACTGGTTCAATTGGCTCCATCCCCGGCAACCCGCCCTCGCCCTGCCCCTACGAACAACAACCGATTTGTGGTGCCGCCCAGGCTAACTGACCGAGAACCTCAGAGCCAGCCCTTGCCCCTGCTGCCGAATCTGCCTCTCAACCCTGCGCCGCCGTCTAGGGGGCAACCGCCCCCCACCGATCCTTTCGGCGCAAGTGATTCTACCCGCAGCCTTGATTTGGGCGCGCCCATCACCACGCCCACCCTAAGATTGCAAGGGGCTTATGTGCTCCAGGGCGATGACGATAGCGTTCGCGTCCGAGCCGTTGGTATTTATCCCCTGACAGATTGGATTCAGGTGGGAGCGGTAGTTGATCTGACCGATGACGGGGACTTCAACATTTTGGAGGGGGATGGCGTAGACCTGACTGAACTGTATGTAGCGGCAGCGCCCTTTCGGAGTTTGCCAAATCTGCGGTTTGTGATGGGGCAAATTGACTTTACCTCTTATTTCGATCGCAACAGTTTTGCCAAAGATCGAACCACGCACTTTTTCAACTCGGTTTTTCAATCGAACCCTGCGTTGCAAGCAACGACTTTTACCTCTCGTCCAGGAGCTTTGCTGAACTGGACAATTACTGACCAGGTGGAGGCGAAGGTTGCTGCTTTTTCGTCAGAGCCGAATTTGAGCGATTTTGCCATTGATGGATTTGCAGGCGAACTGGGTTTCCGGCTGGAGAATTTCATTATTCGAGGCACTTATACTTCTGCTGTGGATAGCGGCACGGGCACTGGGTTTGATGAAATTTATGGTTTGAATCGGGGCAATGGGCGCATCGGGTTATTAGAGGGCGATCGCGAGGAGGCTTACGGGATCAACGCTGAGTACTTCTTCCCAGACCTGAATCTAGGGCTATTTGGACGCTACGGACACTATACAAACCAAGATCTAGAAGGCGAGAATACTGCTGATACTTACAGTTTTGGTTTGAATCTTTTGGACTTAGTTGTGCCCGACGATCGCCTGGGCTTAGGCTATGGGCGGCGGCTTTCTAACAGCAGTCTACGAGACGACAAAACCCCCGATGTGATCGAGATTTTTTACGACGTGCGGGTCTTACGCAACCTAAGAGTCGGCGTTACCTTCCAGGCTTTGAATGAATTTTCAGAAAGCGTTGCTGGATTTCGCATTCGTACTGACTTTGACTTGATTCCGAGGAGAAGGCTGTAACTATGATCCACCAGACAGGGGCTGTTACCCAAAAACCAAGATCTCGACCCTCTCGACCCTATGAAAGGCTGCTGGGCTTAGGGCTAAGCTCTTTGCTCATAGGCGCACTCCCTCTAGGCGCATTGCCTGGAGGGGCGCAGGTTCCAGCTACCGTAGAAGCTGGAAATGCCTTAATAAATCAAGGGCTGATTAATCAAGCTATTCCCGTACTGGAAGCCGCCGTTAAACAATATCCTCAATCGGTAGAGGCGCGCTTGGGGTTGGCGAATGCCTATTTTAGGGCGGGCACTTATACCAACAATGAAGCCGCATTCAGAACCTATAACGAAGTTCTAGAGCTTGACCCCACGAATAAGGCGGCGTTATTTGCTGTGGGGTTGATGGGTGAGTACAAGTTTGATTGGCGATTTGAGGGCATTACAGCTCTGACGACGTTGATTGAGCTGGAGCCGAATAATATGGCAGCCCGCTCCCAACGGGCGCTTTTAAATGGATATTTGGGCAATTTGCCTGAGGCGATCGCAGATTACGATATTGTCATTCCCACCAATCCCCCCCCCAAAGTGATATTGGCGGCGGCTCAGTCGTACACTTACGCCGCCGACTACTTCAAGGCACTGGATTTGTTCACGCGGTACAAAAATACAGGCGGCACGATTGAGCAATATGCGGCGATCGCCTACGGCATTGTGCTGCGTGAAACCGGCGACCCGGTTCAATCGATTCAGGTGCTTGAGGAGGTGCTGGCGAAGACCCAACGGCTAGACGGCATTGCCATTCGTGCCCGAGCTGCCCTCAGTGTTTCCTACGCTCAGGTGGAGCAGATGGAGCAAGCAACGGCAGCGCTGACCCCCCTCGTGGGTCGGTTTGACTCTCGGATGATTGTGGCGCGATCGCTCCACCAAATTAACGGAGATTTGGACAGCATTGAACTCGAACAGCAAGTCGTTGATATTTACTACAAAGTTCTAGAAGCGCCGCTCCCCCCCGACTACGTCGTGCCACCTGACAATCGGGGTCGAGAGAACTTCTACCTGACGAACTCCATTGCCCGAGAGATGGCAGATGTGTTAAGCAGCGTTCCCTCCGAGCGCCCGTTAGCGCGTAAGCTCTATCTTCAGCTCGTCGAAAGCCTGCCCGCCGATCGCATTCTGCCCGTTAACCTTGCCATCATTGAACGGCAAATGGGTTTGATTTCGCGGACAGAACTGCGCACTCGCATTCAGCCTTACGTTCAGCCCCTTCCCCCCAGCCCCTACAATCAGCGCTTGCTGGCTCAAGCATTGGTTCGGCTCGATTCTCCTGATCCCTCTTTGCTGCCCTTCTATCAACCCTTTGTCGATGCCCAGGTGAACGAGCCTTTGCTACTGTTCCGCGTCGCTCAAA
The DNA here is from genome assembly GCA_012034615.1 of Leptolyngbyaceae cyanobacterium CSU_1_4. Lineage (GTDB taxonomy): Bacteria > Cyanobacteriota > Cyanobacteriia > Elainellales > Elainellaceae > Timaviella. The sequence goes on along the minus strand of JAAUPA010000124.1, from coordinate 9,584 downwards.
TGCAAATTCAGGGCAACAACTTGGCGGCGGCAAAAGCGGCTTTAGCCGAGTATCAAGCCACCCCAGATGGGCAGCAAGATCGCTATGGCACTCTGCTGCTCTTGGCAGAAATCGATCGCCGGGAAAGTAATCTGGACGGCAGTATCCAAAAGTACGAAGAAATTATTGCCGCTCCTAAGGTCGATCGGGGGATTCGCAGCGGCGCGCTTCAGGCGTTGGCAGGCATTTACCGAATCAGGGGGCAACTGCCGGAGGCGATCGCCCTTTACGACCAAATCATTGCCCGCTATCCCGAAGACCTCGCCAAGCCCCTCGGACGAGCCAGCCTTGCCTACCAAGCCGAGGAAATCACCCAGGCAGAAGCCCAAGCCATTCTCAACCAATGGCTCACCACTCGCCCTGCCAGCGACACTCCCTTGGAGCTTTACAGCTTAGTGGCAGCCCTGCCCGCTGATCCTCAAAAAGAGGAACTGTACAATCGCCTGTTAGCCGCTACCCCTGAGTCGGTGCCTGTGCGCCTACGCCTGCTCCAGGTCGTGGCAATGCGCGATCCGAACGATGCTAGGGCGCAATTGGCAGAGTTTATTGCCAATGATCCGGAGAACCTGGGTTCTTACTTTATTCAAGGCGAGTTTGCCCAGGGCTTGGGCGATCTGGACTTAGCCAGCGATGCCTATGAAGCCATTTTGGCAAGAAGCGCTCGCAACACCGATGCTCTGGCGGCATTGGGCGGTGTGCGGTTTCAGCAGCGACAGTACAGCGAAGCGACCGATCTTTATGCGGAGGTCTTAACGCTAGAGCCCAGTAACCGCATTGCCCAAACGGCGATCGCTGAACTCAGCGCAGCTCAGGGCAACCGTCTGGAAGCCATCCAAAAACTAGAAGCCATCCAAAAGCTAGATGAATCTCAGCGCCAAGAGGCTTCTGGCTCAGAGCCAGCCCCCGACCCTAACCTGGTGCAACGGCAGCAGCGGATTGAGGCTGACTTCCTTCAGCAACGAGGATTCCAGCCCCCCTGGGAACGGTACTAACCCTTTAACCCAAGGTTTCTATGATGCGATCGCTCCTCCGATACTTTCAACGTTCGACCTGGGCTATCCCCCTGCTGTTATGTTTTGTCTCAGCGCTTTTGTTGAGTTTGCCAAGCTGCGTCGATAGCCTCCAACCGTCGTCAGGCTCCCTGACGACGGCTAGGGCAGCGGTTCGTCCCATTTCGACCTCAGAGCTCTTGTCGCAAAGCTGGAATGCCTACCGCGATCGCTTTATTCAGGGCGATGGACGGGTGATTGACCGCGAATCTGCCGATCGCACGACCTCCGAGGCACAGGCCTACGCCTTACTGCGATCGGTGCTCATGGATGATGCCTCCACCTTTGAACGGGTGCTGAACTGGGGCGAAAATAACCTTCAGCGGCGAGGCTTAGATGGCAACCGCAGCGATCGGCTGTGGGCGTGGCAATGGGGACACAATCTTGAAAAAAATCAATGGTTGCCCCTGGATGCCAACTTTGCCAGCGATGGCGATGTCGATACGATTACAGCCCTCATCTTTGCCGGACGGCGCTGGCGGCGATCGGACTATCTCGATTTGGCAAAGCTGAAGCTCAAAGATTTGTGGAGCTTGGCGGTGCTGCCCATCCGCCACTCCAACGGCGACACCTCCTACTTTCTGCCTGGTCCTAAAGCCGTCTTTCAGCCTCAACCGAACCAAATTCTGCTCAACCCGTCCTACCTGGCTCCCTACGCCTTCCGTCTCTTTGCTCAGATTGACCCTGAGCGAGACTGGCTCAGTTTGGTATCCAGCAGCTACGACCTGTTAGCCGACTCGGCTCAACTTTCTAGCCTACGGCTACCGAGCAACTGGGTGCTGCTAGAAACGACAACCCGAAAGATCTTGCCTAACGATCCGTCGAGCCCGCTGCATAGCCGCTATGGCTACGATGCTTACCGGGTTTGGTGGCGATTAGCGCTGGATGCCATTTGGTTTGATGAGCCTCGGGCAAAGCAATATTTGCAAACGCATCTAGAGCCGTTGCAAGCCCTGTGGCGATCGCAACAGCAAATTCCTGCCGAGATTGATCTCCAAGGGCAAGCGATCGTGCCCTACGAATCGACGGCGCAGTACGCCATGCTGTATGCCGCCTTTGCCCTCATCAACCCCGACCTGGCAAACCAAATTCGTCTCCAAAAGCTTTTGCCTGCTTTTCGAGACGGCTTCTGGGAAAACGACTCTGCCTATTACATCCAAAACTTGGGTTGGCTTGGGCTGTACCCTCCCGACCAAGTAGCCGCCAACTGGCTCCAACCCTAGGTTGATTCCTTACACAAGCTTGATTCCTTCACATTTATTCCTTCACAAACCCTTAGAAACCCACCTGTATCTATGTTTCCTTTCAATCGTCACCGCACTCCGACTCCTCCCTCTCGCAAGCGTCGAGCTTGGCATAAACGTCCTTTGGTCTGGTTCTTGTGTCTAACTTGCCTCGGGACTGGCTTAGGGCTATTACCCACGCTCGTTAAAGCCCAAGCCAGTCAGAAAGAGCAGCCTCCTCTAGCGATCCGTCAATTTGCGCTCCCTCGGGCTGGCACCCCATTAATTTATCAGCCCCAACTGGCGGCTTCCCTCACCCTGGCTCAAGCGGCATCTCCTAATCCAGGTTCTCCAACCCCAGCCTCTCCTAACTCAGCTTCTCCTAGCCCAGCTTCTCCTAGCCCAGCCGCTGCTGCCTCTTCAACCCAACCTGCTGCCAAGACCAGCGAGCCTATCATTCAGCATGTTTGGGAGTTCAACCGCAACCCTGCTGTGGGAAATCGGCTTCGGCTAGAAGGGGTTTATCCTGAGGGTCATGTCGAGTTTACGCGCCCTCAGAGCTGGGACGTGCGATCGGCGCAGGTGCGGCTCCGGCTCCAACATTCGCCTTCCCTGTTGCCCGATCGCTCTAATGTTCCGTCCGAATTAATGACACGAGCATAGGCAGCCTGCCCCCGTCGGTCAAACCCAAGGGCAGCCCAACGAGATTGTGTTCAACATTCCTGCCAATTTACTACAAGACCGCAACGACCTGTCTATTATGACCGAGCAGCAGACCTCAGACACCTGCTCCAATCCGGCAGACCCGACGCTGTGGACTGAGATTTTGCCTGATTCTAAAGTCATCTTGAACTTTAGACCCAAGCCGATCGCCCTAGGGTTTAGCCGCTATCCCTATCCTTTTTAGATAACCTCAGCCTCGAAACTAACAAAATTACCTACCTTCGCCCCCAAGCTTACACGGCTGAATGGCTGACCGCAGCTTCTCGATTTGAGACTTCCCTGGGAAGATGGCTAGGAAAGGTGCTGCTCAATACTCAGATTGTTGGGGGCTTGAATGAGGTGAAAGGGGGCGATCGCCTGGTGGTGATTGGTACACCCGCCGAGCAACCGGCGCTTGCCCAACTGCCGTTACCCTTTGCCCTCCAGGGCGGCAAGTTTGTCGATGCTAAAAAAACCGTGATTCCCGATGACGTGGGCATTGTCATCATGGCGCTGACCAAAGACAGCCGCGTTCCGACCCTGGTGGCAACGGGCAACGCTCCGGCGGGGGTTGCCAAGGCGGTGCAGTTCTTGGTGCAAGCTAAAGACGCTCAACTGGGGACAGGGCAAGCCCTGACGGTCAATGCACTCACCGAAGTGCCGCCGCCTGCGCCGCGCAACTGGACGGGCTATATGCCCGTAGAAAACAACTTCCAGTTGAGTGCTCTTTACAATACCAGCGGTGAGCTGATGCAAGACACAACGGTGCGGGGCACCAGCGCTCCTCCGGTTCATATTGCCTTCAAGGCGTTGCCCGACGATCGCTTCCTCGACGGTAGCGCCATGACCCTGCGCTATAGCTATAGCCCTCAAATGGACAATCGAACCTCGGCGGTTGAAGTGCGCATTGACCAGGTGACGGTTGCCTCTAAGCGGCTGAGCTCTAATGGCGGTGAACGAGAAACCTTTAACTTCCGCCTGCCCGAAGAAAAGATTAAATCTGACTCGGTGATGGATGTTCACTTTGTGATGAAGCCTGAGGCGGGCAGTGAGTGTGGTTTAGAAGCCGACCAACAGCTTTGGGGCACTGTCCATGCCAACACCAGCTTCGAGATGCGCCGCGACAATGTGGTGCGTATTCCGGACTTGACGCTGCTGCGGACAGGATATCCCTTTACCGAGCCTCAAGACCTCTCTACAGCGGCGATCGCCCTTCCCACCAACCCCACCGAAAGCGATGTGCAAACCCTGCTAGCGTTTAGTGAACGTTTAGGACGAGTCAGCCAAGCCGAGTCGGTCAAAACCCAAGTGTTTGTGGGCGAAGTTCCTCAAGCCGCGAAGGATCGGCTCAACGTGGTGGGCATTGGCACCCGCGATCGCCTGACCGTGCCCGAAGTGTTCCAAGAAGAGGAAGGGTTTAGCCTGGGCAATGCGTTTACCCGCCAGTGGGAACAAAGCCAGGTGCAAACGACCAGCGACAACGAAGGCGTGGTGAAGGCGATCGTTTCACCCTGGAACAAAGACCGCCAGCTCATTGCCTTTACTGGACAAACTGAGCAAGGGCTAAAGGAGCTGCAATCTCTGTTTCAGAAAGACCCACTGTTTCAAAAACTGGGCGGCGACACGCTGTTAATTAGCAGCAATACGCCCACGCCAGTCGCTGCGAACCCCGACGATTATAACGTTCAGTACTTTCAAGAAGCCAAGCAGCGCCGCGTCGCCAATACTAGCGTGGTGGGGCGGGTCGTGTTGTTTTTGCAAGACAACTGGTTCATGGTGCCTGCGGGAATTGCCTTTGTGGCGCTTCCTCTGTATGGCTTTTCTCAGCTCTATCTCAACCGCATCGATCAGTAAGGAACAATCACCATGGCAAGTATTACTCCCCCCGTGCCGTCGCGTAGACGACAGTCTTGGATGACTCGCGGGTTTATGAATTTACCGAGCTGGTTTGAGCAGTTGTTTCCCAGAGCCGGAAAGTGGCAGGTGTTCTGGATTGTACTGCTGCTGTTGCTGCTCTCGGTGCCGCTGATCATTACGCCGCTTGACCTGTGGAAACAGATTGTGGTGGCAGGCATTTTGATTGTGCTGGGTTGGTTTGCGGTCAAAATTGAAGCGCGGCAAGGGCAAAAGCGTTACAGCGAATATTTGCACGTCTTTCTGGCATGGCTGAGTATTGTCACCACGCTACGATATTTGTATTACCGCAGCAATTACACGTTGGCGCTCGATAGTTGGGTGAATGGATTTTTTAGCATTTTGCTGTACGCAGCAGAGCTGTATGCGATCGCCACTCTGTTGCTGTCTTATTTTCAAACCTTGAGATTGCGCGATCGCCAGCCGTTAGATTTATCTACGGTTCCCAGCGACCAACTATTTAGCGTGGATGTTTACATCCCGACTTATAACGAAGATGTTTCAATTGTGCGAAAAACGGTGCTGGCTTCTTTGGCGATCGATTATCCCGACGAGAAGAAGCAGGTCTACATTCTAGATGATGGACGCGATCCAAAATACCGCGATCGGCGAGAACAACTTCGCCAAATGTGTGCTGAACTCGGTTGCACCCTGCTCACCCGTGACAACAATGAACACGCCAAGGCAGGGAACATTAACGCCGCCCTGACTCGCACCAGCGGAGATTTGATCCTCATCCTAGACTGCGACCACATTCCCACCCATCAATTTCTGCAAGAAACCGTCGGCTTCTTCTACAAGCCCAAAGTTGCCATGGTGCAAACGCCCCACTGGTTCTACAACCCTGATCCTTTTGAACGAAACTTGCTCACCCGTGGACGAGTGCCTGTGACCAATGAGTTGTTCTATAAAGTGATTCAAAAAGGGAATGACTTTTGGAACGCTGCCTTCTTCTGCGGATCGGCGGCGGTGATTCGTCGAGACTATGTTTTAGATGTGGGAGGGATTGCGACGGGAACGGTGACTGAAGACTGTCATACCTCGCTCCGGTTGCACGGAAAAGGCTATGAGTCAGTGTACTATGACAAAATTATGGTGGCAGGTTTAGCGCCTGAAACCTATCCGTCCTACGTTAAGCAGCAAGCTCGTTGGGCACGGGGAATGGCGCAAATTCTCCGGATGGAGAACCCTTTGTTTAACCAAAAATTGAAGCTGTCTACTCCACAACGGCTCTGTTATTTTTCAGCGTCTTCTCACTTCTTCTTCGGGTTTCCCCGAATTATGTATGCCGTTGCTCCTGTCTTGTTTCTGTTGTTTAATATCAACATTGTTCGAGGATTGGGGATAGAAACTTTGGCGTATGCGGTGCCCCATATTATCTTGGGAATGAACGCCAATTACATCACGAACAAGAACGCACGGTTCTCTTTTTGGAACGAGATTTTTGAATATGCAATGGCGTTTCAAAATGGCATTGTGACGGTCTTGGCGTTGATCAACCCTAAGCTGGGCAAGTTTGACGTGACCGATAAGGATTTGCGATCGATTACGCGCCGCAGCTTTGACTGGGGTCCGACTCGGATTTCTTTGATTTTGACGATCCTGTTAATTATTTCTTTAATTGCCGTTCCCTTTTGGCTGCTGCTGCGTCCTGAAGTGACTGAGGCTGTGGTGATTAACGGGCTGTGGGCGATCTTTAACCTGATTTTCCTCAGCGGCGCGCTGTTGGTGGCATTCGAGCAACCCCAACTTCGCCAAGCTCACCGTTTGGGGCGACAGCTTGATGTGGTGGTTCGGGATGCTAATACCGTTTGGCACGGCAAGACGGTGAACATTAGCGAAAATGGTGCTCATATTGTGTTGGAAAGCAGTAACCATAGTTTTCCAGAGGTTGTGCAAGTTGAAGTGATGGGTGATTCTGATAAGCGTGCGATTGTGATCGGCAGAATTACGCGACTTGACCCCACGAACGCGGATCAAGTTTCTCTGTCGCTCAGGTTTGAGAATATGACTCAGGCGCAATCTGATGCGCTGGTGCTGGTGATTTACTCGGATGTGGAGCAGTGGTACTCGCAGCAGCGGGCGGAGGTAGACAGACCTTTAGAATCTCTGCGTTTTTTGGCGGCTGGTGTGCTGCGGGCTTTCCGCGATCCTCGTCCGGGGCGATCGGTGCAACGGGTGCGTCCTTAAGAGATGTATGCCATTTAGCTCAGAAAAACCGTTGCCCTCCTGTACGCTATTGTGCAGGAGGGTTTTTTGTCGTGAAGCAACAGAACGATCAATGTCTTGACCCAGGGCAACAGCGGCTGCGGCTGCAGGAATTGGCGATCGCCTTTCTCAAGTTAGGGATATTTGCCTTTGGGGGTCCGGCTGCCCACGTCGCCATGATGGACGATGAAATGGTGAAGCGCCGTCAATGGCTCAGCCGCGAAAAGTTTCTAGACTTAATTGGCATCACGAACCTGATTCCGGGACCTAACTCGACGGAGCTGGCAATTCACATTGGCTATGAGCGGGCAGGCTGGAAAGGACTGCTGGTTTCTGGCTGTTGCTTTATCTTGCCTGCGACGCTGATGGTTTGGGGCTTGGCGATCGTCTATGTGCAATCTCAAGCTTTGCCGCAGGTGGGTTGGCTGTTGGATGGCATTAAGCCAGTGATTATTGCGATCGTTTTGCAAGCGCTGTGGAAGTTGGGCAAAACTGCAATTAAGGATCGACCCACGGCGATCGCTGCTTTCTTGGTTGTTGTCTTTTCTGGGTGGCGTTACTCAGAAATTTTGCTTTTGCTTTGGGCAGGTTTGGGGGTGATGCTGCTTAAAAATAGGCGATCGATCGGATTTCCTGCCGGACTTTTGCCTGTTCCGTTGCTGTTGCAGGTCGCTCCTCCCTCAACCTTGGGTGCCATGAGTGGCGTTAATATTTTCCTAACTTTTCTAAAAATTGGCTCGGTGCTTTATGGCAGTGGCTATGTGCTGTTGGCTTTTTTGCAACGGGAATTGGTCGAGCGATCGCCCCTGCTCAGTTCTCAACAAATTTTGGATGCGGTCGCCATTGGACAAATTACACCCGGACCCATCTTTACCACTGCCACGTTTGTCGGATATTTGCTGGGGGGCAACGTTGGGGCGATCGCGGCAACCGTCGGAATTTTCTTGCCAGCCTTTGTGTTTGTCGCGCTCGTCAATCCTTGGGTCGATCAACTCCGTCAATCTCGCTGGGTCAGCGGCTTTTTAGATGGCGTAAATGCGGCATCGCTGGGGCTAATGGCTGTGGTGACGGTGCAACTTGGGCAGAGCGGCATCGTCGATCTTTGGACAGGGGCGATCGCGCTCATTAGCGGGGTTTTGCTGCTAAAGTTTAAGGTCAATTCGGTGGCGTTGGTAGCGGGCGGAGCAATTATCGGCTTCCTCCTGCATCTGTTCTCCTTCATGTGATTGTGCCGATAGCGCCAATAGTGCCGATAGTGCCGATAGTGCCAAGTGTCTAAGAGGAGGTTTGAAAAGTTAAAATTGTGACCCGAACCGCCCCCTAAATCCCCCATTCTGGGGGACTTTGAACAAGAATTGGCTTAAAAATTCCCCAGAATGGGGGTTGGGGAGCGAGTGTAAGAGGCTCTGATACTTTTCAAACCTCCTCTAAACTAATTTCTGCTTATGTCTATTCTTGTGTTCGGTAGTCTCAATATGGATCTGGTGACGCGCACTCATCGGCTGCCGCAAGCCGGAGAAACGATCGCCGGATACAGCTTTGAAACCCTTCCCGGTGGCAAGGGTGCAAATCAGGCGGTGGCGGTGGCGCGGCTGGGCGTGCCTGTGCAAATGAGAGGACGAGTGGGAGGGGACGAATTTGGCAAAATGCTGATTGAGAGTTTGCAATTAGCTGGCGTGAATTGTGAGGGCATTGCGATCGATCAAACAACTAGCTCAGGCGTGGCAGCGATCGCCATTGACGACCTGGGCGAAAATCACATCATCATCGTTGCGGGTGCGAATGGAAAAGTCGATTTATCCGATGTCGATCGCTTGCCGCTTCAAGCAAACAAAGTTCTCCTGCTCCAGCTTGAAATTCCCATGGCGATCGTTCTTGCCGCTGCCCAAGCCGCCCAACAAGCAGGTACTATTGTGATTCTCGATCCAGCTCCGGCTCCCACCCAATTACCCGCAGAACTCTATGCAGCCGTTGATATTTTGACCCCCAACCAAGTGGAAGCCGAACAACTAACAGGCATTGCTGTACCAGATCAAGCCTCTGCGATCCAGGCAGCGCGGCAACTACGGCAGCGAGGAATCGGTACAGTCGTCATTAAAATGGGGGCACAAGGGGCGCTGTGTGCAACTGCGGCAGAAGAGTTTTGGGTATCGCCTTTTGCTGTGAGGGCGATCGATACAGTAGCGGCGGGAGATGCTTTTAACGGCGGGTTAGCAGCCGCATTAGCAGAGGGGCGATCGTTATCAGAGGCTTGTCGATGGGCAGCCGCAGCCGGAGCATTGGCTACTACCGTTAAGGGGGCACAATCTGCCATGCCGACGAGAGCCGAATTGATACGGCTGATAAGTTGATAAATTGCATTCAGTCAGCAACGCCCGCGATCGCATTGTGTCGGTCCACAATTGTATTGCCAGAAAGACAATGGCATTGTGTCGGCTCACGATCGCAT
>JAAUPA010000123.1 GCA_012034615.1 Leptolyngbyaceae cyanobacterium CSU_1_4 | reverse complement strand
GCGGCAAGATGCCCACACTACGTCTGATATTCTCCCCACCGTCTGACATTTAATTAGACTGGTCTACTTATCTCGCACCGATCAAGGTCAAGAAATTGTTGAATACATCAAAATTCACCAAGATTAGATAAGAAACGATCGCCCCCAACACGCCTCCGATAAAGAAGCCGCCAGCGTACTCGTTCCAGCCTTTTTGAGATCTGAAAGCATCCGGAGGATTGGGCGTAGCAGTGGCAGTTAAAGGTGCGGGCGGATGACGTCGCTGCATACAACACAATCAACACAGTGGAAATCACAATCAGCCCAAATGCTGATAACAACGACCCTAATGTGCCGACAGGGGTATAACGCAAAGGATTGAATTTTGCAAAAGGCGCAACGAGCCAATACCCATGAGCAACACCCACTTCTATACCTCTGCGCAACGGGGATAACCCGCTCCGGTAAGCGGATAGGTTACTCATAATTGCTTTCACAAGGGGAGAAGAGTTGATGGGCGTTAGTAGATCACCGTATTGCACATCCGCAACCGGATGAACAACTTCTCTATTTCTAGGATCATTAGGACGCTTACCAGATTGCTCAATTCTGTCAACAAGTTGAGTCATAAATCTACCTCTACTTCGTGCATAAATACAGAACACGCCAGCATTCTAAAAATATTTGTACAGCGAAGCATCTTACTTAGGATATAAACATCCCCGAGCTATTTCGGTCATTTGAGGTGATTATGCATCTGAGCGGGCTGACCCTTCCGCGCCTTCTACTGAGGGAGAAGAAGGCTTGTCTTGAGAATTAGCAGAAACGGAGGAGGGAGTTTTTGGAGCAGAATGATTGTAATATCCCCATTTCCAATCTTCAACTTCAGGCAAATCTTTGCCAACTGTTACAATATACTGCCGATGCTCAACCCACTTATCGCGAATGAGTTGTTTAACATAGGCTCCTGAGTTTCTAAATTTTGGAAGGCGATCGATCGCGTCATTAGCCAAGTGAAAGCGGTCTAAATCGTTAATCACAACCATGTCAAAAGGCGTGGTAGTCGTTCCTTCTTCTTTGTATCCGCGAACATGTAAATTGCTGTGATTAGTGCGTCGATAAGTCAGTCGATGGATGAGCCAAGGATAGCCATGGAACGCAAAAATAATAGGCTTATCGGTTGTAAAAATAGAGTCGAAATCTACATCAGACAACCCATGGGGATGTTCGCTGCGGGGCTGAAGCGTCATTAAATCTACAACGTTGACCACGCGAATTTTAATTTCCGGGAGATGACACCGTAGAAAATCAACTGCCGCCAAAGTCTCTAGGGTAGGCACATCACCAGCACAAGCCATGACCACATCAGGTTCACTCCCCTTGTCATTACTCGCCCATTCCCAAATGCCCAAACCCGTCGTACAGTGTTTAATTGCCGCATCCATGTCTAACCACTGTAGTTCTGGCTGCTTACCTGCCACAATCACATTGACGTACTGCCGACTGCGAAGGCAATGGTCTGCAACCGAGAGCAGGGTGTTTGCATCGGGCGGTAAATAAACTCGCACTACTTTTGCTTTTTTGTTAGTTACAACATCCAAAAAGCCCGGATCTTGATGACTAAATCCATTATGATCTTGTCGCCAAACGTGGGAAGTAAGCAGGTAATTCAGGGAAGCGATCGACCTGCGCCAAGGAATGTCGATACAGCTTTCAAGCCATTTAGCATGTTGGTTAAACATTGAGTCTACAATGTGAATAAAGGCTTCATAGCAAGAGAAAAACCCATGGCGACCCGTCAGTAAATAGCCTTCTAACCAACCTTGACACATGTGTTCACTTAAAACTTCCATCACACGACCCTCTGGATCAATATGATCATCAGTTGCAAGTATTTCAGCAGTTGAAACGCGATTAGTCACTTCTAAAACTGAGTTCAGCCGATTTGAGTTATTTTCATCAGGACTCATGACTCGAAAGTTACGATTTTCCTGATTCTGCTGCATCACATCTCGCAGAAACTGTCCAAGCACCCGCGTAGATTCTGCGATCGCAGTTCCCGGTGCAGTAACTTCAACGGCATATTCACGAAAATCGGGCAACTCCAAATCTTTAAGCAGCAAACCGCCATTAGCATGAGGGTTTGCCCCCATCCGCCGATCGCCTTTAGGGGCAAGTTCTGCGAGTTCAGGAATCAGCTTGCCGTTTTGATCAAATAAAGTTTCGGGATGGTAACTTTTCATCCAGTCTTCTAGCAACTGAATATGCTCTGGATTGCTTGCCATTTCTGCCAAAGGAACCTGGTGCGATCGCCAAGATCCTTCCATTTGCTTGCCATCTACTTCTTGCGGACCCGTCCAACCCTTAGGCGATCGCAAAATAATCATCGGCCACTGCCGTCGCTGCTGATAGCCGTGCGATCGGGCTTCTTGTTGAATGGCTTTAATTTCCGCAGTGATAGCATCCAGCGTTTCTGCCATCAGCAAATGCATAGTTTCTGGATCAGAACCTTCCACAAAATAGGGCTTATAGCCATAGCCCACAAACAAACTTTCTAATTCTTCTTGGGGTAGCCGCGCTAATACCGTTGGGTTAGCAATTTTATAGCCATTCAAATGGAGAATGGGTAATACCGCCCCATCTCGTGCTGGGTTAAGAAACTTATTAGAATGCCAACTGGTGGCTAAAGGTCCGGTCTCAGCCTCTCCATCCCCCACCACACAAGCTACGATTAGGTCAGGATTATCGAACGCAGCGCCATAGGCATGAACCAGAGCATAGCCTAGCTCGCCTCCCTCGTGGATTGAACCCGGTGTTTCAGGAGCCGCATGACTAGGAATGCCGCCGGGAAAGAAATTGTTTAAACAATTGCCTCAATCCGTCTGCATCTTGAGAAATATTGGGATACAGTTCGCTGTAAGTTCCCTCTAAATAAGTGTTAGCAACCATACCAGGACCACCATGCCCTGGTCCAGCAACATAAATCATGTTTAGGTCATACGCTTTAATAATGCGGTTAAGATGTGCATAAATAAAGTTTAGCCCTGGCGTTGTTCCCCAATGTCCTAACAGCCTAGGTTTAACATGTTCTAGGGTGAGAGGCTCTTGAAGCAGAGGGTTTGCCAACAAGTAAATTTGACCGACTGAAAGATAGTTTGCAGCACACCAATAGGCATGTAATTTACGCAGATCTTCAGCATTCACGCTAGATGTTTGGGGCAAAGATGCAACGATCATGTTTTTTCCTAGAGAGAGGGTGGACTGTAGATTAGAATGCAGCAAAACTGATTTTTGTAACGACTTTAACCAGTCATTTTCAGTGGGTTACTAACTCAAAAACTTAATGCCCGATCGCAATGACAATTTTACCAACTGCCCGTTCAGTTTCGCTATAAGCATGAGCCTCAGCTATTTCAGATAAAGGGTAAGTGCGATCGATCACAGATTGAAGCTTGCCTGCCTCAATTTGCTCGGTTAAATAAGCCAAATCTGCACCATTAGTTTTGAGCAAAATAACTTTATATCTCTGTCCGGGCAACAAAGAAGTGAGAAAGCTCTGAAAATAATTCTTTGGATAAGGCTGAGTTGTAACGTAGCGACCCCATGGCTGTAGAACTGATTGACAGTCTGATAACGAGCGATTGCCCACCACATCAAAGACCAGATCATATTTGTCTTGCTCAGGCGTAAACTCTTGTTGAGTAAAGTCGTGCTGAGTATAATCAATCACTCGATCGGCACCCAAGCTTTTAACCCGTTCTAGGTTTGTACTGCTACACACTCCGACAACTTCCCCCGCCCCCAAAATCTTCGCAATTTGAATCGCAAAAAGCCCTACTCCCCCAGAGGCACCATTCACCAAAACTCGTTGACCTCCCTTAAGTTGACCTTGATCGCGAAGACCTTGCAAAGCAGTCATTGCGGCTAAAGGCACAGCCGCTGCCTGTTCATGGCTCAAATTGCTAGGTTTGAAAGCCGCCACCTGTTCAGAAACTGCTACATACTCAGCATAGGCTCCACCCTTAAGCTGGTCTAAGCAAGCATAAATTAAATCGCCAGGTTTAAATCGCGTGACCTGGCTGCCCACATCAACCACTTCACCCGATATATCAAACCCTAAAATCATTGGAAACTTGCTGCCCGTCAAAAGTTTAAGCCTTCCTTCTCGCATTTTCCACTCAATTGGATTAATGCTACTAGCGTAAACTTTGACCAACATTTGATCAGGTTTAATCTGTGGCAAGGCTATCTCCTCAATCTGAAAGATAGTGGGCTGACCATAACAGTGAATGACGGCAGCTTTCCTATAAGTACGTTCAATGGCATGAGCTTCAGAAAGATGTTGTGCTTGCATAAAAACTTTTTTCAGCGTTTAAAGTTCACTCAACTTACCTATTATTCTATTTTGTTCCGCCTAATTGTAGAGGATAGTTTCTAGACACAAATCTACCCATTGTTAGAGATCCACCTAAAAGAGGTAATCTAGAATACACAAAATATCAATATTTTGAGAGTTAGTTTAAAATAAAGATTGTCTGCCTATTCCTTTGTCAAATTTAGTCTTTGTCAAATTTAATTCCAGAAGTCCTTGATTCAACGAGGTTGCTCCTCGAGCTCCAGCAAGTGAATGATATTGCTGGTAGAATATCTGGCTGTCTGGTTCCCGAGGCGATCGCTCAACAGATCACCGATGGTTTAGTCGAAAAATTTGATTGTGCCTTCTCTAGAATTTGGCTAGTAGAGCCTGACCAATCTGCATTACGATTAGTGGCTTCCTCAGGGCTCTACACTCGAACGGATGGGTCATTTGCCAGGGTGCCGATGGGTGCCTTCAAAGTAGGGAAAATTGCAAAAAATCGAATTGCATTTCTGAGTAACAACCTCTCTGAAGAAACTTGGGTAAAAGACCGAGAATGGGCGATCGACAACCACATCCGAGGGTTTGCTGGCTATCCTCTAGGCATTAGTGGTGCTTCCTTCTCCGAACATCCTACCCTTGGCGTATTGGCTGTCTTCAGCTACTCGCCCCTTCACCCCCGAATTTTTATGAAGTCCTCCGGTTTCTTTGCACTCTCGTCACTATTTCTCTCAATGCTGCCTTAAATCAAAGAGCTATCCCAGCTCCTTCTGAACAGTTGCCCTCTCCGATCAGCTTGGTCAAGTGCTGAACACGCCTCCTCTTATCTTGGTAGGCACAGAGAAACCCTTGCCCATTTCATTACAGTGCATTTTTCTCCGCCTAGCTGAAGCGCTGAGTCAACTAGAGTGTAACTATTGTCGGCTTACCTATGCAACGGATACCGTTACCCTAACTGCCGTTGTGTCTACGCCCAATTTGCAACAAGAACAATTTTCTAATGGCTTACCAATGGCTTTTGGTCATTTGTTGACCACTGCTGCCTGCTTTGGAGGAAGTTTGCAAACTCAAATGGGGCTGAACCAAAAAACCATTCAGGTCTTGCTCACGTTACCCCACCCCAGTGACTCTGTAGGATTACCTTTACACATCGCTTGTCGTCACTCCCTATTACAAACAACATTCACCCAGCTTGCACAGATAGCAGGATTAGAAGTCACTAGTATTTGGAACGGTCAGAGCCCAGTATTAACTGATGACATTACCGAAGTTTTACCCAACCGAAAGACAATCTGGGTGCATCTAGAGGGACAAACTATTCCTAAAGGAATTCACGCATTTATAACTTTGTCTGCACAGGCAGCACAGTTGCGTGAAACGCTCGAAGCCTTGACTCAAGGTTCTCCTCAGGTTTTACCCATCCCTTCTGACGCTAAACTATCAGGGCGAGAACTAGAAATACTCAAGCTCTTGGGGCAAGGACTTCGCGATCGCGACATTGCCCAGCAGTTGATCATCAGCGAAAGTACCGTGAAGTTTCATCTCAACAATGTGATGACCAAGTTAAAAGCACGCACACGCTATCAAGCGCTTTACCAGGCTCTGAAGGAGGGCTGGCTATAACCCAAAACGTATCCAGTGGCTTATTAAAATTTCGGGCTTCCTGATTATCATCGTTGCAGTGAGTATCCACTTTCTCAGAATTACTAAGCAATCATTAATCCAAAATGTCAGATCTAAGTAGACAGATGAAAGACACTTGAAACTTTTCTCAGTTCTCAAAAATATACATTTTACAATCAGATAACCGTTCAATATCTCTGCTGAACTGTTCAATAATCCAGCAGAAAAAAAATGAACTAGGTTCGCTAAAACTTATAAAAGCGTCTAAGTAGACCAGTCTGATTAAATGTTAAACGTGGGGAAATGTCAGACGTAGTGTGGGCATCTTGCCCGCAAGCGAGACGCTTGCCCCACGGCTATCTGTAAATTAATCACGCCCACTTACTGATCTCGGCTGGGTAGAGTGAGGTCGTCGAAGTCTAAAGTTTTTAGGGTACATTTAGATGAAACAACCCAGACACCGAGGCATAGCGCAGTTGCCAGGTATTCTTGCTAACGTGCTTTTGCTATTCTTTTGAGTCAAGATAGACAACAACGAGACAGCCCCTTGAAGATCGTGCCATGACAACCTTTACAGTGATGACCTGGAACCTAGAGAACCTGTTTCGACCCAGTGGTGCATCTGAGCCTCGAAACCTAGAGGAATTTGACCAGAAGCTGGAGAACCTGGCAACTGGTATTCTTCAAATTGATCCGGATGTTCTGGCAGTTCAAGAAGTTGGGAGTAGAGATGCCTTTGCCGATCTACAGGACAAACTTGAAGGGCGGTATGCCCATCTACAACTCTCCAGTCAGCCCGACGCGCGCGGCATTCGGGTAGGATTTCTGTCAAAACTGCCCATTGAAAATAGTGAAGATATCGTAGCATTTCCCTCCTCTGGACTGCCCAGTGTTCCCGGTATCGACCCAGCGGGGAATTTGGATGAGACGACTCGCCCTAGCCGAGGCGCGTTGCGGATTTTGGTAAAGCCCAAGCCGGATTTTCCGGTTCATCTGATCACGGCACACCTTAAATCCAAGCTGCTCTCTTTTCCTAGCCCATCGGGACAGCCCGGTTTACCACCAATGATGAAGATGAGCGCGCCCGGATTGGCGGTATTGCCCTACTTCAGCGTGCGGCGGAGGTGGTTACTCTGCGCGTCAAGGCAACAGAGATCTTGAGGCGCGATCTTGGCGAAGCGCTGATTGTTCTTGGAGATCTTAATGATGTGACGGATGCTGCAACCACTCAGATTTTACAAGGGGCACTGGGCAGCGAAATTGGTACAGCGGGATTTAATCGCCCCGACCAGGGCGATCGCCAAAGATTATTCAATCTGGCTCCTTTAATTGAGCCAGAACGGCGGTTTTCTCGTGTCTTTAAGGGCAATGGAGAATTGATTGACCACATCTTTGTCAGTGAAGCATTGTTGCCGGGG
The DNA here is from genome assembly GCA_012034615.1 of Leptolyngbyaceae cyanobacterium CSU_1_4. GTDB lineage: Bacteria > Cyanobacteriota > Cyanobacteriia > Elainellales > Elainellaceae > Timaviella. Next base: position 6,988 of record JAAUPA010000123.1, on the reverse strand, counting down.
CAGCCTCGTACTATCCCGATCGTTGATAGTCATATCGATATTATCGGTGCCATTCCCTCGATTAGCGATGATCCTAACGAGCGGCGCGGTAAACCTAGTTCAGACCATGCGCCAATCACTGCACGTTTTGAACTTTGAGTGTGATCTCAACTCCATTCTTCCTCTTTTTTCAGATAGGCAAGATAGGTGCGATCGCTGAAGCTCAGGATTAGGGTTAGCCTTGCTCAAGGAGACAGTAATTTTAGAGGCATCAGACGGTAGGGCTGTAGGGGCAGGCTGAGTAGGGCTGCGATCGCAAGGACTTCTATAGAGAAGCAAAGAATTTTCAATGGAACAAATCCTGCGCACTCACAGTATGGTTGCGACTTTGTAGTAAGTTGAGAAAAGAGAACTGTAGTTAGTTTTCTACCCTTAAACTTAAAGAATCTGTGGCAAGGCTTTGTTGGCTTGCAGGTGCTGCTCTAGCGCATGGTTCTGTCAAGTAGCGCGATCGTCGTGGTGCAGACAGACCTTGTGCTAGAGCAGTGCAGTATTAGCATTAGGGAAATACATTCTCTAGGGCGATCGGGTGATTTGATAAGTTGTGAGGTGATAAGCCGTTGAGGCATTGCTGAATGGAAGTATGAATCCTTAAGATGCTATGGCTCTGATCGACCCCTAAATCCTCCATTCTGGGGGACTTCCGAACCTTTTAAAGTCCCCCAGAATGGAGGATTTGGGGGGCAAATTCATCCGTGATTCAGCAACGCCGCCCTTGATTCAGTCGTTGATCTGTAACTGTCAACCTAGTGTTCCTTGACTTTGCAATTTTGAATTGTTTAATTTCTTAACCATGTCCTTTTTAGTTACTTAATTCATTCACCCTCATGGCAATTACTAATCAAATTCGCTTTGACAATCTGCGCGGTGATATTTTTGGCGGAGTTACGGCTGCAATTGTTTCCTTACCCCTGGCTCTCGCCTTCGGAGTTGCCTCTGGTGCTGGACCGATCGCCGGACTCTATGGAGCAGTGTGTGTCGGTTTCTTCGCTGCTTTGTTTGGAGGCACCCCCACCCTAATTTCTGAGCCTACGGGTCCCATGACCGTGGTGATGACGGCGATCGTGGCAAGTCTAACTGCCAGTAACCCTGAAATTGGCTTAGCAATGGCATTTACAGTAGTCATGCTAGCAGGAGTTTTTCAGATCGTCTTTGGCATTTTCAAGTTGGGCAAATACGTCACCCTTATGCCTTACAGTGTCATCTCTGGCTTCATGTCAGGGATTGGCATCATTCTAATTATTCTGCAAGTTGCACCTTTTCTAGGTCATCCGGCACCCAAAGGAGGAGTACTCGGTACAGTTGCAGCCATTCCTCAGCTTTTAGCCACTGCCAGGTTACCGGAAGTAATTTTGGGGGCATTAACACTAGCTATTATTTTCTTCATGCCTGGGAAGCTGAAACGCTTGGTGCCGCCGCAGTTGGTCGCCCTGGTTGTAGGTACGATCGTTTCTCTGACCGTTTTTGGAGATGTGGATATTCGTCGAATTGGCGATTTGGGTGAAATTCCAATGGGTTTACCCATGTTTCAGTTGCCCACATTTACCGCGGGTCAAATGACCACCATGTTTGTCGATGGCGTAATGCTAGGAATGCTGGGCTGCATTGATACCCTGCTAACAGCGGTGATTGCTGATAGTCTTACCCGTACTGAACACAAGTCCGACAAGGAATTAATTGGGCAAGGGATTGGCAATATTGTTTCGGGTATTTGCGGTGGATTGCCAGGTGCTGGGGCAACCATGGGAACGGTAGTGAATATTCAGACGGGAGCCACATCAGCGCTTTCAGGGTTATCCCGTGCCTTAATTTTGCTGGTGGTGGTGCTGGGAGCCGCTCGCTATACCCAACCGATTCCGATGGCAGTATTGGCAGGAATTGCCCTCAAAGTGGGACTTGATATTTTGGATTGGAGCTTCTTGAAGCGATCGCACAAGGTGTCCCTTAAGGGTTCACTGATTATGTATGGGGTCTTGTTCCTGACGGTGTTTGTTGATCTAATTGTGGCAGTGGGTGTTGGGGTGTTTATTGCCAATATCTTAACCATCGAACGGTTGAGCAACCTACAATCTCAGGAAATTAAGCTGATCTCCGATACAGATGATGATGCACGTTTAAGCGATGAAGAAAAACAGATCTTGAGTAAAGGCAAGGGTCGCGTTCTACTTTTTTATCTGAGTGGTCCAATGATTTTTGGCTTGTCGAAGGCGATCGCCCGTGAACACAACGCAATGAAGGATGCCGATACATTGGTGATGGATCTAAGCGATGTGCCAATGTTGGGAGTAACGGCTTCACTGGCGATCGAGAACGCCATTCGGGATGCCCATGACAAAGGACTACAAGTGTATGTGGTGGGTGCTAGTGCGAAAATTCAAAAGCGTTTAGAACGGCTAGGTTTATTTAAATTAATCAGAGCTGAGCATGTTTTAAACAACCGAGTTGAAGCTTTGCGACAAGCACTTGATCATGTTTATAGCAAAGGTGGGCAGGTCTAATAGACTGCTTGCGTTAACGGCAAATGACAATGTACTTCTAGCCTTTTGATCCTGCAAGAAAGTCCTGCTTAAAACTGTACTTTCTTGCACAACCCATCCTAGAGATCGCCTCTAGCCAACTTCTGAAACCCCTACCAGTGGAGCACTCTCACTAAAGCTAGTAGCAAGGAGGAAAGTATAATATGTTAGAAGCCTGTGTTTTTGCAACGATCCTGTGCGGTTTTTTTGGCATTATCTTTAAGAAAAATTTGGTGATGAAGATTATTTCGATGGATACCATGAGCACGGGGGTGATTGCCTACTATGTCCTGGTTGCATCGCGGGGTGGCTTATTCACTCCCATTTTTTCCACCGATAACCCAGGAAACTATGCCGATCCGGTGCCCCAAGCCGTTATTTTAACAGCGATCGTCATCGGCTTTTCTATTCAGGCACTCATGCTGGTGGGAGTAATGAAACTGGCAGAGATAATCCAACGCTCGAAACAAACGAGATTGAACAAAATAACGCGCCATGAGTAGTACCCTGATGCTGGTCTGGATTGCCCTGCCTTTTTTGTGGGATTTGTTAGTTATTTGCTGCCCCGCTTCGATCGCGTTCTTTCCCTAGGAGTGGCGATCGCCTCAATAGGCTATGCCCTGAAACTGTTTACCCAAGCGCCTCTAACGCTGCAACTACTCGATCGTTTTGGTGTAACTTTACTGGTTGATCCGCTAAGCGGCTTCTTCATCCTGACGAATGCATTAGTCACGGCAGCGGTCATTTTGTATTGCTGGAACAGTGGCAAAACGACCTTCTTTTACACGCAGGTTATTCTGCTGCATGGTAGTGTTAACGCGGCGTTCGTGTGTACAGATTTTATCAGTCTTTATGTAGCGTTAGAGGTCATCAGCATTGCTTCATTTCTGCTGATTGCTTACCCGCGAACCGATCGAGCAATTTGGGTGGGGTTGCGCTATCTCTTCACCAGCAACGTTGCCATGTTGTTCTATTTAGTCGGTGCAGTGTTAGTCTACAAAGCTAGCCATTCCTTTGCGTTTGTCGGAATTCGTGAGGCACTGCCAGAAGCGTTGGCGCTGATCTTTTTAGGACTGCTGGTGAAAGGGGGAATTTTTATCTCAGGATTATGGCTCCCCTTAACTCACTCCGAATCAGAAACGCCTGTCTCTGCAATGTTGTCGGGTGCTGTGGTGAAAGCGGGAGTTTTACCCCTGGTGCGCTGTGCCTTGCTGGTTGAAGAATTTGATCCTCTAATCCGGCTTTTTGGGGTAGCAACAGCTTTATTAGGAGTGGGCTATGCCATTTTTGAGAAAGACACAAAGCGAATACTGGCGTTTTCCACGGTTTCACAATTGGGCTTTATTTTGGCAGCACCCGAAGTAGGCGGCTTTTATGCCCTGACTCATGGATTAGTAAAATCGTCGCTGTTTTTAATTGTGGGCGTTCTTCCCAGCCGTAACCTTAAAGACCTCCAACATCAGCCTATCCAGACCTCAATTTGGATTGCCCTAGCGATCGCCAGTTTTTCCATCTCAGGGTTTCCCCTTTTGTCTGGATTTGGGGCAAAAGTATTGACCCTAAAAAATCTGTTGCCTTGGCAGGTAATCGGCATGAATATTGCAGCACTTGGCACCGTAATTGCCTTTGCTAAATTCATTTTTTTACCCCATCAAAACCCAGAAAGACCAGAGACGATTCAGCCTGGTTTTTGGGCAGCGATCGCCCTGCTGATTGGGTCGCTATTTCTGGCAAATGTGGCGTATTACGAGGCGTACACCCTGGAAAATATTATTAAACCTTTAGCGACGATCGCCTTAGGTTGGTTGGTATATTTTTTAATATTTCGGCACATTACACTCAACCTGCCCCGTTTTTTTGAGAAATTTGATCATCTCATTGGGATGATGAGTTTGATGTTGATTCTACTCTTTTGGATGGTAATGGCATGACCGGGTATCTCGATTTCATTCTGCGGTTGGTCATTTGGTTTTTACTCACCGCCAATTGGAGTATGGCAAATATTGTTATCGGAGTGTGTGTTGCTCTGCTGTTGCCGCGGAGCCGAACTGCTCCGGGCACTTTGAAAGATTGGTCGCAAGCGTTATGGAAAACTATTGTGGCAATTCCGCAGGCGTATTTGGAGGCATTTCAAATGATACTTCACCCTCATACACAGGAAACGACCACAATGGAACGAGCTAAACTAAGGCGATCGCCTGGGCTCATTTTTCTAGAAATTTTTCTAATTACTTTTACACCCAAAACAATCGTTGTAAAGTGCCATGAAGAGGGTTTCTATGAGGTTCATTGGGTGCGACCGAGGCGGTAACAGCAGAGTGTGCTGATGAGGGTAATACGGTAACTAGGCTTAACCAAAAGGGTATCAAAACAGCGATGGACATGATATTGATTGCCATGATTCTGGCATTACTCATTCCCATTTATGAGGCTTGGCAGAATGAGGATATTTGGCAGAAGATGCTAGCTTTCGCCAGTATTGCCACTAAAACATCTGTCATGATTTTGGTCGTCTCTGTGCTGCAAGGCGATCGGATGATTGGAACTGTCGGCGTGATTATTTTGAGTGTGGGAAATGCCGGATTAATGTTGCTAGCCCATGTGATCAAACGACTCAATGATGCTCCAAATGAACGACAATTATAGAAATCAATGATCATAAATCTTTTAAGTTATAGCTGCATCGTGGTGGGCATTGTCTTCTGGTTCTGGGGCACGTTTCCCTTACTGGGCAAGCGATCGGTCTTGTTCAAACTGCACAGTCTTTCCGTTGCCGATACCCTTGGCTCCATGAGCATCATTGTCGGTCTGCTGCTAAAGGTTCCTAGTCAATGGTCGCTGCTGCTGCTGGCTTTGATTTCTTTGGCAATTTGGAATACAGTGCTGGGCTATGTGCTGGCGTACTGCTCCAACAGTGGAGGAAAAGATGGAAGATAGCTACATTTATGCGATCGTGGCTCTGCTACCCTTAGCGGCGGTGATGCTCACGGTTCAAGTCAATCCCTACAATGCATTGGTGATTCGCGGCATTTTGGGAGGGGTGGCAGCTTTGGTCTATGCGGTTTTGGGCGCTGCTGATGTGGCGTTAACCGAGGCGCTGGTTGGAACGATGTTAGCGATTACGCTCTATGCCGTGGCGGTACGTTCATCATTGATCATGCGGGTGGGTGTTTTGAAAGATGAATGCAAGGATGAGTGGATTAATGAACATAGAGATGAATGCAAACATGAACTCATTCAGGCAGATGATCTGCATCCTTTCGCCCAACTTATTACTCATTTAAGCATGATTGCTAAGAAGTATCATCTACGGCTTGAACTAATCCCCTATGGAGATCCTCAGTCCTTACAGCAAGCGTTGATGGAAAAAGAAGTTCATATCACCTGTATTCCTAATAGCTGTGTGGAGCGATCCCACGAGAATGAACAACTTAGACCACCTGATGCTACGCCAGAATATCATACCGTCACCCGCATCCGCCGTCTTTATGACATTTTGCAAACCGAGTTAACATCACTAACACCGTCATCAATACCATCACCCCCACCATCCCCACCATCACCTATTACCGGCGTAACCTACGTCATGGTACAAGACCTAGGAGAGAAGCACTAAATGAAATGGCTCTATATCATCGCTGGAACTGTTCTATTTATTAAATTCTTGATCATGCCCAATCCGATCGCTGATATCTCCGATTTCTCACCGGATCTCTCAGTTGTGGAAGCAGTTGTGCAAGACAGTGGTGTACCCAATGCCGTGTCGGGCATCATTTTCAGGAATCGGCTATACGACACAATCTTTGAAGTCATCGTGTTTACGATCGCCATCATGGGTGCTCAATTTTTACTGGCAAACGAGCGTCCTTTCCCCACTATCCATCAATTCACAGACCAGCCCTCCATTGTGCTGGCTCGGCTGGGTGCAACTATTTCGGCGATCGTGGGCGTGGAACTAGCAATTCGGGGTCATCTGAGTCCGGGAGGTGGGTTTGCTGCCGGAGTTGCAGGCGGAACGGCGATCGGGCTAGTGGCAATTACTTCATCTTCAGAGTGGATGGAGTCGGTTTACCAACGCTGGCACGCCGCCACAGGAGAGAAAGTTTCAGTTTTAATTTTTATTATTTTGTCAGTCATCACGCTGGCAGGATTTGAACTTCCCCACGGAGAATTAGGCGAACTTCTCAGCGGTGGAATTGTTCCAATTCTTAATATTCTAGTTGCTATTAAAGTTGCATTAGGATCGTGGGCAGTAATTTTGGTATTTATCCGATATCGAGGATTACTGTAAATCTAGAGGAGAGGGGAGGGATCTGGCTCCCTTCTCCCGCTCTGGGCTACCGTGTATACACAAGTGATCGAATCTAGCCAAGTCCCATCGGACGAACCGCCCCCCAACCCCCCAAATTGGGGGACTTCCGATCCAGTTCTGT
>JAAUPA010000122.1 GCA_012034615.1 Leptolyngbyaceae cyanobacterium CSU_1_4 | reverse complement strand
AGTAAGCATCAAACCCATCGTGTGCATATTTGCAGTTCGTAGTCTAGCCGCGCTTGATACGTTGCATCGACTTCATCAAAGGATTGGTAATCAAAGCGTTTAATTAAGCCTTCGCGGGTGACTGCTTCAAAGTAGGCAGAGAGATCGGCGTAGCCTGGGGGTAGGGGATAGTCGGGAATGCGCGGTTCGCCCAGAATTTCGTAGGGTTCGACTTTGTTAGCCACGTTGAGAGTATTGGCGATCGCCTCCTCAATCACCGCTTCAGGTAAGTGATCCCGAAAAAGCCAGCTCATTTCTTCAGCAGACTTCAAATATTCTGTACCGCTGTAGCGCAATCGTTTATCTTCAACAATCAACTTTCCGGTTTGAATGCAGAGCAATGCATCGTGTGCTTCTACGTCGTAACAAGAAATGTAGTGGGAGTCGTTGGTGGCAATAATTTCAATGTTTAACTCACGGGCAATTTTAATAATCTCGACGTTCACCACGCGGTCTTCGGGCGATCCGTGATCTTGAATTTCGATGTAATAATCGTCGCCAAACAAGTCCTTATACCACTGCGCCACCTGACGGGCAATGTCGGGTCTGCCCTGCATAATCGCTTGCGGCACTTCTCCACCCAGACAAGCGCTGGTGACGATCAGCCCTTCATGATATTTTTCTAAAAGCTCTTTGTTAATGCAAGGTCGGGAGAAAATTCCCTTACCTTGAACACCTTGCAGGTGAGAGATGGTCGTTAGTTTAACGAGATTTTTGTAACCTTGGGTGTTCTTTGCCAGAACGACTTGATGATAACGGGGGCGGCGCTCTTGCTTAGAAATGTCGCCGTTGATCAGGTACATCTCGTTGCCGATGATCGGCTTCACGCCCTTGGCTTTACAAACCTTCAGCAGCTCGATCGCCCCATACATTACGCCGTGGTCAGTCAGGGCGATCGCGGGCATCTCTAGCTCTAAAACGCGATCGATCAGTTCAGGAAGCTGACTTGCGCCATCGAGCAGGCTGTAGTCGCTGTGAATGTGTAAGCCAACAAAGGACATAGTTTCAACCTCTACAATCACGCTAAAACAACCAGTCTGAAACAACAAGTCTGAAATAAGAGTAACTGATCTTAGGAATACTATATCTAGAATTTTTATAGAGAAGCAAAGAAGGCTCAACTCCACCCGTAGTGTGAGGCAGAGTTGAGCAGAACGCATGAGGGTGCGCCATTAATATAGTACTTTAGTACCAAATAGGCAAGCGATCGCTTGTAGCCGAATTTTGGGAAACAGCGCTACGGGTGGATGAGTGGAAGGGTGGATGAATTAGTGTGATTCTAGAGAAATGGTATTAGCTTGCCATACAAGTGAGTTTCAAGCCCAAAAAAGGAGGGCGATCGGGCGATCGTCCTCTCTCTTCTTGTCTGCAAGGTAAGAGACCATTAAATGATCTAAATGATCTAAACAAAGTAGTTATTAACCGACAAAGATGCCCCTGCCAGGGCATCTTGAGGTCGCTGAAAAGTCATTCCTGTCACATCGATCACCAGGTCACGTTTTGGATTAAACACACCCTGATTATCGTTAACTGATAAGTACGTTCGTCCTTTGTGAACCGCAAGCACGGCTTCAGATGCTCGCGCTCGCTGTTTACCAGGAATGAGAGGATTAACGTCTTCGTAGGCTGTGGCGATCGCCCGTGCCTGACCTCGCCGCACTGTGCCTCCGCCCACAATATTTTGGGGTCTAACTCTGCCCACATTATGAACTTGGGTAGGAAGCTCAGCCGTGTTTAAGTTGTTGTCAAAATCGAGTTGAATTCGATCTCCTTCTGCGGTGTTGAGATCAGTAATCTGATCAAGGCGACGGCGAGTCCGCTTCGGAGTATCAGCAATTTGAGAAGCTGCCAACGCACGCCGCTGAGTGACACCCGTGTAAACAAACGAATCCGCCTCTGCACCGCCCGTCATCAAATCGCCGCCTATCCCGCCCACCAGGATATCTCTGTTCGCACTGCCCAAAAGCACGTCCGACTTGGCGGTGCCCACAACTCGTCTGGGCAAAGGACTCACCACAGTCAGAGGAGGATCGATGACAGCGACAGGGGGCTTGATCACGACAGGGATGGGAATCTGTAGGTTGGTTTCAAAGGCTCCAATATCAAATCCATTCCTTTGAGGGCGAGTGACACCCCGTTGATCAAAGAAAACATTGGCATTAGGGTTAGCAGCATCGATCGCCGGACTGTCGTTGAGGAGAGCATGGGTCGGCGTAGAGCCGCCATTATTTTGCAAGGAACCCAACTTAGGATCGATCGGAGCGCCGCCGCTGCCAACCTTGTTGTTATTAATACCATTTGTAAAACTTGCGCTACCACTGCCATCTCCAATTAAATTGAAGGATGTCGTCGTAAAGTTGCCCGAAACGTCAGGATGGTTGCCGTTTGAGTTATCACCATCGAGGTTTCCGGCAATAATAGTATTATTGATAGTTCCAGATTGCGAAAAAACCCCACCCGCACCACGAACCGCTGTGTTTTGATAAATGGTGCTGCTGTTCACGATCAGGCGGCTTGTAAACCCATTAAAGATCCCTCCCCCGTATTCATTTGTTTCGTTGCTGCTAACGGTGGTATTGGCAAGTGACAGAAGATTCACAGGTCCCTCGCTGTTACCGCTCGAAATGCCACCGCCGCTGACGGCTGCGAAGTTGTTATGGATAGTACTGTTAGCAACAGACAAGTTTCCGCCGTTGTCAATGCCGCCGCCAGAAAAAACTGCCCGATTATTTCTAACGACAGCATTTGTCAGCGTTAAGGATTCTTCATTTAAGATGCCAGCACCAAAGCGATCGCCAACAGATGCACCGACAAAGCCATTAGCGATCGTCAATCCATCAATGACAACTCTACTAGAACTAGCCTGCGCATCGGCAATTCTAAAGACCCGCGAAATATTGTTTCCACTAATGGTTAATTTATCGGCTCCCAACCCCTTTATAGTGAGCGCCTTATTAACTAAAAGTTCACCCTGAGTTAGGGCGATCGTTCCACCCGCAAGGCTGGGAGCAAAGTTGATCGTCTCTCCAGCAACACTGCTAGAAATTGCTTCTCGTAGCGAAAAATTTCCAGCACTAAAATTACCATCATTTTCGTCTAGTAACGTATCTACAGTAATAGCCATATCAATATTCTCCTAGCAATTAAAAGGGACGGAAATAAAATCTCGATCAAGCCCCTCGAAAAACTCCATGCTTACTAAGAACAGCCACGCTATGTTGAGGCTTTTAGCGCGCTCTATTCTCAGTAAAGCAATTGAACGAGATGCCTAATCCAAACCCTACACTGCTAGTGCCCTTATCCTAAACTTTGAGCTGTTTCCGCTCTGCTTCTAATAAGGTAACCAGCCGTTGATCACCTCGAGACTGAGCCGCCTTCAGTCGCCGCTGAAGATTTTCTTGAAGATTAGCCTGATGAATTTGGTCAAGCTGATGCGCTTTGTCGATGTAATGACGGGGCAAGGTAGCCGGAACGGTTACTGCCACAGGCTGACAAATGGCTTGAGCCACTCTCTTTGTTTGGTACTTCTCACCTCGGTAAATCAGTTCATAGGTACGAGGCAAAGCCACGTCTTCTAGGGGCTGAGTCGGGTCAACCAGAAGCGTTTGACCGCGATAGGTGAGGGCATAAGGAGAGGATGAAACATGGTGAGGACGATCGGGTCGCCCCATGTTCATATCTGCAACCCGGCTGGGATTGTAATCGAAAGATGTACCACGATAAATGAGTTTCATAGTCTCGCTTCTCCAAATGGGTAACGGATCTAGCGACAGGTCACTAGTTGACGAGAAGCGCGTTCCTTCAGGAGAACTCCCTACTTCCGTCCTCGACTAAGATATCACCTAGTTGGGATGAACGTTTTTTCTTCTGTATACAAGACTACCATTTAAATAAAAAATTTGGGAATCCTTCTCCAGTGAAGAAGATTCGAGAAGTCTGAGGGAACTTTCTGATCGCCTCGGTCAAAGCTTGTAGAGTAAGAAGCTGATAAAATTCAGCACATTCCACTCGTTTTTAGTCGCTCATTCCTCTGTAATGTCTCTGTACTATCTATGATCTTGCGTCTTTTTTCTGTATGGCGATTTCTTTTAGGAGTAATTTTGCCCACGCTCAAATCTTGCTCCTATTTGCTGTTTGTTCTGTCATTAGTGGGGACGTTGCTTTGGGGTCGCCCCACAGTGGCGATCGCCCATCCGGAGGTTCGGGGCGTTTGGATGACCAACAATGACATGAATATTCTGATCGACCATGCCAAAGTGCAAGATGCCATGAGCCAACTCAATCGTCTTAACTTCAACACGGTTTATCCAGTGGCTTGGAATTCGGGCTATGTCATGTATCCCAGTGCAGTGGCGTATCAGGCAGGAATTCAGCCCTTTGTCTTTAGGGGGCTAGAGGGGCAGGACATTCTGGCAGATGTGATTGCTCAAGGGCATCGGCAGGGATTATTGGTGATGCCTTGGTTTGAGTTTGGCTTCATGGCTCCGGCGACATCAGAGTTGGCGTTGAATCATCCCAATTGGTTGACCCAAAAACGTAATGGGGAGCAGGTTTCTTTGAGTGCTGCCGGTGAAGTGGCGTGGCTTAACCCGTTTCATCCAGAAGTGCAGCAGTTTATCACCAGTCTTTTGGTAGAACTGGTGACTCAATATGATGCGGATGGCATTCAGTTTGATGATCATATGAGTTTGCCGAGTGAGTTTGGATACGATCGCTACACTGTGGCGCTGTATACAAAGGAAACGAAGAAGGCTCCTCCCGCCGATGCATTAGATCCGGCTTGGGTGAAGTGGCGGGCGGATAAAATTACGGCGTTTATGGTGAGCTTGCACAAGGCAGTGAACGCACAAAAGCCCCAGGTTGTTTTTTCAATTTCGCCTAATTACTATGATTTTGCTTACCGTTTGCATTTGCAAGATTGGCTGGCGTGGGTAAAGCAGGGCGTGGCAAATGAGCTGATTGTGCAAGTCTATCGTCCGGATATGCAGAGCTTTATAGAACAAATTAATCGTCCTGAAATTCAGGAGGCGCGGAAGAAAATTCCTACGGGTATTGGGGTGCTGACAGGGTTGAGAAATAGCCCGGTGGCGATGGCGCAAATTCAATCTCAGGTGCGGGCTGTGCAAGAGCGGGGTTTAGGAATGGCGTTTTTCTACTACGAAAGTTTGTGGCACGATGCTCCGGAGCCAATGGAGGAGCGGCTAGCTGGCTTTCAAGCTTTTATTTCCGTATCCGGCGTTTCGGTTGTTAGGGCAGGCGGTATCACCACAGGCGTAGCCGCACTAGAGCTGCCAGGGTGGTGACGGGGATGGAGAGGCTGAGGATTTTCAGCGCCGATGGGAGGCTGAGGGGATAACTCTGCGGATGAATCTGGAGGGGGCGATCGCTTCGAGAGACCTGCAAGGGGTTGCCAGACTCCTATGAAGCCTCCTAGCAACAGTAAGAAAATAACGCTTCCATACATGAGTTGAGCGGGCAATTGAGGGTTGGTCTGGGCTTGCTCAAATTTGTCTAAATCGATTAATACATCTGTTGCAGAGAGGTATCGATCTCGGAGGCGGACTTTTACCATTTTTTCGACAATTCTTCTAAGTTGAGGATGGAGTTCAATTTGGCTTTTCCATTGAATTTCTCCGGTTTTAGAATCTTCCTTGAGGTCTCTCGGATGAATGCCAGTGATGCATTGAATCACAACCATTCCTAAAGCGTAGAGGTCGCTGCTAAAGCGCGATCGCCCTGATTGTTGTTCGTTGGGCATGTAGCCTGCGGTTCCGACGACGACAGATTGGGCAGAAGAGGAGGACGGAGGAGGACGATGAAGCAAATTTAACCGCGCCAAAATCAATTAATACTAATTGACCGTCCTTTCGTCGAATCATGTTACGGGGTTTAATGTCGCCGTGGATGACTTGGTGAGAATGAAGAAATTGTAAGGCGGGTAAAACTTGTCGAAGTAGTTCAATAATCTTGGTTTGGTTCCAGGTCTGAGTATGTTCTGTTTCCTGGGCTAAATCATGTCCATCAATAAATTCTTGGACTAAATAAAGCGATCGCTCCTCCACAAAATGGTCAAACAACGCTGGGATTTGTTGGCTTAAGTGACCCAGTTGGTAAAGAATTTGAATTTCGGTTTCAAATAACTCCTGGGCGGTTTCTGAGGGGGTCGATGAAAGCTTCAAACATTTCACAACGCGCAACGCAGATGAGAAAACATCTTGTGCCAGAAAAGTTTCGCTAAAGCCGCCCTTTCCTATAGTTTTGAGAATGCGATAGCGTTCATTGAGAAGGGTGTTAATCACGGGTTAATGGGGTGGTAAGTTGTCAATTTTTGGTGGGTGGGGAAAGATGAGCTAATTCAAAATTATTAATTCAAAATTAAAGGCTGTTCATTTTGAATTGTTCATTTTGAATTCTTTCACCCCCATCATTTATTTCTTGACAGACCAGTAGAAACAGCATTAGCTGGGTTGCTGTGCAACATTTGGGAAAGTTGGGAGGCAGGGGTTGAGAAATACGGCAAGGGTGAAGATTCTGGGGAAGCCAAGGGTGGAGCAGATGGATGGATCACTGCTGAAAACTCTGTGTCGGCGATCGTTTTTTCAATCACAGGTTTGGTTTGCAAAGGTCGATTTTGCTGGTTTTGCTGATTTTGATTGCGCTGGTTTTGATTGCGCTGATTTTTATTCCAATGGGCAGGAATGGTGGAGAGCATTTCTAATACTCTTTGATCGGCTTGCAAGGCAGCCGCTGAAGGCTCGGCTAGAACGACTCGGCGAGGGGGCTTACTGGTGGCTATCACCGGTCGAATCGTAGAGGGTTGAATAGCAGCGGGTGGCAGGGCGACCTCTTGCGGATATCTTGAGGCGATCGCTTTGATGGAGTGAATCGATATTTTGGCTTGAGAGGCTAACTGGGTCACGCTCTTTTCCTGTTGCCATAACGTAGCCAATTGCATAGACTGTCCCGCACTGCTGGTATTGGGTGGAATAGCTGCCAGCATTTTTAATGCAGTCGGTAGGTCGGCTTGAACATACTTGTTGATGGCACGTTGCAGTAATTCGCGTGCCCAAACTTCTCTAAGTTGTTGAGCTGTGGCGTAGTATTCGCTGGTCGTTGGCAAGGTATCGGCGAGGTTAATAGCTTGTTTAAGGCGATCGCTATTGGCGCTAGTTTTTGCCCGTTCGAGGATAGAGTGTTCGGTCGTTTGCATGGGGGGCGGCAGGGAGCGATCGGGTTGAGAGCCGTGCAAGAAATCGCTATCTGGATCGACCGAATTTGCTGAAGGTTGAGTGACCTGAGAAGAACGTAAGAAAATAAAACCAAGGACTAGGGCGGAAGCGCCACTGCACCAAAAAAGATATTTCATAATTTTGACCCTGAGTTCAAAAAATAGTCGTTACAAGTGCAAAAAATAATCGCTACAAAAGTAAAAGGTGTTGCTGAATTACGATACGAAAAATGTAGTGTCCCTTCCCTCAGCGAGCACCGTGCATACACAAGTTGTTGAATCTCTAGCCAAGATCCCGGCGAACTGCTCCCTAAACCCCCAAATTGGGGGACTTTGAAGCATAGAACTGGCTCGGAAGTTTCCCAATTTGGGTGATTTGGGGGGCGAAAAAGACTGCAATGCAACCAGTTTAAATCGTGGATTGATACTCTCGTTCAGCCCTGCCCGTTAAAGATTCATGGTCCAGATCTCTAACCGATGATCTAGGCTGCCTGTAACTAAGGTGCGATTATTGGGACAAATCACGATCGCACCGACACTATCGGAATGCACCCGAACGTTTTTGAGCAAAGTGCCCTTTTGCCAATTCCAAAGTTTAATGGTGCCGTCTGCGTGGGCGCTCAGCAAATATTTACCATCTTTACTAAAAGCAAGCGATCGCGTGGATTTAGACTGGGGTAAAGCTCGTAAGCGCTGACCTGCTGCCACATTCCAAATCATAATTTGGTCATCTGCCCCACTCGCCAAGATTTGATTATTAGGGCTAATCGTGACTACTTTTACGCCGCTCTCATGTCCAGCTAATGTTTTTAAAACTTGCCCGGTGGGTAAATCCCAAAGCTTAACCGTTTTATCTTCACTAGCACTAACGAGAACACGACTATCTGTCGTCATTGCAACTTGATTAACTGCATTGGTATGACCGCTGAGCCGTTGTAGTTCACTGCCCGTTTGCAAATCCCATACTTTAATCTGACGATCGATTCCTCCACTCACCGTTGATTTTCCATCAGGAGTAACGTGCACAGCATTGATCCGACCCGTATGCCCCGCCAAGGTATGACGAAGAATACCGCTTTGTAAATTCCAAACTTTTACCGTTGCGTCTGCGCTAGCACTCACCAGGGTTTCACCGTTGGGGGTGAAGTGCAATGAAGTAATCTCTTGGAGATGTCCAGTCAATGCCGTTAACGATGCACCTGATTTCATATCCCAAAGCTGGATCACTTTATTTTGTCCACCGCTGACGACAACTTCGCCTTTAGGATGCATTGCTAATGCCAAAATTGAACCCGACTGTTTGATCGTTCGCGCAGGTGAAATATCGCCTTTGCTAAGAGGAGCAGTCACGACGGGCAGAAGTAACGATTTGAGGTGATCTTGAATCTGATCTTTTTGACGAACCCCCACGAAACTGAGGGCTAAAATTGCCACCAGGGTAACAGTTTGTGGAATGCCCCAAATTTTTCGAGGCTGACGGTCTTTTTGCAGTTGGTTAAGATCAGTTAACACCTCTTCCACAGTTTGATAGCGATCGCGCCAATGGGAACGAACCATTTGAGTCAAAATAGTGGCTAAACGAGGGCTCACCTTAGCAACCTGTCGCCAGCACAACTCACCCTGAATATCTTCACCAATTTCCTTAGGATTAAGCCCCGTAATTGCCTGAATTGCCAGCATTCCCACCGAGTAAATATCGCTGCAATATTGTGGTTTTCCGGCGCGTTGCTCGCCTGCCATGTAACCCGGCGTCCCAATTAAAATAGATTCGGTAGTTTGCCCTTCAGGATGAGCTTGATTGCTCAGTTCTTTGACCGCACCGAAATCAATGAGCACAATTTTGCCATCTTTGTTTCGACGAATTAAATTGTGAGGTTTAATGTCTCGGTGAATCACACCCTGAGCATGAACGATCGCTAGCACGCTCAGAATATCTTGGATTAACCCAATCACTTGCGCTTCTGGCATGGGTTGCCCCACAATCAATTCTTGGCTTAAGTTATGACCTTCAACATAATTATGAACTAAATAGAACTGATGGTTTTCCTCAAAATGCGCCAATAATTGAGGGATTTGAGAACTATGGGGGCTCAAACGATACAACGCCTGAGCCTCGGCATTAAAAAGTTCTCTAGCGTGCTCCCAGTTGAAATGTTCGCTAGTAGGTGCTTTAAGACATTTGACAACACAAAGAGGGCGGTTGGGCAACTGCTGATCTTTTGCCAGATATGTATCACTAAAGATGCTGGTTCCTAATACTTTAGTGACCTTGTAGCGTCCGCCCAGAACTTGTTTAGTTAACACTTCTACCATAAAAACTCCAATCTTGAGGTGAATGAATTCACGGTGTTATTCAACGTTCATTGTTTATCTGCACCGTTCTTTATCTGCACCGTTCTTGGTCTTTACTGAATCTCTATCTGCACCGCTCTTCCAGATCTGCACTCATTTTCTTAGGTCTTTACCAAGCTTGTTGATCGGCACCGATCTCTAGCCGTACCGATCTTTTTCTACATTGAGTCTTTGTTCGCCTAAATCATTGTGTTGTCTAAATCTTTGTTCACCTATTAGTCAATATCATACACGCTAAATTATAGTAGTCAACCAAATTACAATGTTGGATACTCGTTTGTTTTTTTGCTATTCTGTACTCACTCACCTGGAGGGTTCGGTTTATCCAAGACCAGGCTTTCTCATTAAAACGCTGACATGATTCATATTCGATTTGCTAGGGAGACAACGCCTAGATCTGTCAATTCTAGGGTCATAGACTTTAAAGAAGCTCCACTCCGTCGATCGCGCCTTTTCCTGACCCTTAGCCTCCTCGCGCTCATTCTGTGCGCCGCTTGTTCTGCCCTCACCCTGCCGCCCTCTCTTGCCTCTAATGGCACCCTTGCCACCGTGTTAAGCCGAGGGCGAGTGATTTGTGGTGTGGATGGTCAGCGTCCAGGCTTTAGTTTTCAGTCACCAGATGGTCAATATTCAGGGTTAGATGCAGATTACTGTCGGGCGATCGCCAGTGCTCTATTTGATGATCCTAGTCAAGTAGAATTTAAGCGCGTCGCTCAAGGAGTATTTACCGATTTACTTAAGGGAAAGGTAGATATTTTGCTGCGCGATACGCCCTGGACGATTGAAAGAGATGCGGCGATCGACTTTGTATCCCCCGTGTTCTATGACGGACAAGGATTATTAGCTCCGGTGAATTTAGACACAACCTCTCTCAAAAACTTCAAAGACAAAACCATCTGTGTGCGAGCCAATACGCCTGCCGAAGCTACGCTCAAAGCCTTTTTTAAGAAAGCTCAAATCCCCATTAACGCTGTAGCGCTAGACGGGGAGAACGAACTTTTTATCAACTTTGCTAATGGCAACTGCGAAATTGCCACCGCAAACCGCTCTGAATTAGCCATTCGTCGCCAAACCTTAACCAATCCTGAGCAATACCAGTTGCTCAAATTAACGCTTTCCCAAGAGCCGATCGCCCCGATCGTGCGAAGCAACGAATCCCAGTGGTTCGACGTAGTGAAATGGATTATTTTTGGCACGTTTCGAGCAGAAGAACTAGGCGTGAGCAAACAAAACGTAATGGCATTAAGCCCTCATCCCGACCCACAGATTCGGCGTTTTCTAGGCGTAGAGGGTGTCTATGGAGCCACCTTGGGGCTTCCTAACGATTTTATGAAGCGTGTCGTTCATCATGTGGGTAACTATGCCGAAATTTATCAACGCAATATTGGCAATCCGTTTCAATTACCTCGAGGTGTTAATGAGCTTTGGCTGAATGGGGGGCTCATTTGCCCCATGCCATTTCGCTAACTTAGGTTCAATATTCGGCTTGTACGTTCAGTTTTCAAAAACTTTACACTTAAAACTTGCGTATCTTCCGAAGCCACAAGGTTGACTACTGAAGGTTTCTAGCAACACGGGTATCGCTTATTTCACAACTGCTGAGCTTTTAGCGATTTAAACCTAAAAAAGGTGTGCTATTTTCATGACATGATGCCTACCATCCAGCAAGATATCGCAGTCCAACAGCCAAGTCTGTGATCTGGGTCATAGCATTTCATCATTTTTTCAATTCGTGCTGTTTTTCATCCCCATGCTATGGCAGAACCCTCTCGATCAGCCCCCAATCAACTTATTAGGTCTTCACAGCCTGCTGCCAAAGAGCTGTTGTCTAGCGCAGACCTTTCTGAGTTGCGATTGTCTAAGGCGCAAATTCTTCAAAAAGTTCAGCAGCTATCCCCCCCAAAAACAAAATCGATTTATTTTCGGCTTGGGTGGGCAGATTAGAGCCTGCGCAATTTAAAAAAATGTCGGAATTCATTCGGTTAGAAAATGACTTGCGTCAAGAATTAGGCGGAGAAGTGTTGAGAAGAAATGCCTTGACTGAGGTATTTCTGAAAGGAATTTCCCACCGACGACGGAATAGCTCGGAGATCACGCCGCCGCAGCTTTACGTTTACATTCGGCGGCGACGCAAATCGTCGGAGAGTGGCACAAAATACCTGGGTAAGCTCTTCTTTGTGCCAGGGGGGCATACCTATAAGTGGAAGGAAGGCACCAATGGAGCGCTTGTGTTCTATGAAGGTAATGTTTTTTGCTTAACGCATTTGCGGACAAAGGAACAACGGTACCTGAAGCTGGTGCGCTTAGATCAGCCGCCGCCAGATTATGATTACAACCCACAACCGGGTGAGAAGCCGCTGATTCAGGTGTCGTTGCATGTGGAAGTGCTTCATCCACAAACGTTGCAACCCGTTGAAATGAAAATCTATGATTATCCCAGTTGTTTGTATGAGAAGGGGGAGCTCTCTGAGTCGCTGTGGCAGGTAGAAGCGGTGAATGCGGCTCTGGCGCTGAAGGCGGAGGTAGTACAGGATGCGCATCTGCTTCAGCAAGGCGGAGAGCCCAGCCAGGGCAAGACGACGCGGATGATGGTCGATCGCGCTCAGGCGCTGAAAATTTTGCCGTTGCTGCGGCAGTTTCGTGATTTTAGCCAAAAGGTTTATACGGCGCGATCGCTCTGGTATTTGTCGGAGCCAGAGGGCGGTGGGAAATATGCCCTTACCACGGCTAGCGGTAAGTTGATTTTAGAATTTGATACGAAACGGTGGGAATTTTCAACCGAGCATTCGGCACAGGTGCTGGCTCGATGGTTTTATAACCTTTGTACGAAAGTGCAGGCTGGATTTGATAAAGGTGACTATGGCGATTTTAGTTTGAGCGATCGCCAGTTGATTTCTGAGTTATTTGTCCAATTGCAGACTGTTAAAGGCAAATCTGTGGAAGAAATTTTACGGTTGGTTTTTCAATTGAACACTAAAAAATAAATTTATGGGCAGATAGATCAGATTTGTCCTGTTCATTGAATTTATGCTCGTATTAAGGATCGGATGCAATTGGCAATCCGATCTAATGCTATGTTGGCAATCTTCACCCGATTGTCTGACTTGTTTTATCGGCGCTTTGTCATTTGTGTTTTGGGCTTATTCTGGGTTTCACTATGCCTCAACAACCTGTGACTTGCAACCAGTCTCGACTGGTGCTGCTTCACCAGCGATCGAATCTCATGATGTCGGCTGATCAGTTGAATTTACCAATGGCGGTGTGGGACTTGCGCCGCATGGAAGTTCAGTTTTCATCCGGCTTAGAGCATCTCTATCAATTAGAGCCAGAAGAATTCCAGGGAAAATATCTCGATTTTTTATCTTATGTGCATCCCGACGATCGCCAGCCGATGCAAAAGGTTCTTCAAGCGGCTGCCGAAAATGGTCAAAGCTTTGAGGTAGATTATCGAATTATTAATAAGTCAAATGAAGTGGTTTGGTTATCCTCAAAGGGACAAATATT
The DNA here is from genome assembly GCA_012034615.1 of Leptolyngbyaceae cyanobacterium CSU_1_4. Classification (GTDB taxonomy): domain Bacteria; phylum Cyanobacteriota; class Cyanobacteriia; order Elainellales; family Elainellaceae; genus Timaviella. The sequence continues at coordinate 1,379 of JAAUPA010000122.1, read as the reverse complement.
TATATCCAATCGGGCGGGTGGTGCTGAGTTAGTAGAGGTCATTAATGATGTCACACCTCGTTATCAGGCAAGGCAGGCACTGGTAGAAAGCAATGCTCAGTGGGATGCGCTGTTGAAGAAAAGCGATGAGTTATTGATCCAGCTTGACTCTGAGGCTCATGTGTTTTGGACTTCTCCTTCTATTGGTCATATTTTGGGATATCCGCCTGAATTATTAATGGGTGAAAGTATTCTTAATTTGGTCCATGATGCCGATCTGCGAAAGGTGCTCTTGGCTCTCGATTCGTTGAGAGAGAGAAAAATTCCACAGTCATTTCAGTGTTCCTTAAAGCAGCAGTCTGGAAAATATCTGCCAGTACAATCGACTCTGCGTTTGGGTGAGGAATTAGGAAGTTTTGCGGTTCTTAGTTTTCGTGAAATCAGCGCCAGGGTTAATCTTCAATCGGTTTTAGAATCAACCTATGCGGCGTATACGGCGATCGTTGATGCGACGACAGATTTAGTTTTTCGGTTTTTGCCCGATGGCACGCTGACGTTTACAAATCATCTTTTTGCGAATTGCTTTGGGGATGAAAACGGCGTGGGTTCTAATTTTTATGCATTATTGCCCGATGACGATCGCGATCGGTTGCAATCTACTTGTGCAGTATTGACCCCAGAAAACCCAACAGCCACTTGTTTTGTGGAAGCGCTACGAGGAATTCGGCACCAAGAGTTACGGTGTCAAGCGTTGTTTAATCATAATGACGAGCTTTTGGAGTATCAGGTTGTAGCTAAAGAGATGGAAGACTAAGCAACATCAACAATTTGGGATAGCTATCGGACGATAGAACTGCTGTATGCACTGGTTATACAGCAGTTCTATCTGCGTATAAATTGAGTATAGCGATCGTTCTATTTCAAGTTATTTCTTCTTTCTAGCACCGTATTGAAGCTAGAAATTTTTGTCTATTTATTTTTATTTTTGCATTCACTTGATTCAAAATACTCCTTCAACCCTGGTGATATATAGCTTAAGACAGAGGCACGATCAACACTTGCGTAGTTAACAAATAATATAAGGTTGACTACGCAAATTTATGATGTCATAGTAAGGGAAGTTCAGAGTTTACGGCATCTCTAGCCAACCATCCTCCCCCTTCTTTTTGACAAAGAGGAACCGTGCCGGAAAAGTTGCCTCCTAACAAAAGCAACTGGAACAGCCAATGAGCGGATAGAGACATGAAAAATGGCAGGGGTTCATCTGCTCTCTTTGACGAATTTAGAAGGTTGTCATGAGTGCATTGAAATTGGCGATCGCCAACTCAACAGCGATCAATTGTTTCAGCATTAGTCCAATACAAGCTCTTAGAGCCTTTAGTTGGGCAGGTTTTACTAGA
>JAAUPA010000121.1 GCA_012034615.1 Leptolyngbyaceae cyanobacterium CSU_1_4 | reverse complement strand
CTTGCTGCCCACCTAAACCCGTGCCGGCCCCCACCTTATCAATAGAAACTCGCCAAACCCAAACTAGAAGCGGGAAAAGCCCGCCTTAAACATCGCCTTAATCAAAAGCGCGATCGACCCACCATCCCTTAGCGTTCCTGAATTCTGCCCCCTTGCCCCATGAGTACTACCGGACTAGAAATCGCCATCATCGGCATGACAGGTCGCTTCCCAGGAGCCAAAGATCTGGATGCTTTTTGGAACAACCTGAAACACGGCGTTGAATCGATCGCCACCTACAGCTATGAACAGTTGCAGCAACATGGTGTAAATGCAGATTTACTCAATCATCCGCAGTACGTTAAAGCGGGCGCACATCTAGAAAATATCGATCAGTTTGATGCTGATTTTTTGGATTTAACCCCAGGGAAGCAGAGATTCTAGACCCACAGCAACGTCTGTTTTTGGAAGCCGCCTGGGAAGCACTAGAGCAAGCGGGTTATGATACTGAGCAATATTCAGGCGCGATCGCCGTCTATGCGGGAGCCGCCATGAATGGCTACTTACTCAACCTTTACACCAACGCTACTATTCGCGAATCGGTCAGTCCTTACCAACTTTTTTTAGCAAGCGATAAAGATTTTCTCACAACCCGCGTTTCATACAAACTTAACCTTAAGGGCTCCAGCGTCGCTGTTCAAACTGCTTGTTCCACCTCATTAGTAGCAGTCCATATTGCCTGTCAAAGCCTCCTGAGTGGAGAGTGTGATATGGCATTAGCAGGAGGAGTAGCTGTTTCGCAGCAAGTCGGCTACCTCTACCAAGAAGGCGGTATTTATTCACCCGATGGTCATTGTCGCGCCTTCGATGCCAACGCTCAAGGAACGGTTTCGGGAAGCGGACTCGGAATAGTCGTGTTGAAACGATTGGAAGATGCCCTACGCGATCGGGATACCATTCACGCTGTTATTAAAGGTTCTGCGATTAACAATGATGGCGCACTCAAAGTTAGCTACACTGCCCCTAGCATTGAAGCTCAAGCCAAGGTTATTCAAACCGCCCAAATTATGGCAGAGGTCGAACCTAACAGCATTACCTACATTGAAGCGCATGGAACAGGTACAGCATTGGGCGATCCGATTGAAATAGCTGCCCTCACACAGGTTTTTCATAAGCAAAGCCTACCCAACACCTGCGCGATCGGTTCGGTCAAAACTAATATCGGACATCTCGACACTGCTGCTGGAATTGCTAGCTTACTTAAAGCTACCTTAGCCCTAAAACATGGTCAAATTCCGCCTAGCCTCCATTTTCAGCAACCCAACCCCCATATTGACTTTGCCAACAGCCCATTTTATGTCAACCATCAACTCACTGAATGGCAGGGCGAAGCTAGACGAGCAGGCGTGAGTTCTTTCGGCATCGGCGGCACCAATGCCCATGTCATTCTTGAGTCTGCACCTATACCACTGCCCACCAATTCTGCTCGCCCACAGCAGCTTTTACTGCTCTCTGCCAAAACTCCAACCGCCCTAGAAACCACCACCCAAAATTTAATTAATCATTTACATCAACATCCTAATTTGAATTTAGCCGATGTTGCCTACACGCTGCATCTTGGTCGCCGCGCCTTCGACTATCGCCGCATGGTGGTTTGCGAAAGCTCGACCGATGCTCTAAACGCCCTCTCCGATCCACAACGTCGCCTTACACAAACAGTATCTCAAGGAGCAGTATCCCAGCGATCGATCGCCTTCATGTTTCCCGGACAAGGCAGCCAGTACATCAACATGGGACGCGGATTATACGAAACAGAACCAATTTTCCGCGCTGCCATCGATCGCTGCTGCGATCTTCTCAAACCCCATCTAAATCTGAACCTCCGAGATCTACTGTACCCCTCGGAACCCATATCAACTGATTTTAGCGCGATCGATCTTACGTCAACTGCCCTCGCCCAGCCCAGCCTCTTTACCGTTGAATACTCCCTCGCCCAACTTTGGATAACTTGGGGAATCCAGCCAGAAGCAATGATTGGACACAGCATTGGCGAGTATGTTGCAGCTTGTTTATCAGGCGTTTTTTCCTTAGAAGATGCCCTAAAATTAGTGGCATTACGGGGCGCGTTAATGCAACAACAGCATGAGGGAGCAATGCTGTCAGTATCGCTATCTGAAGCAGAAATTCAGCCTTGGTTGGAAGAAGTGACCTTAGCGGCTCACAATGCCCCTCAACTATGTGTTGTCTCTGGAACAAAAGCGGCGATCGCCCAGCTTCAGCAAAAGCTTAACGCTAATACTATTCCCTGCCGTTTACTCCACACTTCCCACGCTTTTCATTCCTTCATAATGGAACCCGTGTTGCAGCCATTCACCGGAGCCATTCAAACCGTTTCCCTCAGTCCTCCGCAAATTCCTTTCATCTCGAACCTAACGGGGACTTGGATTACAGCAATCGAGGCTACCAATCCAACCTACTGGGCGAACCATCTGCGGCAACCTGTTCGCTTCGCTGAAGGGATAAGTACTCTCTGTCAAAACTCTAGTTTTCTCTTATTAGAAGTAGGTGCAGGAAATACGCTCAGCACCTTTGCTAAACAAATTATTGGAACAGAAAAAGTAATGACGCTAACGTCCTTGCGTCATATTCAAGAGAAACACTCGGATACTTATCATTTACTCAGTACAATCGGTCAACTATGGATAAACGGTGTAAAGCTGAACGGAACCAGTTTGTATGCCAGTCAGTCTCGATCGCGTATCCCTCTTCCTGCCTATCCTTTTGAACGCAAACGTTACTGGATTGAGCCACAGCCTAATCAATTCCTTTCACCTAAAGTAATATCTAACTCTCAATGGCTTTATGTTTCAGCTTGGGAACGCGATCGCTCTACCCCTTCTGCACTAGACTTAACAACTCAGAAACACTGCTGGCTTTTATTCATCAACACCTCGCCTCTCAGCGCGACTCTAGCCCAACAGTTAGAACAAGCAGGACATGATGTCGTGACCGTTTCGATCGGCGAACAGTTTACGCAATCGGGCTACCGGGCTTTTAAGATCAATCCACAGCAAGCAGATCAATATCAAGCTTTAATAAACGATCTGCAACGGCGAGAACTTATCCCCGATCGCATCCTACATCTTTGGAGCCTAGAGCCAGATTATGGATTTTATAGCCTGTTATTTTTGACCCAAGCGATCGCCCCATTAGGCAATTCCCCACAGATTAATGTCATCACTAATCAAGCTCAAGATATCACGGGAGAAGAAGCTATCAACTTGGAACAGGCAAAGGTTTTAGGATTTTGTCCTATAATCTCTCAGGAGTATCCTCATTTGTCTTGCCGCAGTATCGATATTGTGATTTCAAGCGAACAGCAGGTTACTAAAGTTTCTCACCAAATTTTGTCGGAGTCCATTTCAACCGAATTTAAATCATTGGTAGCTTATCGAGGTAGCTATCGTTGGCAAGAGAGTTTTAAGCCTGTTGTTTTAGAATCCGAGTCTCAATCGCGCTTAAGTTCCAAAGCTCATTACCTAATTGTGGGAGACTTTAGTACCGGGCTGGGAAATGCTTGGGCAACTGCATTAGTTCAAGAGTGTCAGGCGAAGCTTACTTGTATTGGATTAAAGCCTTCCCTAACGTTGCCAACTGAAGCCAATTTCATTACAGCCAATATTACCCATGAAGCTCAAATGGAGCAAGCGATCGCCCAGGCAGAAGCACAGTTTGGGGAAATCCATGGTGTGTTCTATTCTACGCCGATGAGCAATGAACAATCTATGGCGCTGATTCCAGACCTAACCGTTGCTCAGTGCGAATATAACTTTCAAACTAAAGTAAAAGGGCTAGCAGTTTTAGCAACTGTTTTGCAAGGGCGATCGCCTGCCTTCTGTTTGCTACAATCCTCCCTTTCTAGCGTCATCGGTGGTTTAGGACTAGCCGCTTATGCCGCCGCCAACCGCAGCATTGACAGTTTCGTACAGCAACAAATCCGACAAGCGCCCCAAACGGCATGGTTTAGCGTCAACTGGGATCAACTTGCCTCAGATGCTGCCGACCCTCATGAATTTGCCGCTAGTCTGAGTGAAGTGGCACTATCGCCTGCCGAAGTATGGACGGCAACTCGCCAAGTTCTATCAGGCACAGCGGGTCAAGTCGTCGTTTCAAAAACCAATTTACTCGTCCGCATCCAGCAAGCCTTCACACCACCCGAACCTCCACCAGAGCCAAATTCCCACACCCGCCCTCACTTAGCCAACGACTATATTGCACCTCAAACTGAAATAGAGCAAGCCGTCGCTCAGATCTGGCAAGAGCTTCTAGGCATCGATCGCGTAGGTATTCATGATAGTTTCTTTGAATTAGGAGGTCATTCGTTATTAGCCATTCAAGCCATTTCGCGGTTAAGATCCACCTTCCAAGTCGAGCTACCGATGCGTAGCCTATTATTCGAGGCTCCGACCGTTGCAGGCATTGCCGCCCTAGTTGCCAGCCACCAACCCCAATCTGACGAACTTGCCGCTATGGCTGAAATCTTAAGCGAAGTTCAAACCCTTTCTCCCGAAGAAATCCAGCAACTTACCACCGTTGAGCAATAGTTGAGTACTAATCGAGCAATGAATAATCTCTATCAACAAATTGCCGCCCTTTCTCCAGAGCAACGCGCTCTGTTTGAACAACGACTGAAACAAAGGGGGCATTCAGCGCGAGATGATAATTCTTCGACGAGAGGCTTCGTCTGAAATTCCCCTCTCTTTTGCGCAACAGCGGCTCTGGTTTATCCAGCAGCTAGACCCCGCTAATGCTTCCTACAACGTCTTCAGCGCTCTTCAACTCCAAGGCAATCTCAATCTGGCAGCGCTCCAACAAACCTTAGATGAACTGGTAAAACGTCACGAAACACTGCGAACCAGTTTCACAGTCAATTCTAAAAATCAGCCCATTCAGATTATTGCCCCTCCCCGTCCCGTCCCTCTACACATTATTGATTTAAGCGATCGCCCTGATGCCCATCTCCACGCTCAACAGCTTGCCCTAATTGAGTCACAGCAACCTTTCGATCTAACCCAATCTCTACTACGGGTTAACTTACTTCAGTTAAATTCTGCTCATCATATCTTACTCATTACCGTTCATCACGCCATTTCCGATCGCTGGTCAGTCGGTGTCTTTTTACGTGAGATGACCCTGTTCTATAATGCGTTCGCGCACCATCAACCGCTCTCTCTACCTGAGCTATCTATTCAATATGCAGACTGGGCTATTTGGCAGCGTCAGTCCTTGCAAGAAGAAAAGCTAGAAACCCAGATCGCTTATTGGAAAAACCAGTTAAAAGACCTGAATCAACTAGAACTTCCCACCGATCGCCCCCGTCCTAATCTGCCCACTTACCAGGGTGATCAATATCCCATTGCGTGTTCTCAATCGCTGTCAAATGCCTTAAAATCTCTCGGTAATCGATCCGGCACAACATTATTTACTCTAATCCTATCTGCGTTCCAAGTTTTGCTTTGTCGCTATACCCAACAGGATGATATTACCGTTGGTACTGATATTGCTAACCGCGATCGCTCTGAAACGGAAGGATTAATCGGGTTGCTTGTCAATACGCTAGTTTTACGAACAAATTTGGCAGGTGATCCGACCTTTCGAGAAGTGCTAGAGCGCACACGGCAAGTGATGTTAGAGGCGCTCGCCCATCAAGATCTACCGTTTGAAAAGCTTGTAGAAGTGATTAACCCCGATCGAGATTTGCGTCAGATGATGCCGCTATTTCAGGTCAAGCTCGATCTCCAATTGGCTACAGTTAAACCTCTGCAATTAGAAGGGCTAACTATCGAACGGTTACCGTTGGGTAGCCCAACTATTAAATATGATCTTCGCCTAAATCTTCAAGACACCGAACAAGGAATTAACGGTCAGATTGAGTACAGCAGCGACTTATTCGACGCAACAACCATTAGCCGCCTGGCTCAACATCTGCAAATTTTATTAGAAGGCGTTGTCGCCAACCCAGACCAGCGAATTTCTCAACTGCCCATCTTAACTGAATCTGAACAGCAACAACAGCTAGATTGGCAGCGAACCCATCGTCCCTATCCTACCCACCTTTGCATTCACCACCTATTTGAAGCTCAGGTTGAGCGGAGACCAGAAGCGATCGCCCTAATTTGGAATGATCAGCAGCTAACCTACCAAGCCCTGAATGCTGCCGCCAATCAAATGGCTAGGCATCTACAAACATTGGGAGTAACCGCCGAAACTAAAGTTGCAGTTTGTTTAGAGCGATCGCCTAATCTAATTGTTACCCTATTAGCAATTCTCAAAGCCGGAGGCGTTTATGTTCCTCTTGATCCTACTTACCCAAAAGAACGATATACATACATTTTAGAGAACGTTGAGGCTACAGTTTTAGTCACGCAGTCTGAGTTAATCCACACATTGTTTGACGAATCAATCTCGGATTGTCAAATAATGTGTGTTAATACCGATCAAGTCACTAGCTGCTACGAAGTTTATAACCTCAATGTCGATACTAGAGAGAATCATTTAGCCTACGTTATTTATACCTCTGGTTCAACGGGGCAGCCTAAAGGTGTTGCCATCGAGCATCATAGCACTGTGACACTATTACACTGGGCAAAAGAAACTTTTTCGACAGAATCCCTCACTGGAGTATTAGCTTCTACGTCAGTTTGCTTCGATCTTTCTGTCTTTGAAATCTTTGTTCCCCTCAGTTGGGGCGGCACGATCATTCTTGCTGAAAATGCGCTCCATTTACCAGAATTAACTGCCGCTGATCAAGTAACACTAATTAATACTGTACCCAGCGCGATCGCCCAACTGTTGCGCCTCAATGCCATTCCAGCCTCCGTTAAAATCATCAATCTTGCCGGAGAAGTGCTGCATCAACATCTCGTTCAGCAGCTTTATCAGCAGCCCCAGATTCAACACGTCTTCAATCTCTACGGCCCATCCGAAGACACGACCTATTCCACCTTTGCCCGCGTAACTCCAGAGCCATCGCCTCCCATTGGACGAGCGATCGCCAACACCCAAGTCCATCTTCTCGATCGCCATCTCAACCCCGTCCCCATGGGCGTAGTCGGCGAATTGTATCTCAGCGGTGCCGGTTTAGCGCGGGGATATCTGAATCGACCAGAGTTGACGGCTGAGAAATTTCTGCCCACGGCTCACGGTCGGCTTTACTGCACAGGCGATCGGGCTCGGTTTTTGCCCGATGGCAATCTTCAGTATTTAGGCAGACTCGACCACCAAGTTAAACTGCGAGGATTCCGAATTGAACTAGGCGAAATCGAAGCGGCTTTATCTCAACATCCCGCCATTCTCGAAACCGCTGTCATTTTGCAGGAAAATGCCGAGCCGAGCGATCGCCGCATTATTGCCTATCTTGTTTTTACCGAATTTGAATCCCAAACTTCGCTGACTCAAATTCGCGCCTTTTTACAAACTAAGTTGCTGTCCTACATGATCCCCGCCAGCTTTGTCTTGCTAGGATCACTTCCCCGTCTCCCCAATGGCAAAGTCGATCGCCCTGCCCTGCCTGTTTCAGATGGATTACGTCCCCTTTTAGAAACGAGCTACATTGCACCCAGCAGCAATTTAGAACAGGCGATCGCCGCCATTTGGCAACAGGAACTCGGCGTTGAAAAAATCGGGTTACACGATAACTTTTTGAACTGGGCGGACATTCTCTCCTAGGCATTACCATCATGGCTCGTGTGAATGATCTAGCTCAAGTTGATATTCCCCTCCGCCAACTTTTCCAAACGCCCACTGTTGCAGGTTTAGCAGCCTTTATTGAAAACTGTGAAACTTTTGAAACTGCGATCGTCCCTGAACGCCCCCCTCTCATTCCCGATTCGGCGCAACGTTACCAGCCCTTCCCTCTCACCGACATTCAGCAGGCATACTGGATTGGACGCAACGAAGCCTTTGAATTAGGCAACATTTCCACCCATGGTTACCGCGAAATTGAAACCGTAGGTTTAACTGTGGCACAAGTTGAACAAGCATTGCAGCAACTGATCAAGCGCCATGATATGCTCCGCATGGTGGTACAGCCGGATGGGCAGCAGCGAATTTTGGCAGAAGTGCCCCCATATTCTATTCAAACTGTAGATTTATCCGAGCAAGAGTCGCAAACTGCCCTGTTAGAAATACGCGATCGCCTGTCCCATCAGGTGTTACCTACAGATCGCTATCCATTGTTCGACATTCAAGCTATTTTGTTGGGTAAAAAAGTTCGCTTCTGCATTAGCTTTGACGTTCTCATCGGCGATGCTTCCAGCATTCAACAGCTTGGGCAAGAATTGGTTCAGCTCTTATACAATCCTAATGTTCAATTACCTCCCCTGACCCTTTCTTTCAGAGATTATGTATTAGCGGCACAGCAAGGAACTTCCTCTCATCAACAGTCCCGCGAATACTGGCAGCAGCGACTAGCCACCTTACCTCCCGCTCCAGAACTGCCCCTAGCGAAAAATCCAGCCGCGATCGCTACCCCCCACTTCGTTCGCCGCAGCGGTAAATTATCGCCCCAACTTTGGCAGCTATTAAAGCAAACAGCCGCCCAACTTAATATCACTCCCTCCGGTATTCTGCTAGCTGCCTTTGCTGAAGTTCTAAAAACCTGGAGCAAACAGCCCACATTCACCCTTAATCTCACCCTCTTCAATCGCCTTCCCCTACATCCAGAAGTTAACCAATTAATAGGCGATTTCACCTCCTCCACCCTATTAGCCATTGACCAAAGTGAACCTGCTTCTTTTGCCACCCGTGCCCAACAAATTCAAGTCCAGCTTTGGCAAGATCTTGATCATCGTCAAGTCAGTGGCATTGAAGTTTTACGAGATCTAGCACGACAACAGCAACGCATTACTGGAGCGTTAATGCCCGTGGTCTTCACCAGTATTCTCACACAATCATCGCGCCATTCTTCGCACGTTCATACTGATTGGGCAGAAGTGGTCTACAGCCTTAGTCAAACCTCACAAGTGTACTTAGATCATCAGGTTGCAGAAGTAGAAGGGGCATTGGTATTTAACTGGGATGCGATCGAAGAATTATTTCCTGTTGGGCTTTTAGATGAAATGTTTGCGGCTTATCGGGATTTGTTAGAGCGTTTAGCTCATGAAAAAGAACTCTGGCAATCTTCAACTCGCCTGCTTTTAACTCCAGCTACCGATTTATCTAATCCTACGCAACAGGAAATAGAACCGACCCTCCTGCACCAATTATTCTTTAAGCAAGTTGCCCTCCAGCCCGATCGCACCGCCATTATCACACCCACCTACACCTGCACCTATCAAGAACTCAGCGATCGCGCGTGTCAGGTTGCCCAGAAGCTTCAGCAGCAGTTCAATATTCAACCTAACGAACTGGTTGCTGTTGTGATGGAAAAAGGCTGGGAACAAATCGTTGCTGTTCTCGGTATTCTTGCCGCAGGAGCCGCCTACGTGCCCATAGATCCAGAACTTCCCAGCGATCGCCGTCAGCACCTCCTCAACGAAACCGATACTCGCTGTATTCTTACCCAATCTCATCTCAAAAACCTCTTCAACTCAAACCATCCTAGCCATCTCTGCATCGATACCAACTTTTCCTCCGACTCCACTAATCTCCCGCTATCCCCCGTACTTTCTACCGATCTCGCCTACGTTATTTATACTTCTGGTTCAACCGGACTTCCTAAGGGCGTAATGGTCGATCATCAAGCCGCAGTCAATACTCTCTTAGATATTAATCGACGGTTTCAAATCACAAAGGGCGATCGCCTGTTCGCCCTTTCTTCCCTCAGCTTTGACCTCTCGGTATACGATATTTTCGGCACACTCGCCGCCGGTGCAACCCTCGTCTTGCCCAACGCCGACCAAGCCAAAGATCCTCACCATTGGGCAGAGTTGCTCACCCAGCACCAAATTACCGTCTGGAACTCCGTCCCTGCCCTCATGCAGTTGCTCATCGACTCCCAGCCAGCCCCATCGTCCCACCTACGGCTTATCCTTCTCAGCGGCGACTGGATTGCCCTCAATCTACCCAGCCTCATCCGCGATCGCTTCCCGTCGGCTCAGGTGATTAGTCTAGGAGGCGCAACTGAAGCCGCCATTTGGTCAATTTTCTATCCCATTATCGAAGTCAAATCTGATTGGAAGAGCATTCCCTATGGGCGATCGCTCACCAACCAACAGTTTTACGTTCTCAATTCAGCCCTAGAGCCTTGCCCTACTTGGGTTACCGGACAGCTTTACATCGGCGGTGCTGGGTTGGCTCAAGGATACTGGCGCGATGATGCCAAAACGAACGCTAGTTTCATTCGTCATCCCATTACCCAAGAACGGTTGTACAAAACAGGCGACTTGGGGCGCTGGTTACCAGATGGCAATATTGAGTTTTTAGGACGGGAAGATTTTCAGGTAAAAGTTAATGGCTATCGCATTGAGTTGGGCGAAGTCGAGGCGGCACTGCAACAGCATCCGCTGATTCAAGAGGCTGTAGTGACTGTAATTGGAGAAGTACATCAGAGCAAACATCTTGTAGCCTACATTATTCCTAGCAGAGTTAATAAAATTGATCTAAAACTTCAGCAGCGGGGCGTTCGTCAGTTTTCTGAAAGTCAGGTTTCAGGAAGTAAATCCGCGATCGCCTTACCGTTCGCCCCTTTGTCTTCAACCCATTTACGCCGACAAAGCTATCGTCAGTTTTTAGATGTGCCAATTTCGGTTCAACAACTGGGTAACTGGTTAAGTGCATTGCAGCAATTTTCCATTCCAGATGCTCCCCTGCCTAAGTACCGCTATGCGTCCGCAGGTAGCCTGTATCCAGTGCAAGCTTACCTTTACCTCAAGCCTAATCGAGTGAAAGGTTAGCAGGATTTTACTATTATCAGCCTGCCGATCATCAACTGATTCCCCTCAGTGTAGAAGCCTTGGATGCAGCAATATATGGCAGCAATCAAGCTATTTTTGAGCAGGCTGGATTTGCCCTATTTTTAATCGCCGAAATGGAAGCGATCGCCCCAATCTACAGGGAACAAGCCAGAGATTTTTGTCTACTAGAAGCGGGTTATATGAGCCAGCTTTTAATGGAAACTGCACCCGATTATCAAATGGGAATCTGTCCCATCGGTAAACTAGACTTTGAGCCAATTCAGGAACACTTCCAACTCACCTCCAGCCATTTCCTAGTCCATAGCTTTGTAGGCGGTCAAATTGATCCAACTTGGACAGAGCAGTGGCTACCTGTTGCACCTCAGCAACCCTCAATTCCAGAACGTCTGCGCCAATATTTACAGCACCAGCTACCTGCTTACATGATCCCGACAACCTATTTACTACTGGAGGCATTTCCTTTAACAGCAAACGGTAAGGTCGATCGCCGAGCATTGCCCCCACCTCAGATGTTAACTAACCCGCAAGAGTTTGTTGCACCGCGCACCGAAATCGAACAGCAACTCGCAGCAATTTGGCAGCGATCGCTCTCCATCGAATCCATCAGTATCCACGATAACTTTTTTGACCTAGGGGGCAACTCAGTTTCTGCCACACAAGTCCTCAGCCAAATTCGCCAAACCCTACAAACCGAACTCAGCATTCGCCAATTCTTTACCACTCCCACCATTGCCGAACTTGCTCAGATCCTTTTCTCTAGCCGCATTCAGCAGCCCACTGATATTATTCAAAAACGCGATCGCCCAGATTTAGATCATCTAGATACCGACCGTCTCAATCAGCTTTCCGAGCAAGACGTAGACCGCTTACTCCAACAGATGCTAGAGCAGGAGGCAAAACCATGAATACTACCGATCTTTCACCCGACCAAAAACGCCAGCTTCTAGCGCAGTTACTTCAAAAAAAGCGCCGCTTCCCCCTCTCCTTTGCCCAACAGCGGCTCTGGTTCCTCCACCAGCTATTACCAGGGCAAGCAACTTATAATTTACCTGCACTATTCCGTCTTATCGGAACAATCGATCTCGCCGTGCTAACACAGAGCTTGGAACAGATTGTACAGCGTCATGAGATTCTACGAACGAGCTTTGTGGAAGTTAATGGCGAACCCTTCCAGCAAGTCCATTCCTCGGTTAATAGAATTCTTAACGTTACCGATTTACGCGGTGCTGAGGAGCTTATTCTCTCGGATCTCATTCGCCAAGAAGCCATTCAACCCTTCAACCTTGAAAATGCGCCACTACTACGCGCCAGACTCTTTTATATTAATAATTCTGAAGCACTTTTATTGGTAACGCTGCACCACATCATCGCCGATTACGACTCGCTACGAATCTTCATCCGCGAACTCAGCCTTGCCTACCGCGCCCTCAAAATTGGACAGCCATTAATACTGCCCGAATTACCAATTCAATATGCCGACTATGCTGCATGGCAACGGCTCCAGAACGAAAAACATGCTACTCAATTAACCTACTGGAAACAGCAGCTTAGTCATTCCAACGTCCTGCAAATTCCCACCGACTATTCCCAACCTATTGTTCATTCTTCTCGTGGAGCAAAACGATCGTTTCATCTAACGGCTGAAATGACCTCTGGATTGAAAATCCTTAGCCGCAAAGAAGAAGCAACATTATTTATGATACTGCTAACTGCGTTCCAAATTTTGCTTTATCGCTATACCGATCAGTCTGATATTTCTGTTGGCTCAACTGTTGCCAATCGCAATCGTTCTGAAGTCACCAACTTAATTGGTCTATTTGTTAATAACCTAGTATTTCGGACTCAAATACCAGATCATTGTAGCGTTCGAGAACTGTTGCAGCAAGTACGAGGGATAGCGTTAACCGCTTACGATCATCAAGATTTACCCTACGAATATTTAGTAGAACAACTTCAGCCCGATCGCCATCTTAGCCATAATCCATTGTTTCAAGTAGCGTTCGTGCTCCATCAATCTGCTGGTAATGAAGCGATCGCCCTTCCTGATCTAACGCTTCAGTATATAGAGTCACCGACTCAAACTAGCCGATTCGACCTTAGTTTAGATATGGACGATACACCCTCTGGTTTGGTCGGCGTATTTGAATACAGCACTGATTTATTTAAAAAAGAAACGATCGATCGCCTCATCGAACACTTCAAAATTTTACTATCTGGAATCATCGAAAATCCAGACCAAAGAATATCGGAGCTAACACTATTAACTCCAGCAGAACAACAGCAAATACTTGTTGAGTGGAACGATACAGACGATCGCTCTACGCCTTCCCTCTGCTTCCATCAGCGCTTTGAACAGCAAGCCCAACAAACACCCGATGCGATCGCCCTCCTCTTCCAAGACTCCCACCTCACCTACTCCCACCTCAACGATCGCGCCAATCAACTTGCCCATTATCTCATCAGCCTAGACCTCGCCCCCGAAGCCCCGATCGCCCTCCATCTCGATCGCTCCCTAGACCTGGTGATTGCCCTCTTAGCAGTCCTTAAAGCAGGCGCTTGCTATCTCCCCCTCGATCCTTCTCTGCCCACTGAACGACTTGCCTTCATGCTCAGCGATGCGCAAGCCCCCATCTTGATCACCACACCTGATTTACCACTGCTTCCCGCCGATTCTATGCGCTCCGTCCTGATTGAGGATAGTATTTCTGAGCCTATTGATAACCCCGATCGCCCCACCACCCCTGCGCATGCCGCCTACCTGCTCTACACTTCCGGCTCGACAGGCACCCCCAAAGCCGTGCAAATTTTGCACTCTGCCCTCTCCAACTTCCTCCACGCCATGCAGCAACGGCTGTCCCTCAGTGCAGAGGATAAACTTTTTGGCGGTCACCACCCTTTCTTTCGACATTGCCGCCCTCGAATTGTTCTTGCCTCTGACCCTCGGTGCTTGTGTCGTCATTGCCTCGCGGGAAACGGCTTCAGATGGCATTGAATTAGCAAAAGCGATCGCCCAACGCTTACGAAATAAGTAGCATAAAATGAAATATTTTGCAACTACTTTTGAGCATATTTTGGCAGAACTCGAACGGATCGATCTGTTGAAAATGGATGTGGAAGGCGCGGAATACGACATTCTGTTCACTTGTCCGAATGAGACGCTTGCGAAGATTCAACGGGTGGTGATGGAATATCATGAATTCGATGGAGAGAAACGAAATCGCTTCGATCTGGCGCGCTTGCTGGAGGCGCATGGATTTCACGTCGTTGTGGAGAAAGGCATGTTTCCTCAACCCCATTGGATTTGGCACTGGCATCAACAGGATCGGCATCATTAAAGCGTGGCGGGACTGATTTTCAAACAATCTCAGTGTGAACGATATCATGGCACACTTCATATGGCTTACCCCTCCGGTGGATATTCAATTGCACTCCGATCAAGTGGATGTTTGGCGCGTCGCTCTAACGGTTCAACCTGATTCAGTCCAGCAAATGGAATCCACGTTTTCAGCCGATGAAATCCAGCGCGCTTCTCGTTTCCACTTCGAGAAAGACCGGCATCGCTACATCGTTGCCCACGCCCGTCTGCGTGACATCCTTGCTCGATATTTTCAATGCAAGCCTCATGAATTAAAGTTTTCT